>ONKC01000058.1 GCA_900318295.1 uncultured Eubacteriales bacterium
AGGTGTCTGCTCAAGCACGTCCTCCATATGGATGAGGACGGCATTTACCATCTCTACTATATTATCAGTGGTCTCGGCCATCTCCAAAGCCTTCTCCGAACCACCTCTGGCCACGGTGAGGATCGTACCCTCCTTCGGCTTCATAACAGCCTTATATGCCTGGCCCACACCGCGCTCAAAGGCTGCGGAAAGAACAGGCACATCAACCTCTTCATAATCCTGTATTCCTTTTGTAAAGCCTCTCAGCAACTGTGAAAGGATAACTCCTGAGTTTCCTCTGGCACCCTTCAGCGAGCCACCTGAGATGGCCTTACACAAAGATTTCATATCCGCATCCTCAGGTAACGCCGCCACCTCTCTGGCTGCAGACATGATCGTCATAGTCATATTCGTTCCGGTATCTCCGTCAGGAACCGGAAAAACATTCAGTTCATTGACTATATCCTTATGTGCGTCCAATGCATTCGCGCCGGCAAGAAAACATCGGCGGATCATCGACGCATTTATAGTCTGGATCTGCATTATCTATCCTCCTTCAGTCGTCAGTCAACCACACGTACACCTTCTACACAAACCACGATCTTGCCTACCTCCATGCCTGTATACTCTTCGAGGTTATAGCGAACGGTATCTACAAGGTTTTCTGCGACAGCCAGGATGCTAACGCCAAATGCCACAACGATATGAAGCTCTATACGAAGCTTTCCGTTTTCATCCATCGAGATGTTTACACCATGACGAAGGCTGTCTCGCTTCAAAAGCTTAACAATACCATCCTTCATGTTCACCGAGGCCATACCTACCACACCAAAGCATCCAACTGCTGCGGAACCGGCATACTTTCCCAGTACATCTTCATCAATCACGATCGAACCAAGTTTAGTAACCATCTGTCCTTTCATATATCGATCCTCCATTTCATACCTCTTGCGAGGTTAAAGTCTCACAGATATAACTATTCTACTACAACCCTCCCGAAAAATCAAGCAAATACATCCACAAAATAAAATAAGTGGTGACCATGATCACCACTTATGATTTATCAGGTTGTCAAAGCGTCAGACTCTCTCCACTTTACCTGCACGGAGGCACGATGTACATACATACATTTTCTTTGAACCACCGTTTGTCTTAACTCTTACAGACTTAAGATTGGACTTCCAAATCTTATTGCTTCGTCTGTGTGAGTGGCTGACTGCGTTTCCGAAATGAACGCTCTTTCCACAGATCGCACACTTAGCCATGACTGCACCTCCTTACTACTTTCTTTACATGAACGGTACAATTCTACCAAACATTCCCGCAAATTGCAAGCATTTTTTCAAAAAAAATGATTAAAAATGAAAAATCCTCCGTGAAAAAGCCACGGAGGATACGAAATCACTTGAATTATTCGTGTACCACAACGTCACTGGTATCGTCCGAAGAATCTTCTTTCTTGTCTTTTTTATCCTTTTTCTTCTTGTCCTTTTTATCATCGTCCGAACCGCCCGAGAACTTATCAACGAAATCCGGTACCATATCAAGGATCTTGGTCATACCGCTCTGGTTCTTGACATTTACAAGCTTTGAGCTTCCGTCCTTTATAATAAGGATAGCACTCGGCTGGATTTTACCTCCGAGACCTCCGCCTCCGTTGTTCTTTTTGTCTCCGTCATTCGCAAACGCTCCTGCTGCCACACCAAAGCTTACATCCACGAGCGGAAGCACGATGGTTCCGTCATCAAACTTTACGGCGTCGCCGATAACAGTCTTCGAAGAGATAAACGCGTCCATCCCTTTGAAAAGCGACTCCATAGTTTCTCCAAACTTGTTCTCTGCCATTGTCTAAGTCCTCCTGAATTAGTTCTGTAATACGCCTTCTTTACGAAGCGCCCTTTCTTTCCTTTTAACATTCTTCTTCATACGCCTGTAATTCTTCCACAGACGATGTACATCCTTATCAAACCATATCCTCAGGGCCATCCTTACAAAATACACAACCCGGACCCTGCCCTTTACGAACGCATCACCTACAAGACACTTTTCCTCAAAATCAGGTGTGATCGATACATCCTTCCTATAAGCGAGCTTACACATACTCACTCCCGCCAGGATCAGTCCGGTACTTGACGGGTCTCCGGTACCGAACCTCAGCGTCCCTTTTATCTTTTTCGGTCCGATATATCGGATCATCCTTATGACCTCTTTTACAAGTCTTTTGACGGTCCGCCTTGACGTTTTGTCTTTAACGATATCTATTATACTAGAAAGTTTGTAAAAAATAAAGCCTATTTTCTTAAAAGTTGCACGAATTTTTTGTTTTATGCCTTCGAGCTTATCCCGGATCAGCGAAAAAATGTGCTCTACAGGGCCTTCCTTACGTTTCTCCGGGGCCAGCTCCGGTTCACCCTTTCGACGCTTTCTCCTTCTTTTACGTGGCTCATCCTGTGTCTCTGACAGTGAGACTGCGTCACTATCGTCTTCATAAATCATCTCAGATTCAGAAAAAATATCTTCATCCTCATCTTCAAATACATCCGAACCTGTTTCACTCTTGTCCGGTCCTATCTTTTTGATAGGTATCCCTAAGATTTTTATCACTATTACATCAGAATCTATCCTTTTCCTCACAGTGATGGCATGAAGGATCCATGTTATACCAAAGCCATAATCGATCCCTCCCTCATCCGATTCATGGTTTGAGATCGATGCGCTGTATCTGAATGGAACAAACAATACCAAAAGAAGGATAAGCAAAGCCAGCGCAAGGATGCCCAAAAGAAACCATCCAAGCACGATCCCTATCCATTTCAGTATCGTAAGTATGATCATTTCTTACTCAAAACCTCCTCTTTTGTATAGGTTTCGAAATCATCCATATCCGAAAACACATCTCTCGGTTCATATGAAGCATCCTCTGAGTAACCGTTTAAAAGCATTTCCTGCACAGCCGACAACGCTTCGTCATTTGATGCATACAGACCTATCACATACAGATCCATCCTCTCATAATGCCTCAGTATCAGCTGCCTTGTACTTATCACTTCAAAAAGATTATCAGGATTTGTGGCTTTGATCACTACAAAATACTCTTTCCACGGAATCTTTTTTCCGACGAAGTGCTCGTATGCTCTTTTTTTCTTACCAAAGATCCTGCTTTTTGGCATCGCACGATAATATCGCTCCACACGCTTGATGTGGTGCGTCTTTTTTTTCTTCAGCTTTTTGCTGATCATCAGATCGCGATACCAATATAACATCTTTCCTCCGTTACTCTTCTTCCAAGCAGATCTGTTTGATTATCGCTATCGAAGCACAGCGCTCCGATAAATCCCTGCAGCCGAACAGATTCAGTCTCACATACTCCGTAAACTCCTCGGCGCTTGTAAACATCACAGGGAGATTCTCGATTATCTTTGCAAATATCGCTTTTTTGACCGGCTTTTGTACCGACTTTATCACTTCCTCGAGCTCGGCAAAGAAAACCTTCTCCTTCTCGCGTATGAGCTCCTTTGTCACCGTCTTACTCTCCACAAACAAAGGATCGATATCTGCATATATACTGTTTGACAAAAGCCTTGCTATAGTCGCCACATCGAGGTATTCTTCCTCTTCTTCGGCATTCATATCCGGTGCGACTACCTTAGCCATCTGAGCGTTGAGCTTTACGGAGACATTCTCGATCCTGCCCTCTAAAGGTACAAAAACGCTCTCATCCGGTTCGCCGTCGACACATGTTTTTATGGCATTTACAGCCGGCTCTAAAAATACGCCGTCATCCGAAGGCAGCCATTTTTTTGAAAGACATAGGGCAAGCAGATCGTTTGTGCACCTCTGCAGGTCGTTATAATAATCGATAATAAAGGTAAGCTTTCCGGACAGCTCAAATATCTCATCTCTTAAAAGGTTGTATCTGTCCTCATCCATCTCCTTGAGATCGGTATCCTCAAAATCCCTCAAAGGCTTCTCTAAAAGCGGATACTCTCCGATATAGCTTCCCGTCGGGAACACCATACCGGCCATACGCAGCATATAAAGATACTCGTCAAGCGAGGTCTCATCGGAATCAAGATATAGAGTCATCGTGCGGTCTATCAGCTCAAAAAGCTTCTGTCTGGTCAACTGAGTAGGAATCTCTCCTGCCAGAGACTGTATCCTTCTCATCGCGGTCTTCGGATCCTTATCCTTGCCTGCGACATAAAGGTTGATCTGGATCATGATCTCATCGTCAGGATTTGACTTTAAAAATGCATCGAGCTTCTCCTGCGGAGCATATCTGAGCTCACAGCGATTCAGCACATGCTCATACACCACTAGCCTGTCAGTAAGAGTCGTAAAAAACTCCATCCTCTCTTTATTCTCACGGCGAAGTTCTCTTAACTCCGCCTCCGCTTCCAAGATCGTATCAGTATCAGGCTTTTCCTGCGAAAGAAGCTTTTTTAAGACTCTTAAAAACCACTCATAGTACCCCTTTTCAGGCGCACCGTATAAAGCAGTTATCTCTTCGTCATCCTCTTCAAAAAGCATACTGTAAAGACCGTACATGGTAAATGCAAGGTCGATCGAAGCGTATTCACGGCAAATCAAAAACTCATCTCTGTTCATTTTTATCCCCTATAGATAAAGTGTCCATTCCGGCATCCATTTAAGTCCGTCCTGTATGTAGCTGCCTTCCACCGGCATACCCGAAAGCACCGGATAGAACAGGAAAAACAGCGCGACTGCGGCACCGGTGTATACATAAATCCACTTTCTCCAGTGCTTGTCTTCTTTTCTGTCCATGATATACATGGTGTAGGCTATCATAAGCACTACAAACGGCACGCTCGGGAAGTAGTGATACATAAAGGTACAGCGTGTGACCAAAAACCACGGTGCAAGCTGAACCATATAGGCAAATCCCAAAAACATCGCTTTGCCGTCCTTGTACCTGATCATCCTGTAAACCATATAGATAAATGCAGGTACTCCGGCCCACCATACAAGCGGATTACCGAAGGCTGATATGCCTTCCTTCAAACCTTCAACTGTAGTTCCGCAATAATAGAACACTGGCCTGATCATCAGCGGCCACTCATACCATACTGACGCATATGGATGCGTCGCATCGAGCGTCGAGTGATAATTGTACATATCTATCTGATTTTTGATCATCCTATCCCACAGCGGCATCGAATTATCACCGTTACTGAACGGCATATAGCTCAAAAGATAGATAAGTCCCGCAAGAAAGACAAAAAGCAGCACACACACGCCAAGCGTGATCAGGGTAAATCTCTGCCAAACCTCGATGATATGCTGATGCTCTATGCCATCGGTAACACCGGTCGGATCCGCTTTTGCAAGCCTGTACTCCCTGTATCGTCTGACCATCGTCGCGAAGAAAAATATACCCATTCCGGCAGCTGCGTATACAGCCGTCCACTTCGACGCACATCCGAGTCCCATCATGCACGCTGCACCAAGCAGCGGCATAAACGTCTTCTTAAGAGGCGTATCGTAAAAACTCGTCTGTGAGTACTTGTACATAAAGAAGAACATCGCTATGATGAAAAATGTTCCGTACACATCGATCGTCGATATCCTGGTCTGAGTAAAATGCATAAAGTCAAATGCAAAAAGTGTGGTAGCCACTCCCGCTATCCATGTCTTTGCATCGAAAAGCCTTCTCGCAAATACGAAAATGAACGGCAGCATACCGATCCCGAAAAGCGTTCCCACGATACGCCATCCGAAAGGATTCATTCCGAAAAGCCTGATACCGATACTGATAAAGAACTTACCGAGAGGCGGATGTGTGTTCTCATAATTATAAGCACCCTCCGTCATCTCCTGTGCGGTCCTCGCATGATAGATCTCATCAAAGTAGGTTCCGCTCCTCCATGTGACAGGAAGTTCTATTCTATCCTGCTCATCAAAAAGAGACGGATAATCACTTGCATTTACAGGTGTCAGTACGTTTTTCTGATCATCTAAAAGCACGATCTCCCTGATCCTGGCTTCATCGAGTGACTTAAATCTTACATATCTGTAATTATTCTGAAGGTTGTAGTTTTGTGTGTCCTCATCGATCCTGTGGAGTCTGTTCCACTTGAATACATCATCGGATTTGCACTCTCCGATCCCTTCATAATTAACTCCGTCAGCCGAAACATCAACCTGGAAGCGTCTTCCTTCAAAATGACCGTTATACATATAGATCATATCTACATGCTTAGCTTCTCCCAGATCACATACCACCTCATGCTCTGCCGGTATGATCATCTCCGTCTGAGGAACCTTTGTGGATCCGAGATTAACGATGGCGATGATCCCGTAAAAAAGTATAATACCGAACATGACCGTCCAGTCTGCCCTGGTAAACTTCGGCATAACCTTGCTCGGTCTGATCTTAAACTTCTCTCTGGGTTCGTGCTCTTTTTTCGCATCCTCATCCTTGATGCTGATATAAGTTCGACCGGTTTTCCTGCCATTTGACTTAATCTCGTTTGCAAAAGGAAGTGTCCCGCCTTCTTTGAACATCGCAAACCACATATAGCCGTAAAGAGCGATGGAGATGATTGCCACAAACCCTATAAATCCACTTGAATGATATCCCTCGATAGTAAGTGATTTATATATATGCCCCACGTTTAGAAAATGCACAAATGCGAATCCCACAAACGCGGCGTAGAGCTCTCTTGCAGGCTTTATTACAAACGCGATAAGTAACAGTGCTACTATCGGGAACAGGTATCTTTCATGCATCCTCACGCTGAATAAAAACATCGTTCCTATCACGACCGCACTGCTTAAAAAGTAACGCGAATTATCTTCTCTTTTCTTAAGCTTGAAAAATACATAACCACTGAGTATCACAGATACGAGTATGATTATCGTCCCCCAGACCTGCATCGGAAGGAATAAAAATATGCCTTTCTGGTCAGCCCAGTTTTTTCCCATCAGAGCCCAGAAGTTATAGGCGTTTACCGAAGCGTACTCATACTCTCCCAAAGTATTGACATACTGGTTAAGTACGTTTCCGATCCCGAACGGGACAAGCGCCAGTAAAAATGCTCCGATGGAGCACACTCCTCCTATGAGATCCGTGTAAAACTTTTTCCATGAAAAGTCCTTTAAAAATACCTGCTCGACGATAGTCCATATCAGTACAGGCGCAAACATCAGCATCTGAGGCTTGATAAATACTCCGAGAACAAAAACAAAGTATGCCGCTATCCTCTTTTCCTTCATACACAGGTAGCAAACCAGTATCACGCACAGCGTAAAAACACTGTCTGTCTGCCCCCAAACCGACGAGTTCATAAGGATGGCCGGGCTGATCACATAGAGACCCGCCAAAAGACAGGATGAGCCTTCGGAAAACTTTTCTTTGGCAAGTTTCCAGATAACATATCCTGCACCGATATCACAAAGGATCGGAACAAGCTTGATCATAACTCTGGACGCCACACTCGCCGTCTCTATGGAAAACAGTCTGCTTATCGCCTCTACAACATATAATATGAGCATATACCCCGGCGGATAATCGGTAAAGGCATCAGAGCTGTAAAAGTTTCCGATACCGCCGTCAAATATCATATCTGACCATGAATAAAAGCAATTCATATCAACCTCGTAGCCCTTGTAGTAGGCAGCGAGAAAGATCTTAAATACAAAAGCTACGGCGAGAAGCAAAAAGATCCACATATACTTTCTGTAACCCTTTTCTTCGCTCGCCTTATAACGCCTGTAGCCCTCGACCTCATAACGAAGTCTCCATAGATATGAAAAGATCATCAATATAAGCCCAAAACCACCTATCTCAAGACAGGTAACAATAATCTGTGTAGTTGGCTCAAACTCCATCTTTTACCCTCCAAATTCCCTTCAACACTCTCACTGTACGTGCGTATGACTGAACAGATGATCCGAACAGTACTCATAGTTTCCGTTACACTTTGAACAGTATCTAAACTCCAGTCTCGGATCGTCAAGCTCTGTCCTGCCGCAGATCGCACACTTATGTCTGGCACCACCCGTAGGCGCACCCGGCTCGTGCGGTCTTTTGCTTTGGCTCCACGCAGCATCTGCCTTTTTTTCGAAGGATTTTCTCCTCTTCCTCTGCTTATACGCACCCCTGACAGAGGACGTTCCTCTCGCAAAGATGAAAAATACCGCGAAGTTTACCAAAGCTCCCACGATCAGCACCATCGGATACCACTGTGAATACATCACGCACTTCACCAGCTGGAACGCCATCAATCCCAGATACACATAAGCCAGCCATTTGGCCTTTACCGGGATGATGAAATACAGGAAAAATCTCACGTCCGGGAACATCAGCGCAAACGCCAAAAACAGTGTTTGATTCAGGTAGTTTAAGTTTGCCGCACTTCCTACAAGATAACCGATATACTCTGATGCGTCGATTCCCATTCCTCCAACATCCATATTCGAATACACGAGATAGAAAGCAAGAGTTGCGATTATCACGAAAAATATCCCGGAAAAATAAAACAATGAAAACCTGAATTTTCCCCATTCGCGTTCCAAAACCGTTCCGATCTGATAGTATACAAAAGCCCAGATTGCAAACCAGAGTATCTCCAAAAACGCCGAGGATGATCCCATATTCCCCGAATAATCAAGTGTCGGGTGCAGAATAAAGGTCAGTATCCTCCACACCTGTCCGTGAAATATGGCATTAAAATCCAGCGAAAGATAATCGTTGTAGATCATAAACGGCAGCATCCCGCTCATATCTATCAGCTGTATCACGGTTCCCACTATATTCATACAGATCACATATTTCATCAGATTTGTGATACCGAATCTCGGGAACTTTTTTTCAAGCCTGTCGATAAAATTCATGAAACAAATCTCCTACTCATACACTACAAAAACTTCTTTTTATAGAGGATAAAAGCAACTCCTCCCGATATCAAAAATGACGCCAACACAGTTATCACAAAACCCAACGGTTCATGTGCGAATGGGATCACATCGAAGTTCATCCCGTAAAAACCTGAAATGATCGTCGGGATTGACAAAACGATCGTCATGGTTGCAAGAATCTTCATAACCACATTTTGGTTGTTTGATATGACTGAAGCAAATGTACCCATGACGCCATTTAGGATTCCTGAGTATATGTTCGCCATCTCGATCGCCTGCTTGTTCTCTATGATGACATCCTCCAGCAGATCCTCATCGTCGGGGTATTTTTTCACTTTATCGGTACGTAAAAGCTTCTCTAACACAACCTCGTTCGAACGAAGGGATGTAGTAAAGTACACAAGTGACTTTTCCAACTCCATCAGTTCCAAAAGCTCGCTGTTTTTCTGTGAACGCTGAAGCTTTTCCTCTATCTGATCACTCTTTCTGTCGATGATACGCAGATATCTCAGATAGGATGAAGCGTTTCTGTACAGGATCTGGAAAAGGAATCTAGTCTTTTTAAATGTAAAGAATTCTTTTACTCTCTTGTTAGCAAACGCACGAAGTATCGGAGTATCTACAAGACTGATCGTGACGATGTAACTCTTCGTCAGATAGATACCCAAAGGCATCGTCTCGTAGTGATCCTCCTCATCGTGAAACGGTATATCAACAAGGATCATTCTGTAATCTGTTTCGAGTTCCAGACGTGATCTCTCCTCGATATCCAGAGGCGCCTTCAGATCATCGGGATCGATCTCGGTGATCTCGGCAAGCCGGTCAAGTTCCTCGCCTGTCGGGTGACAGACTCTGATCCAGCATCCCTCTTCCGGTTCTTTGAGCTCGAACAGCTCTCTGTCTTCATTTGATTTATATATCGTAACCATGGAGATTGCCCTCCTTTTCTGATTATCGTTTTTGATCAGGCATCCTTCTTTTGGGTTTCCTCCTGATCCATCTGATCGTTTGCCGTGGCGAGCATCAGCTTGATTCGGTTGAGCTGATTGACCTCACTTGCTCCGGGATCGTAGTCGACAGCGACTATATTTGCTCCCGGGAATGATTTACGCAGCTGCTTGATAACACCCTTTCCTACCACGTGGTTCGGCAGACATCCGAAAGGCTGTGTACATACTATATTCGGAACACCCGAATGGAGAAGCTCGATCATCTCTCCTGTCAAAAACCATCCCTCACCGGTCTGATTTCCGGGCGATACGAAAGGCTTAGCATACTCCATAAGAGTATATATATCCGGCGGTGCATCAAAGCGATTACTCTTTTTCAGTTCACTGACAACAGGGCCGCGATATTTTTCCAAAGCCCAGTTGGCAAGCTCTCCGAGCATTTTGCCTGTAGTCGAATGTCCCAGGTGTTCTGACTGGAACACACTGTCCACCGCACCGTACATGAAGAAATCAAGCATATCCGGTACGACCGCTTCAGCTCCCTCTTTTTCGAGAAGATCGACTACATAGTTGTTTGCGGCAGGCAGATACTTGACAAGTATCTCTCCGACCACTCCGACTCTGGGCCTCCTCCTCGACTCATCGAGTTCTATGTTGTCAAAATCACGGATGATGCCCGCGACATTTTTCTTGAACTTGCTGTGGTTAGGCTTTTTACACTCCTCGATACATATCGGAAGCCACTTCTGATGAAGTTTTTCAACCGAGCCTTTTACCTTCTCATACGGTCTCGTGCGATATACGACTCGCATAAAAAGATCTCCGTATATCAGCGCATGTATCGCTCGTTTCAAAAGTCCGTATCCGATCTTGAATCCAGGATTGGACTCCACTCCGGCACTAAGACTGATAACCGGTATTTGACTCATTCCGGCCTTTCTGAGCGCTCGTCTGATGAAGCCGATATAGTTTGTCGCACGGCATCCGCCACCTGTCTGGGTGATGATAAGCGCCGTACGATCAAGATCGTACTCTCCCGACAAAAGCGCTTTCATAAACTGTCCCACCACCAAAAGTGAAGGATAGCAGGCGTCATTATTTACATACTTAAGCCCGTATTCAAGCTCTCCGACTCCTGTCGGAAGCTGGACTATGTTGTATCCGCAGGCCTTGAGCGCCGGCACCACGAGGTCAAAATGTATCGGAGACATCTGCGG
>ONKC01000025.1 GCA_900318295.1 uncultured Eubacteriales bacterium
CAGGCTCACTGTGAGAATACTCCTTCTGACGAGTATAACTCTTTCACATGCCCAAATACAGATGAATCCGAGTGGTCCAAGCGCCGGCGGCAGTGGTTTTCTCACAGTGAGCAGCCCTGCTGCGAGTCGTGAGAAAATCCACGATCGCGCCCGGCGCGTCACCTATCTAATACACTGAGTATTTCGTCCCATTTAAGCGCATAAAGACTTTTTTCAATAGCTGTAATCTTCTTGTCATCATCTTCCGGCAGCCTAAACTCCTTTAACGAGTTGATCACCATCTCCGCGAGGTCATAATCCTGCGCCTGTGCAAACTCTTTAAGCGATGAATACGCATCCGCAAGCATAGCCGGATCTACATCCGGTCTTTCATCTGTCTTATCCGACTCGCTGGTAAATGTCGGATCTATCGGCGAAAGCGTGTTTTTATACTCCTCATACATGGATAAAAATCCATCTGTTTTTTCTGTTATTTTTTCAGTATCATTTGCATTGCCGGCGTCCTCTAACTCCTGCGCAAGATTACTTAACTCAAGCGCTCCGATGATCCTTGCCGAGCTTTTTAGTGCGTGTACTTTTATCGTATAATTTTTCCAATCCTGTTGTTTGTAAAAGCTTCTTATCTCTGCGGATTTTTCATCTATCGATCTGTAAAAGATCCCAAGCATCGATACATACATATCTGCATCCGCGTTGTTTTTAAGCCCCTCTTTGACATCTATCGTTTTGACATCCTTCAGCCACTCGGGAAGCTTTTCTTTATCCTTTTCTTCATCGGCAAGTCCTGCACCCGGTACCGCTGCGTTTGCTAAGTGTCTCGTCGGCTTTTGCATTTTTGAAGCCGGAAGAAACTCCATCATCATTTTTTCCATTGTATTGCCGTCGATCGGCTTGGACAGATATCCCTCGAAGCCCTCCTTGAGATAAGTATCCTTTACACCCGCCACGGCATTTGCAGTAAGTGCGATTGTCGGTGTTTTTATATCGTTTTCACGCATCTTGTGAAGTGTTTCTATACCGTCCATCTCCGGCATCATATGGTCAAGGAATATCAGATCAAATTCTTCATCCTTCAATATATTCAAACACTCTATACCGCTCGTCGCAGTCGTTATCTTTACCTTTGTTCTCTTTAAAAGTCCGGATGCCACTGCAAGATTCATCTCGTTATCATCTACGAGCAAGACCTTCGCATTCGGCGCTTCAAAAAGAGGTATCGACGGATCTGCGCTTCCGAGCTCGCCTTTTTTAGGTGCCTCTCTCCAGCGGATACCAAGGACTTTTTCGGATGTGGCATTTTGCGGGATAGTAAAGAAAAACTCAGATCCCTTGCCATACGTACTTCTGCAGCCCAGCTCGCCGCCCATCATCTCTATCATCTGGCGAGCGATGTCCAGACCAAGTCCCGTACCCTGGATGCTTCGATTTTTCCTCTCCTCCAGACGCTCAAAAGGCTGGAAAAGCTTTTCCATATCCTCTTCCTTTATTCCGATTCCGGTGTCTCTCACCGTGAACTTTAACATAACCTGTTTTCTTCCGGTCTCTTCGGGATCATACTCTCCCTCGGCAGGCTCATCGACACCGGGGAGCTCTATCTTTCCGGCTGTCAGATCACGTCGCTCAAGCTCCTTCATCTCAAAAATAACCTCTCCGCTATGGGTGTATTTGACGGCATTTGAGAGTAGATTTAAAAGTATCTGTCTTAAGCGAACATTATCTCCGTAAAGATTTCTGGGTGAAATATCATCGATATTTACCCTGAATTTCAGATTCTTTTCATCGCATCTTATCTGGATCATCGATACTAAGGATCTCAAAAACTCTGCCATATCATACTGCTCGGCAACAAGCTTCATTTTTCCGGATTCGATCTTTGACATATCAAGGATATCATTTACTATCGAAAGAAGCGAATTGGATGCTATACGTATATCCATCGCTCTGGCGCGAACCTCCGGCGAGATATCATCTCTTAATATAAGTTCATCCATACCCATGATCGCATTGATCGGAGTACGTATCTCGTGACTCATATTTGCAAGGAATCTCGACTTCGCCTGGTTGGCAAACTCAGCTTCTTCCTTTGCTCTGGCGATCTCTAAATACTGATCGTTGATGATGGACATGCTCCTTACTTTTGTCAGCATCCATGCTATCAATACCACGAAAAATACAATTACAAATATAAGATATATTTGAAAGTAAGGTCTTTCAAACAGTCTTGAATTCTTTACCACATCAAACGATTCTTCCCTGACGACATTTTCACTCGTACCGTCAAAAACCTGTACCTTTAGAGCATATTTTCCGTAAGGAAGGTTGGTAAAGGTCAGTGGCACGATCTCATTTTGATGGCATACGACGGTACCCGCATCCGCGCCGTCAAGCCAGATCTTCATAAGAGGATTGGACAGCGTATAGTTTAAAAATGCTACGTCGATCTCTACTTTTTTAGCGGCCAACGGGATAGTAAATGCACCGTTTTGCATCTCTACCTCAGCTCCGTCTGCATAGATATGATCGATCCTGATCTTGTAGGTTTCATCGTAGGTATTGTAGGTTTTTGTGGAAACCATACGTACCCCGTCCGTACAGCAAAGATACATTTTATCATCAATAATAGAGTTCCATGCGTTTGCCGTAAGCGTGGTATAAAAGCCTCTTGCTCGGTTTAATAATGAATAATTATACCCCTCTTTATCCTCCAAAAAATCATCTTTATTTATGATATAAATACCGGCAGATGAACTTACCCACACCGTGTCATCCTCAGCAAAATATACATCGTAATTGTTGGTGTACGGGAAGTTTTTAAGCTTCTTTATTCTCTTTCCGTTGTCAAAGTATATCGCGTTACTTGTCACATAAATATAACCCTCGTCACACGGTATGATCCTGAGTACGACTAAAGATCCGAGCCCCTGATGAATACCTATATGACGTATTATCTTTTTATCTTCGATTTCATATATTCCGTCTCCGTCGGAAGCCACTAAAATCTTTCCGTCAGGCTTTTCTACCATCGAAAGTATCTGAGGTGTGATAAGTCCGTCACCCTCACCCAAGACTCCTACTATGCGGTCATTTTTTATATACGTAAGACCCATATTTGAAGCTGCAAGTATCGTACCGTCACTTAGCTCCGTAACAGATCTGAATCGACCTCCGAGAGTACCTTTTGACTCGTTAAAAATCACCGAATCTCCGTCCATATTTAGACGCACAAGGCCTTCCGTACCATAGGTGGATACCCAAAGATTTTTCTTTGAATCTATCATCAAATGACGGATCCTGACTCCCTTGAATCTTTCCAAAAGGTCTTCGTATTTTTTATGATAGGTCTTTCTGTCGATAGCGATCACTCCGTCATCCATTCCGATAAACAGGTCGTTGCCGGTAACTGCGACCGTGTTTACTACTTCAGGCTCAAGGCCCGCTTTTACAAAAACATCCTCAAACGGAGTTCTGGCATACTTCATGATACCCTGCTTGTTTGAAGCAAACCAGATGTTGTCCTGATAGTCGATCACTATATCACAAATAGAGCTTTCAAAATTGTCTTTTGAGAGCACAGTATAGGTTCCGTTTCTGTCCATGAAACCAAGACCATTCTCTCCGCAGAAGTAGAACCCTTTTTGTTTTTTATCATATCGGATCGTATTTAGATAAACTATATTTCCTGTTGTTACAGTGCCGATCTTTTCTATTTTTTTGCCGTTAAGTTCTACCATCTCCGATGTCGTCGAACTTGTGCCGACCAGACATCTTCCGGTGTCGTCACACCCTACCGCGGTGTAGTAGACTCCAACCTGTCCTTCGTGCTTTTTTTCTGCGATTATTTTTCTGTCTTTAAGATAGAAAAGATTTCCTCCGTTGGTCACTCCGCAGATCGTACCGTCTTCCATTTTTACCATGGAACGGACATATTGCGTGCTCTCATCTCCCTTAAAGCTTTCTATGTTTCCGACCGCATCTATGATTGAAAGATCTGCCGTTGTTCCCACAAAAATATTCCCGTAATTATCCTCACAGATAGACCTTATGGAGTTGGATCCGAGGCCTTCTTGTATGGTGTAAAACTTGAGCTTATGTGTGGTAACATCATAAGATGCGATACCGCTTTCATTCGTGCCTATCCAAAGTCTGTTTCTCGAATCAACGTAAAGCTGAACAACCGTATTTATCCTCTCATCCGGATATATCCTTTCGAATTTCATGCCGTCATAACGATAGAGTCCGGAGTAGGAACCTGCCCAAAAATATCCATCCGAGGTTTGTGCTATCGCATTTATCTCCGCTGTATCAAGACCGGAATCACTATTATATAATATAGTCTCAAACTCAGATGCATATTCCATTGCATATGCTTTATTTGCGGGTGTAAATGCAACCGCTCCCACGACACCGAAAACGATTAAAAACAGCATTATTATTCCTTGTGTTTTTATGCCTTTTTCAGTGTTATTTTTATCATCTGAGTCGGTGGATTTTTTCGCAAAAAAACGCCGTCCGCCCTCAACAGATAAAGCCGCTATTACAAGGCTTATAACCTTGTCCGGCATCTCGACGAACAGCACACTTAGTATGGTATTTAATACGGGTACATTAATGCTCTGGGAAAGCATATCGTAGAGTGCATTTCCCCATACATTGCTTGTATAACCCTGAAGAAAAATCAGATTTAACGGAACATCAATAACAGTTGCAACCAATCCGGCAAGGGCGGCGAACTGCAGAACGTGATACGGATCTCGTTTTTCTGACGGAAAGTTCTTTCCTATAAAAGCACCGATAGTGATCCCGGTGAGTATATACCAGATCGGCTCTCCTATGTAAAGCGAGGCAAAGACGGTTCCTGTGGCACCGACAAAAGCACCTGCGATCGGTCCGTACATTATCGCGGTGATCATCGTTCCTATACTGTCTATCCAAACAGGGAAATCAAACTCGTGAGCAACCCAACCCAATATCAGATTGAGTGCAATGCTGACGATCCCTATTATTAACCCTTTTAGTATTCTCCACTTGGTATCCATCCTGTTTCATCTCCCGGAAGGTCATCACGAATCTAGATAATACATCATCTTATCGCTGTCAACCTCTACCTCGTCCGATTCACACTTATCGTAGGTGGCTTTTTCTTTTGTATTTTTAGTGTAACTCTCTGAATCTCCGGAGTTTACGGCATCATTGTATGCCACGTCATCATTGGCTGACATCATTGAAAGATATGTCGTGTTTTGCTTAAGCGTCCCTTGCTCATCGACATAGCTGTAACCAATCTGCATACGGTACGCCATTGACATACTCGTATCGTCCTTTACCCTCACACTTGTGACCTTGAAGTTATCACTTGAAGGAAGCAGGCTCATAATATTTGATACGGCTTTAAGTGCGGACTGCTCCATATCATTAAGGTTTTTAAAGCTGTCTAGCTTTGTTCCGTCCACGAAGGTTTTCTCCTGGACCGTCAGCTTTTGATACTCGTTCTCAAGATCCACAACATCGGAAAAAGGTGTGGTCTCCGAAAGTGCATCCATACGCGTAGCGATATCCTTGACGGTTTTCAGATCAACATCTTTGAATCTTTCAAGTATGGAAGCATTTTTCACTTCATTTTTTCTGTCATATGGAACCGCATTATAATCGTTTAACGCCTTGTTGAAATCCTCCTGAGTCGGAATAGAATCCTCCTCAAGCTTCTGAATGGAAGCGGTCGCCGCCTCTACCGCCGAGGTTGCCTCCGAGTTTCCGAACAGACTTCTCACAAGGAAAAATCCCATGAGAAGAACTGCGAGTATAGCAACCACGAGTATTATGACAAGTGCATGCTTTCCTTTAGAACTACTTTTTGTTACTGCCTCGGACTTTTCGTGCGCACTCGGTGCCTGAGGTTCAGCCGCTTTTTCGGGCTCAGGCATTTTTTCCGGTGTAGCACTCTTTTGAATCTCTTCAGTTATTTTTGCTGCTGTCGGTTCTGCTTCCGACTCTTTTGCTTCAGCGGATTTCTCCTCAGAAGCTGTCAGTCCTGACGGCGTTTCTTTCGCCGCCCCCGGGTTCCGAAAGGGCCGCGCCTTTTCTTTATTTTCGGGTTCCGGATTCATCTTTACTTCAAGCTGTGGACCATCCGGGAATTCTATATGCGGAAGACTCTCCCTGTCTATAGGATCAGGCAGGGGCGACTCCGGTATTGTCGCATCCGGGAAGTCAAGCTCATCAATATCTCCGAATCTGCTTTCAGATGAAGGACTGTCGGGGAATATGATCTGAGGGTTGCCCTCCTCGTCATGTATCACACTTGGTTCTTCTGTTTTTTCACTTGAAAACGGCAAGTCCGGAATCTCTCCCTGAGGAACCGCGCTGAGTTCTACAGTCGGGAAGCCCTCCTTCTCAGGCTCCGGGAACTTGATCTCGGGAAGCTCTTCAGTCTCATCCTCCGGAAGTTCGATCTCAGGAAGTTCTTCAGCCTCTTCCTCCGGAAGCTCGATCTCAGGGAGTTCTTCAGCCTCTGCCTCCGGGAGTACGATAGTTGCTTCCTCAGACTCTTCATCTACTACAGGGATATCAAGCTTTGCTTCTTCATCTTCTTCTACTGCCGGGATGTCAAGCTTCGCTTCTTCCTCTTCATCTTCTACCGGGATATCAAGCTTTGCCTCTTCCTCGTAAGTGCTCACCAGCTCTTCCGGAATATCTATCTCTTCGGGTTCCTCAGCAAATACTATTTCAGGCTCGGGCTCCGGTTCGGGAGTCGTTTCGACAACGGGCTCCGGTTCATTTTTAAGAATGATCGGCTCTTCTTCTTTTAACTTAAGCTCCGTAAATATCTCCGGTTGTTTTTTCTCTTTTTTCTTTTTTCCAAATAGCCCTGCGAACAGTCCGCCCTTCTTTGGCTTGTCTTCGACAGTTTCCTCCGCCGGTTCGTCGGGAAGATCAAAAAACTCCACCGACTCCTCTTCGGGAAGAGCATCCAAAGACTGCACCTTTCCAAAGCCGGGCATCTCGAGTGCTTTTTCCAACTTGATCAACGGCTCATCTTCATCATCGATCTCGGGCTCAGGCTCCTCTATCTCACCTATATCCGCCATCATGTCATCGATTCCGACCGTCATCGGCTCATCAGCCTCAATCGGAGTCGCCTGCTCCTCAAAGATGATGTCATCAGCTATCTCGATCTCTTTTGCCGGATCTTCATCAACTTCTTTCGCAGATTCCTCGGCAAACTCCTGTGCATATTCCTGTGCAAGGTCCGACGGGAAGCTGATATCTGCAATATCGGCTTCCGGGGTATCAGCATCTGTGTTATCCGCAAAAATGATATTTGCCGACTCCGACTCTGTCATATCTTCATCCTCGGAATCGGGGAAGGAGATATCGGCAGAAAGCGAAACGTTCGCTTCCTCAGTTTCTGATGGGATTCCCAAAACGGTGTCCGCATCAGGTGTAGCCCCCTTTGGCGTATCAAAATACTCGGAATCATCCTCGCTCTCTCCGAGTCTGGTATCCTCATACTCGTTATCATTGTCATCCATCGAGCCGATCTTGCCCATCTCAGGCTCGTCTTCTTTGGTTATGCTGAGCATCTCAGGTTCCGGCTCATCCGGTCTTGATGCCGTCAGCATCACAGGCTCCTCAGCCGGCTCTTCGATCGAAATCTCAATCTTATCCTCAGGCTCTTCTTCAACAACTTCAGGAATAACAATCTCTTCCGGCTCTTCTTCAGCGATGGGCTCGATTTCCGGAAGCTCCGATATCACCTCATCTTCTGCCTCGGCTTCTTCCTCGGCCACTGCCTTCTCTGCCTCTGCCCTGGCTGCTTCCTCGGCCGCTGCCTTCTCTGCTTCAAGTCTGGCTGCTTCCTCGGCCGCTTCCTCAGCCGCTGCCTTTTCAGCCTCTGCCCTGGCCGCTTCCTCAGCTGCCGCCTTTTCTGCTGCTGCCGCCTCAGCTTCCTTCCTGGCCTTAGCCTCCTCCGGGTGCTCCTTATCATAAAGCCCCTGGAGATAATCCTTCCACATGATCTTCGACAAATCAGCAATACTTGCACCACAAACACGGCAATGCATCTGAGATATCAGATTCATCACTCCGCACGAACACCACCATTTTGCCTTGTCCGTAGCCGGCATGTAAAGCAGATCCGAATCGCGATCGGTCAGTCTTTGATATTCTCTTTTGTAGACCTCGGCTAACTCTTTACCAAGCTCCTCCTCCGCAGTTCGTAATTCCATGTGACTTATTCTCCCTCGTTTTTATTTATAACCTTGAGCTCCTGCTCGACCCCCTCAAGGTGTTCTTTGCATTTTGAAGCGAGCGTCACGCCCTCTTTGTACAACTCGATGGATTCAGTCAATGCCTGATCGCCCTCCGCGAGCTTTGAGTTTATCTCCTCAAGTCTCTCAAGCGCCTCGTCGACATCAAACTCTTCATTTTTTTCTTTTTCAGCCATCTTCTCCTCCTATCGTCTCCTTTCGGATATCCACTACCTTTGAGTGGATCTCTCCGTCATGAAGACGAATAAAAATATCCTGATCCGGAGCTACCATATCAACACTCGTGACCGGTCCCTCATCACCGGATATATATCCGAATCCACCCACCAGCTTGGCCGTAGGAGACAATCCATGCATACGGGCAAGTATCACCTCAAGCCGATGCTTTCTTTTATCAATCAATGCTGTCATGGAAGACTCAAGTTCATCTGCCGCTGTCTCGAGTCTTTCGATCTTTCTCGCAAGGATCGACTCCGGGCTGTATCGCTCAAGTCTTTCCATGCGCGACTCCAAAAGAAGCACTCTCTTTCGAAACGCGTTTTCCATCGCCCGTCTGATGCTATCCTCAAGGCGATGAACTCTGCGGATCTCGCTCATGATATCCGGGAACACACCCTGTGCCGCGTACGTGGGCGTCGAAAATCTCTCATCCGCCACGTAATCTATGAGCGTCCAGTCTCTCTCGTGGCCCACTCCTGTAACGATCGGCGTCTGTGCTTCGTACACAGCCCTTACTACCTGCTCATCATCAAACGGTGCCAGATCTTCTCTCGATCCTCCTCCGCGACTTACTATGATCAGGTCAAATCCATACTTATCAAGTTCTCTTATACCCTGTATTATCGACGCCGGTGCACTCGCTCCCTGAACCGTCGCATTATACAAAAATAACTGCACATAAGGATTTCGATCCTTCGCAACTCTGTATATATCCCTGATCGCATCTCCCTCTTGCGAACTGACTATCCCGACTTTCTTCGGGTATTTTGGTATAGGCTTTTTATGATCGATATCAAAAATGCCCTCGGCCTTGAGCTTTTCAAATAAAAGCTTGAGTTCCAGACTCTCTCCGCCCTCACCAAGGTCAACGACCTTCGCGACGATAAGCTGGCCCTCTCCTCTTTTCGGATTAAAGCGGATCCTGCCTATCAGTCCGACCTCCATACCGTCCTTTAGTTCAAAGGAAAGCGCGGATGGAACTACATTTGCCCAAATAGTGCACTTTAAAACCGAAGTCTGATCCTTTATCGTGAAAAAGCGATGCCCTCTCCAGTCCGAATGGTTTGAAACCTCACCCTTTACTTTCACAAATTGAAACAATGAATTGTTGTCAAAATACGTGGCTATCAGCTCATTCATCTCAGTGACGGTCGTAAAATCATCCTGAATCTGATCCATACTCCCTCCGACACAATCTGTAGTGTGCAGGTTTTTTACATACCCCAACACCTGCAAAAAGCGCATTTTCACGCACTGTACCAATTATCTATTATACGACATTTCCGCAAATATGGCAAGTAAGTATTATAAAAAAATGCACAAAAAAACAGAGGTTGACGGCACCGCGATCAACCTCTGCACAATCTTTCTATACAATTATTCTCAACCGAGCGCCTGCTCGATATCAGCAATCAGATCTTCCTTGTCTTCGAGTCCGAGAGACATTCTCACAAGCCCTGCCGGTATACCCGCTTCAGCCAACTGCTCATCGGTCATCTGACGATGAGTAGATGTCGCCGGATTCAAACAGCATGATCTGGCGTCGGCAACGTGTGTTTCGATAGCGACAAGCCTGAGCTTCTTCATAAATGCCTCCGCAACACTTCTGCCTCCCGCAAGTTCAAATGAAACAACTCCACAAGTACCGTTTGGCATATACTTCTTAGCAAGGTCATAATACTTATCTCCCTCAAGTCCCGGATACGTTACTTTCGTTACTTTCGGATGATTTTTCAAGAACTGTGCTACTGCACATCCATTTTCAACATGCTTAGGCATGCGAACGTGCAGAGATTCCAATCCGAGATTAAGCAGAAAGGCGTTCTGAGGTGACTGGATCGATCCGAAATCACGCATTAACTGAGCCGTACACTTGGTGATAAAGGCGCCTTCTTTACCGAATTTTTCTGCATATGTTATTCCGTGATATGAATCATCCGGAGTACACAATCCAGGGAAGAGATCTGCGTGAGCCATCCAATCAAACTTTCCGCTGTCAATGATCGCTCCGCCGACGCCCGCTCCATGTCCGTCCATATATTTGGTCGTGCTGTGCGTAACGATATCCGCACCCCACTCGATCGGTCTGCAGTTTACCGGAGTCGGGAATGTGTTATCTACGATAAGAGGTACACCGTGTCTGTGCGCCGCACTCGCAAATCTTTCGATATCAAATACCGTAAGTGCCGGATTGGCAATCGTCTCTCCAAATACCGCTCTGGTGTTATCACGGAAAGCATCCTCAAGCTCTCTGTCCGTGCAGTCAGGCGAAACAAATGTGGTCTCGATTCCCATCTTTGCCATCGTAACGGCTATAAGGTTAAATGTTCCTCCGTATATCGAAGACGATGCAACTATATGTGATCCGCATTCACATATGTTAAAGAGAGCAAAGAAGTTTGCAGCCTGCCCCGATGAGGTGAGCATGCCTGCCGAACCTCCCTCAAGCTCAGCTATCTTTGCCGCTACATGATCATTTGTCGGATTCTGAAGACGTGTATAAAAATATCCCGACGCCTCGAGGTCAAAAAGCTTACCCATATCCTCGCTTGTATCATACTTAAATGTAGTCGACTGTATGATCGGAACCTGTCTGGGTTCACCGTTTCCCGGCCTGTAACCCGACTGAACACACTGAGTACCCTTTTTAAACGTAGCTGTATCGTTCATCTGTCTACCTTCTTTCTTGAAATATTGATACATGATATAATAACACAGTAGGGTCTATCATGCAAGTAAAAATGAATAAACTCCATAAAAAGGGAAGGCCGGAGATTGCTCTCCGGCCACTAAAGGGATATATGATCAAAAATAACTGATAAGCTTTTTCACATGTTTCATAATATGTACTAATACTAGCATTTTTCGAGTTTGACGTCAATCGCAAATTTGTACAAAGTATATGATTTTTTCTCCCTATATTTGGTAATATTGTACAAAGTCAGATCATTTCGGCACATGCAAATGAAACTCAAAGTCGTAATCCTCAACATGAATATTTGAAGGACGATTATTGTCGTCTATCACTCGTATCCTTCCGTTCAGGACCTCACCGCCCTCATATGTCTTGCCTTTGGTAAACTGTTCATTGTCAACATGCGATATAGCATAATTTTTTAATTCATTGGCATACAGGGTGCCGGTGGACGAATCAAACCTGGCGTCCTTAGACTCCTTTTTCACGCCAAGCTCTGCATTTAACTGATCGAGGAGTTCCTTTTTAAGATTGTCATCCATTTGTACACACCTCCGTTTATTATTTAGTCAGATATTTGTCTTTTCCGGACAATCTGGCCATCGCCCTCGCAAGCGATGATGCCGTAATATGATATTCAACCAGGCTCTGTTTTTGCTGGAGTTTCTCTCTGGCGCGCTCCGCCGCCGCCTCCGCTCTGAACCTGTCAATTTCCTCGGGCTTTTCGGCAGAATACACGATCACATCAACCTTATTTTTCTGCACAGTAAGCATACCGTCTGATACGATCGCGATGTGCATCTCCCCGTCCGGAGTCTGATATCTCATGACTCCGATCTCCGTGGTCGTCACCATCTGCTCGTGGTGAGCCTGTATTGCCATCTCTCCGTCTTCTACCGGAAAGACCAGAATCGTAGCTTCTCCCTCGTAAAACACACGGTCGCAGGCTACTATCTTAAGATAAAACGTATTCATCCGTCTCTCCTATCATGAAGCCCGTCCAAGTAAGGCATCTGCCTTTTTCTTTGCATCGTCTATAGTTCCCACATTGAAAAATGCATTCTCGGGAACATCGTCCATCTCTCCGTCAAGGATCATCTTGAATCCGCGAAGCGTCTCCTCAAGCGGAACAAACACTCCGGGAACACCGGTGAAGTTTTCTGCCACATGGAACGGCTGTGACAAGAATCTCTGCAGCTTTCTTGCACGATATACGGTAAGCTTGTCCTGCTCGGAAAGCTCCTCCATACCAAGTATCGCGATGATGTCCTGGAGTTCTTTGTATTTTTGCAAAACCTCCTGAACCCTTCTCGCAATACTGTAATGTCTCTCACCGATCACATCTGCCTCGAGTATCCTCGAAGACGACTCCAACGGGTCAACCGCCGGATAGATACCCTGCTCGGCGATCTTTCTTGAAAGAACCGTGGTCGCATCCAGATGTGAGAACGTAGTCGCCGGGGCCGGATCGGTAAAGTCATCGGCCGGTACGTATACCGCCTGAACAGATGTAACTGATCCTTTTTTCGTCGATGCGATACGCTCCTGAAGTTCTCCGAGATCGTTGGAAAGCGTGGGCTGATATCCTACGGCCGAAGGCATACGACCAAGAAGGGCACTCACCTCGGATCCGGCCTGGATAAATCTGAATATGTTATCTATGAACAAAAGCACATCTCTGTTCTCTACATCACGGAAATACTCTGCCATGGTCAGGCCCGTCTCGGCTACACGCATACGCGCTCCGGGCGGCTCGTTCATCTGACCGAAGACAAGGGCAGTCTTTTCGATGACACCGGATTCGGTCATCTCGGTCCAAAGGTCATTTCCCTCTCTGGAACGCTCGCCTACTCCCGTAAATATCGAGTATCCGCCACTCTCTGTAGCTATATTGTGGATAAGCTCCTGGATAAGCACGGTCTTTCCGACTCCGGCTCCTCCAAACAGTCCGATCTTTCCGCCCTTGGCATACGGAGCAAGAAGATCGATAACCTTTATCCCCGTCTCAAGGATCTCAACTACCGGGCTCTGTTCCTCAAAGCTCGGCGGCTCTCTGTGTATGGACCACTTTTCCTCGCTTACGACCGGCTCACCTTTATCGATCGGCTGACCGAGAACGTTGAACAATCTTCCGAGTGTAGCCTTTCCGACAGGAACCGTGATCCCCTCATCATGAGATACGACTTCCATATCTCTTGCCAGACCTTCACTCGCCGCAAGCATGATACAGCGCACTACTTCATGTCCGATGTGCTGTGCCACTTCCATAACTCGTGTAGAGCCTGCAACGTCTACAGTAAGGGCCGATCTGATCGGCGGAAGATGTCCGTCCTCAAATTCGACGTCCACCACCGGTCCGGAGACCTGAACTATCTTTCCCTTGTATTCTACCATCATTTCCTCCTGAAGCCTAATTTCACGGCGTATTTTTCAAAAATAAATGTGTAGTACGTTTGCGCTTATAATACTGCTTTTTTCTTCTTCTTTTTCTTCAGGGCCTTCGCTCCTGCGATCACCTCTGTGATTTCCTGAGTGATAGCTGACTGTCTTGCCCTGTTGAACTGAATGGAAAGCTCACCGAGCATTTCTTTCGCATTGTCAGTCGCTGCCTGCATTGCCATCATTCGCGCATTCTCTTCGCTGGCAGACCCCTCAACAAGCACTCCGTAGACAAATCCGGTAATGTAATTGTACACAAGTTTGTCCAGAACTTTGCGCGGTCCGGGGTAGATATTGTACCAGTCCTCTGCCTCACGCTCAATCTGCTCACGTGTCTTGCCACCCTGCTCACTCATCGCCTTTTCGATCATCTCATCCTTCAAAAAGGTGTGCGTTTTCAGAGGGAGCAATCTTTCCTTGCGGACCTCTGACTTCATGGTATTGACCATGTGTGTGTAGATAACATAGACCTCGTCAAGTTCTTTTTCCTTATACATCTCCACTATGTTTTCGGATATGACTCTGGCTCTGTGCATGGACGGATTGGTAGCCGAGAAGAGGAACTCGCTCTCAACATTAAACCCTTCGGCAGCGAGCTCATGTCGACCTACTTCACCTACGACAAAGAGTCTGTCATCCTGATTGATGTGCAGTAAAGCCTCTTTGATCACGTTATGGTTGTAGGCGCCCGCCATGCCCTTGTCACCGACAACTATGATAAATCCTCGCTTGGTCTCTAACTCCTGTTCAAGCTCCTCATCACTGTTTCTGAAATATCTGTCTTTGATGTCAGGAAAATGTAAAAGGATATTCAAGATCTCTTCCTTAAGGCTCTCGAAATAAGGCTCGGTGTTTTCGAGCTTGCTTTTTGCCTTCCTAAGCTTCATGGACGAGATCATATACATAGCGTTTGTGATCTTCATCGTGTCGCGAATGGAGTTTATTCTGTTTTGAAGCTCCTTCGTGTTCGGCATCAGACTTCCTCCGCTTCAGCATAATCCGCAGTTTCTATCTGCGCTTCCTTTTCTTTATTCAGCTTTTCTTTGTATTCTTCACATCTTTGCGCTATGCGCGATTTGAGTTCATCCGGAAGATCGAGATATGTCTCAAGCTCCGTGATGATATCGGCACACTCTGAATGGAAGAAATCCAAAAGCCCTTTTCTGAAATCTATAACCTCTTCAACCGGAACATCGCTGAACACATGCGCATTCGCTCCGACGAGAATGATAACCTGGTCCGCCATCGAGAACGGGTGCCCCAAAGGCTGTTTCAAAAGTTCCATCAAAGCTCGCCCGTGATCGAGCTGCTTTTTCGTCGCGTCATCAAGGTCGGACGAGAACTGTGTAAAGACCTCCATCTCCCTGTACTGAGCGAGATCTATCCTGACACTTCCGGCCGCCTTTTTCATCGCCTTACGCTGCGCAGCACCACCGACACGGGATACCGAAAGACCGACATTTACCGCCGGACGCTGTCCCGAGAAGAAGAGCTGGCTTTCCAGGTAAATCTGACCATCCGTGATCGAGATGACGTTTGTCGGGATATACGCCGACACATCTCCGGCCTGCGTCTCGATGATAGGCAGAGCCGTGATAGAGCCTCCGCCCGCTTCGGGTGAGAGTCTTGCAGATCTCTCCAAAAGTCTCGAATGCAGATAGAATACATCTCCCGGATAAGCCTCTCGTCCGGGCGACCTCTCAAGAAGCAGCGATATCGCACGGTATGCGACCGCATGCTTGGAAAGGTCATCATATACGATCAGCACATCTTTGCCCTGATACATAAAGTACTCGGCAAGAGCAGTTCCGGAATACGGCGCGATGTACTGAAGCGGTGCCGGATCCGATGCAGTGGCACTTACCACGATAGTGTAATCCATAGCGCCCGCATTTTTCAAAGTACCGACAAGCTTTGCTACTGTCGATGCTTTCTGCCCAATAGCCACATATATACATATGGTATCCTTACCCTTTTGGTTGAGAATGGTGTCCATGGCGATCGATGTTTTTCCAGTCTGGCGGTCGCCAATGATAAGCTCACGCTGTCCTCTACCGATAGGGAACATCGAATCGATGGAAAGAATTCCTGTCTCCATCGGCACGGATACACTCTTACGATCAACTATACCGGGTGCATTCATCTCGATCGGACGATAGCTGTCCGTAGTGATCTCTGCCCCTCCGTCAAGAGGCGCACCAAGCGCATCAACCACTCGCCCGAGGTACTCATCACCCACTGGGATTCCGGCCATTTTGCCGGTTCTGACTACTCTCGAACCCTCATGTATATCCGTATCTCTTCCGAAAAGGATGACACCGATCTCGTCTCGGCGGACATCCTGAACCATTCCTTTTACTCCACAATCGAAGATAACAATCTCTCCGTAGTTTGCGTGATCTATACCGTCGACATTGACAATGCCGTCACCGACCCAGTTTGCCACTCCGATCTCTTTGTCGGATGCAGTAAGCTCAAACTCTTCGATGGTAGATCTGAGGATCGAGATTATACCTTCTTCGGAATAGCTGGTCGAAGACGCAACCGCACTACTCAATCTTTCTTCGAGCTGCTTGATTCGTCCGGCCTGCGACCAGTCATATTCTTTGGATCCGACACGGATTATGAATCCGCTTTTCAACGAAGCATCCTGCTTCATCTCGAGCTCCATATCAGGATTGCCAAACTCCTTGCCAAGAAAATCCCTGATCTTTAAAAGCTGCTCGTCTGTCGGCTCGGTCACATATACCAGCTCAGCGACAGATGCCTTCTGCTTGGGATTTTTACGAAGCTCCAAAAACTTCTCACGGATATTGTCATATGAACTAAAATCCGAGTTATCGCAAAGAAGCTTTAAGAAGTTTCTGATACCACCCGGAAAAATCCTCTCGATCACAACATGCTTGACATCGATCGGAACCGACGGATCCTCTAACTCGGCTCTCACCGCAGGTACTGCCTCGAGTATATCAAAGGTCTGCTCGACCATCTCCTTAGCGTCAGGGATATTCATCAACTCTGACGCGTACTCAATCGTCTGTTGTGTCATGAATCATCCCCCGCTTTTTTCGATAAAAACTCATCATATAAAGAGCGATCAAAATCAGCGCCTTCGGCTGATCCGGCTACCTTTCCGGCAGCCTCTACAACCATATCGGCGATCTGTTCATTTGCACTCTTAAGTATCTTCTTTTTCTGATTCTCAGCCTCAGTCGTGGCGCGGTCAGTGATGTCCTTGGCCTGAGCCTGGGCATGCCCGATGATACGCTGGTACTCTTCATCCGCCTTTTTCCTGGCTTCATCAAGAGTATCCTTCCTTGTCTGATCTATCTCAGCCAAGGATGCATCATACTGCTCCTTCGCCGCATCAGCCTCAGCCTGCTTTTGTTTTGCATCATCATACTCGCGATCGGCCTCAGCCTGTCTTTCGTCGAGTATCTTCCTGACAGGTTTAAAAAGGACAAGCCACAGACCCCCGAACAGTACAAGGATATTTATCACCGTGAAAATCAGATTGAAATCAATCCGTAGCATATGTATCCTCCAGCTTATTTACCTAACATCATGATTATCAACAGGGCGATGACAAAACAGTAGATGGCTGTCGCCTCTGCAAGCGCACATCCAAGGATCAGGTTTTTCATGATCTTTGAGTCAGCCTCAGGCTGTCTTGCCACTGCCTCAACCGCCTTTGATGTAGCGATACCGATTCCGATTCCCGCTCCTATCGCTCCGAAAACCGCCAATGCTGCTCCGATTGCAATTGCTCCCATAATTTAGTTACCTCCGTTTTTTTAATGCTTACGCAATTTTTTGCTGTATCTCATTGTCCTTTAGTTTTGGGACATTTTTCTTATGTCTTCGCTTTTTCTTTCCGCCTTCTTCCTCTTCTTCCTCTATCTCTTCTTTAATATACAAAGAGGTCAGAAAAACAAAGACGTACGCCTGCAGTATACCATCGAACAGATCAAAATAGATACTGAACACCGCCGGTACGATCACCGGAGCCGGCATCGCAAGCTCCAAAAGCTTCATTATTACAAATGCTCCGAGCACGTTTCCAAAAAGTCGCATACACAGCGACAGCGGTCTTGTCACCAGATCAAGTATGTTGAACGGTGTGACCATACCTACCGGCTGTGTAAAGCGCTTCAGCCACCCCTTAAACCCGAGATATCTGATACCCGCCGCCTGGACTAAAACTATACTCATGAGCGCCAGCGCTATCGTGACATTCAGGTCCTTGGTCGGAGATTTGAAGCCGAATATTCCGATGATATTTGCAAGAGTGATGTACATAAGGATAGTGGTGAGGTATGGCGTCAAGCCTCTTCCGCGCTCACCTACCATGCTCCCGGTCAGGTTCTCAAGCTTCACCACTATGGTTTCGATGATCGCCTGCCTTTTCGAGATATTCCTGACTTTCAGGTTTCTGGTCATGATGAAGCAGAAGATGAGCAAAAATGCGATGATGATCCATGTCACCACGACCGACTCCGCGACAGGAATCCCGTCACCTATCGGAATCGTAAAGACGGTTTCGACCTCGAGCTCCTCGACCAGCTTATCAGCTAATCCCTCCAAGCTATCACCCCTTTCTTTCCATAATAAAGTACAAAAACAGCGGTTTTATGTTCTGGCGACCAAAAACCACCGTACTCATATATTCTATAACTTTTCATGCCGAATTTCAAGGAATATTTCAGAAAAACGATATGATCCCGCCTCCGAGTACGCACCCGTCATCATCATAAAAAACCGCTGACTGTCCGGGCGCGGCAAAACGAACGGGGTTTTCAAAAATGAT
>ONKC01000007.1 GCA_900318295.1 uncultured Eubacteriales bacterium
CTCATGAAAAGCAGTCCCTTGATCAGGAGGCTCTAAATGAGCTTAGATTGGAAATAACCTCCGTAAGAGGAAAATTAAGCTTCGTAGATGAGAATATCGAACGTCTCATAAATGCGGCGACAACCGCGAAAGAACAGCTTGATGAGATCCGTTCTGACGCCGACAACTCTGATTCTTCCATAAAGGAGCACCAGAATCAGATAAAAGCATATGAGCTTCGTATCGAAGAACTCAAGAAAAACAATTTAACTCTTGAAAAGACTGTCGAAGAAGAACTTGTCAAGAAACAAGAGCTTATCGATTCGAAGAAAGATGCATTTGAGTCAAGAGAACAGCTCATCAACAGGATCGGCGACCTCAACAAAGAGGTATTTCGTCTTGAATCTCAAAGCGAAAAGGTTGATGAAAAGCTCGAAAACCAGATCAACTATATCTGGAATGAATATGAGCTTACATATCATAATATAACTGAGATGGATTTTGATGAATCAATCTCAAAATCCGAGAGAAGTCAGCGTGTTTCAAAGCTTCGTTCAGAAATCAGAGCTCTCGGCGATGTGAATGTAAATGCCATCGAGGAATACAAAGAGATCTATGAGCGATATACGGTTTTGACAACTCAACATGATGATCTTGTCGCATCTGAGGAGAAGCTTCGAGGTATCATCGAGGAGCTCGACACCGAGATGAGAAGGCAGTTTTCAGAGAAGTTTGCTGCGATCCAAAAGGAGTTTGATAAGGTGTTTAAGGAGCTGTTTGGCGGTGGTAAAGGAACGCTCGAGCTCACCGTTGACGAGGATGTCCTTGATGCCGGTATCATGATAAATGCACAACCGCCAGGTAAAAAGCTTACAAACATGATGCAGCTTTCCGGTGGAGAGAAAGCTTTGACAGCGATCTCGCTTCTTTTTGCGATCCAGAATCTGAAGCCTTCACCGTTCTGTCTGCTTGACGAGATCGAGGCGGCTCTTGATGATTCGAACGTCAAACGTTATGCGAAGTATCTGCATAAGCTTACGAAAAATACGCAGTTTATCGTCATCACGCATCGTAAGGGGACGATGGAAGCTGCAGATGTCCTGTACGGAATCACGATGCAGGAAAAAGGCGTGTCGACGCTTGTTTCAGTTAAATTGATAGAAGAGCAGTTGGATGATTAATATATTGGAGAAAAGTTACTATGGGATTTTTTGACAGATTAAGAAACGGACTTAGCAAAAGCCGCAATCAGATGAACGAGTATATGGACGATCTGTTTGCGGCCGGCAGACCTATCGACGAGGATTTCTACGAAGAGCTGGAAGAGATCCTTGTGATGGCTGATGTCGGTGCCGAGACGTCTGAAGAGATTATCGAGATCATGAAGGAAAGAGTGTCCGAAAAAAAATGGTCCGATGCTTATCTTGCCAAGGATATCCTTAAAGACATTTTTAAGGAAAAGCTTGAAATGCCGATGGATGCATATTTTTTTATGAACAGAAAGTCGGTTATACTTGTTATCGGTGTTAATGGTGTCGGTAAGACAACAAGTGTCGGCAAGATGGCTTCACTTCTTAAAAACCGTGGTAAAAAGGTACTTTTATGTGCTGCCGATACTTTCAGAGCCGGTGCCATAGATCAGTTGAAAGAATGGTCGAATCGGGCAGGTGTTGATATTATTGCCGGAAATGAGGGCCAGGATCCTGCATCTATCGTATACGATGCAGTTGCTGCTGCAAAGGCCAGGGATGTGGATATCCTTTTATGTGACACGGCAGGGCGCCTTCATAACAAGAAAAACCTAATGAATGAGCTGCACAAGATTCATACGATTTTGGACAAGGAATACCCGGGAGCCTACTTGGAAACACTGATCGTAGTCGATGCTACGACCGGTCAGAATGCTCTTTCTCAGGTTAAAGAGTTTGCTGATGTCACCAATGTGACCGGTGTAATCCTTACTAAGATGGATGGTACCGCAAAGGGCGGTATTGCCGTAGGAATCTGGTCTGAAATGAATATCCCCGTTAAGTTTATCGGAGTCGGAGAGACTATCGATGATCTGGATATGTTTAAGGGTGAAGAATATGTCGAAGCCTTGCTCGGCAATAACGAATAAGAGGAGTTTGTATTATGGATTTTGAACCATCATTACTATTCACACCTGAAGGTGTTAAAGATGTATTTGGTCGCGAGTGTCGTGAGTACAATGTTATCTGTAATATGATACGTCATGAGATGGAGTTGTACGGCTTTCGCGACATCAAGACGCCCAGTTATGAGTTTTTTGATATTTTTAATAAAGAAAGAGGTACGGTGCCGTCGAACCAGATGTTTAAGTTCTTTGATATGCACAACAACACTTTGGTACTTCGTCCGGATCATACTCCTCAGATCGCCAGATGCGTGGCAAGGTATTATGCTGAGGAAGATATGCAGTTAAGGCTTTGCTATACAGGTAATACATTTATTCATAATTCATCGTATCAGGGAAAGCTTTCAGAGACTACGCAGATCGGTGCTGAGATAATCGGGGATGCGTCCTCGGATGCCGACGGTGAGATGCTTACACTTGCCATTGAGTGCCTGAAAAAGAGCGGATTAAAGGACTTCAGGGTTGATGTCGGTCATGCAGGAGTATTTAGAGGTCTTATAAGAGTAGCCGGACTTGATGAAGATGAGACTGCAAAGCTTAGGCATTTTATAGAGAATAAAAATTCTCATGCCGTGAAGGAACTTCTTTCTGATAAGTCCATGGATGACGGAGTCAGAGATGTACTTATACGCCTTCCGGAGATTTTTGCTGATGAAGATTCTCTTAACTATGTAAAAGAACGTATCAGTGATGAGCAGACCCTGTCAGCTATAGAGCGACTTGAGACTATCAGAGAGATACTTGATGGCTTTAACATGCTTGATCATGTGACCTTTGATCTCGGAATGCTTGCAAAAATGGAGTATTATACCGGTGTGATCTTTAAAGCTTATACATTTGGTACCGGAGAAGCTATAGCAAGCGGTGGTCGTTATGATGATCTTGTGGCTCAGTTTGGAAAAGACAAACCGGCAGTCGGCGTGGTATTTTTACTAAACTCTCTTATGAATGCTTTAGCCACCGAAAAGGTCGAAATTCCGACTCCTGACGAGGATATTCTTATTCTGTATCGTTCGATAAACAGAAATCGTGCGATCGAGCTTGCAAAGAACCTTCGAGATGAAGGTAAACCTGTCTTTCTGATGAGAAAAAATGCCGATATCTCATTGGATGATTATAAGGTTTACGGAGAAAGAAGAGGACTTAAAGAGATCAGATATATTGATGATACCGGAGAGATCACGGTATTGAGTATTGATTAAAGAGAGAGAGAGGATATGATGAGGTATATAACCATAGCTCTAGCTAAAGGGCGTTTAGCGATGCAGACAATCGATCTGCTTGAAAAAAGCGGGATTACCTGTAATGAGATAAAGGATAAGGAAACCAGAAAGCTTATTTTTACAAATGAAGAGCTTGGGTTGAAGTTTTTCTTATCAAAAACATCAGATGTCCCGACCTATGTCGAATACGGAGCTGCTGATCTGGGGGTGGTAGGCTATGATACTATCGCCGAAGAGGGCAGAAAGGTACTGGAGGTCCTTGATCTGGGACTGGGCAAGTGCAATATGTGTGTGGCAGGTCCGGCTATTGCAAAGGATGCTCTTGAGACCGGAAGGATAAGAAGAGTCGCAACTAAGTATCCTAAGATAGCTAAGGATTATTTTTACGAAAAAAAACACCAGACTGTCGAGATCATCAAATTGAACGGATCGGTAGAGCTTGCGCCTATCGTCGGGCTTTCGGAGGTTATAGTTGATATAGTGGAGACCGGATCCACCCTTAAAGCAAACGGACTCGAAGTACTGGAAACAATATGTCCTTTGTCTGCACGAGTTATCGTAAATGAAGCAAGTATGAAGCTTTTAAGAGATCGAATTCTTAAACTTATAAACGCATTAAAGGAGGGCTTATGCGAGTAGTAGAGTTAGATAAAGAATCAAAAAAAGAGGTTCTTGCCACCCTTCAGAAGCGAAGATTCGGTGGTGATGAAGAGATCCAAAAGATAGTAGACAATATTGTTGCTGATGTGCGTGAAAACGGAGATGAGGCTCTCATCAGGCTTACGGAGGGACTTGACGGTGTTAAGCTCACTTCAGATACATTCAGAGTAAGCCGGGCTGAGATCGAGGAGGCATACAAAAAAGTCGATGACGCCCTGATCGAAACCATAAAAAAAGCAACTGATAATATTAGAACATATCATGAAAAGCAGATTAGACAAACGTTTATCACTACTCGAGAGGATGGCGTAATGCTTGGTCAGAGGATCACACCGATTGAAAGAGTAGGTGTATATGTTCCCGGCGGAAGAGCGCCGCTTTCATCCTCAGTTCTTATGACAGTCGTTCCTGCTAAGGTTGCCGGGGTTGATAAGATCGTTATGATGACACCGCCGTCTAAAGACGGATCTGTAACTCCTGAGGTTTTGGTTGCAGCTGATATTTCCGGCTGTGATGAGATATATAAGATTGGCGGAGCTCAGGCTATCGCAGCTCTTGCTTACGGAACCGAGACGATTCCGAATGTTTACAAGATCGTTGGGCCCGGGAATATTTTTGTAACACTCGCCAAAAAGGTTGTTTTTGGTACAGTCGGGATCGATTCCGTCGCAGGTCCTTCAGAGATTCTTGTATTGGCTGATGAGACAGCTACTCCCGAGTATGTAGCTTGTGATCTGTTGAGTCAGGCAGAGCATGACCCGATGTCGTCGGCTGTTTTGGTCACAACGGATAAAAAGCTTGCTAAAAAGGTTGAAAAGCTTGCATATGAGTATGCAGCAAAGCAGGCCAGACGCGAGATAATCGAGTCTTCATTGAATGATTGGGGATTCATCATCGTCGCAAAGGATATGAACGATGCTGTTGAAATGGTTAACGATATAGCCAGTGAGCATCTGGAGATACTTACCAAGGACAATTTTGAGGTTATGACAAGGATCAGAAATGCCGGAGCTATCTTTCTGGGTGAATACAGCTGCGAATCCCTCGGAGATTATTTTGCAGGGCCGGATCATGTTTTGCCGACCTGCGGTACAGCGAGGTTTTCATCACCATTATCGGTTGATGAGTTTATTAAAAAGACCTCTCTGATCTCATATTCAAAAGAAGCGCTTGAGGAGGCACACGAGGATATCATAGCCTTTGCAAAGGCAGAAAAACTGTATTCTCATGCCAATTCGATAGCCGTGAGATTTGGTAAAGAGGTAACAAACGACTGAGAACTGTACATTTTTCTTGAAAAATCACTTGACGAAGCCCTAAAAGTATGGTATAGTTCTAACGTTGTGCAAAATCATTAGATGGTCCGCTTTCATTATTATGATATGAACATCGAACGTTAAGGAGGAAGAAACATGAACGACATTATCAAGAAGATCGAAGACGAGCAACTTCGTAAAGAAACGTTCGACTTCAACATCGGTGACACAGTACGTGTTCACGCAAAGGTAAAAGAGGGACAGCGCGAGCGTATCCAGGTATTTGAGGGTACAGTGCTTAAAAGACAGGGTGGCTCAAGCAGAGAGACCTTCACTGTTCGTAAGTTTTCAAACGGTGTTGGTGTTGAAAAGACATGGCCGCTTCACTCACCGATCGTTGAGAAGATCGAGGTTGTACGTCGCGGTAAGGTAAGACGTGCTAAGCTTAACTACTTGAGAAGCCGCACAGGTAAGGCTGCCAAGGTTAAGGAATTGGTAAAATAATAGCTTTTATCACACAGAAAACATGGTCAACGAATTCTCATAATTTGTTGACCTTTTTCCTATATATGCGATTTACCTTTAGGAGGGAGTCATGAATCTCCGATTTGAAGAGGAAGCAAAGAAAGAAAAAAGAAAAAAGCTTATCTTTGAAACAATCAGATATCTTATCCTGGTTGTTTTCGTGATAGCTTTAGCATGGTGTGTTATTAATCTTTGCCTGAAAAAGGTTACTATGATCGGTTCTTCCATGGAAAACACGCTTCACGGAGGACAGGAGGTCATAGTCAACACATTTTTCAAGAGATTCTTTACTCCGAGCAGAAACAGTGTCGTTGCATTTTTTCCGGAAACAGGGACCGATACCAAGGAGAGAACTGATTCATCTATACTTATAAGAAGGATAGTAGGTCTTCCCGGTGAGAAGGTAAGGATTTCCGGCGGATATGTATATATCGACGGGAAAAAGCTTGAAGAGGACTTCGAGTTTGACAGAAACGTATCTTCGGGCCAGGCAGATCAGGAAACTAAGCTTGGTGATGATGAGTTTTTTGTTTTGAGTGATAAAAGGACCGATCTTGATGACAGTAGAAGTTCGAGCTTTAGTAAGGTGAAAAAAGAAAACTTGGTAGGGACTGTTTTTTTGAAACTGGACCCATTCGGCTTTATCTCCGGTCCTGAGGCTGAAAAAGGCGAAGACGATACCAAAGAGGAAAAATCCGAGGAGTGATCAACTAATGCATTTCCAATGGTTTCCGGGTCATATGACTAAGGCGATCAGGTCGATGAAAGAAGATATTCGCCTGATAGACATAGTGATCGAGCTTATAGATGCCAGGATTCCGATTAGCTCAAGGAATCCCGAAATAGATACTCTTGCACAAGGGAAAACCAGGATCCTACTTCTGAATAAATCAGACATGGCCGATAATGATAGGACAATCGAATGGGTTAAGCACTTCGAATCTAAAGGTGCATATGCGCTTTCAATCAATGCAAAAAAGAAGCAGGATTTAAATAAAGTAAATAAGCTTATAGATGAAGCTGTACAGGCAAAAAGAGAAAAAGATCTCAAACGCGGGATTAAAAACAGACCGATACGCGCTATGATAGTCGGGATTCCGAATGTGGGAAAATCCACATTCATAAACAGCTTTTCCGGACGTGCATCAGCAAAAACCGGAAACAAGCCCGGAGTTACAAAGGGTAAGCAGTGGATAAGACTTTCTTCAGGGAAAAATGCCGGAAGTGTTGAGCTTTTGGACACACCGGGAATCCTTTGGCCAAAGTTTGAGGATCAGATAGTCGGATTACACTTGGCCTGGATCGGTTCCATAAAGGATGAACTAATAGTCAGTACCGATCTTGCTTTGGATCTGATCGAGTTTTTGGAAGAGCATCATAAGGGTGTTATCAGTGAGCATTACGGATTTGAACCCGAGGGTGATTCGGTACATATTCTCGAGCAATTGGCAATTGCCCGCGGTTGTAAGGCAAAGGGAGGAGAGCCTGATTACGACAAGGGAGCATTTTTCCTGCTGGATGATTTCAGAAATGCAAGACTGGGAAGAATTACGATAGAAAGTTTGCCTGAAAAAATCTAAAACCCAATGTATGCGATTTGAACGGAGGTAAAAATGAGTGAGTTTGATAAAGACGCTCTGTTTTCCGATATAGATAAGATACTTGAGAAACAGGGCTTTTCCAATATATCTTCATCGTCTTCACCGATAGAGGTAGAGGCGTCCCTGGAGCCGGAGCCTGTAGATCCGGCATCTACAACACCGGAAGAGATACTTAACAGGATTCAAAGGGTAGTTAATCCCGAAGAGTATGAAGCAAAAATGGCTCAGGTCAAGGCTCAGGCTGAATCAGAGCAGGTTGAGGCTGCACAGATCGATAATGTTCAAGCGGATCCGGCTCAAAATGATGCTTCACCTTCTTTGGATAGTCAGAGTGAAAATGCGCAGATTGATCTGAATCCTGTAGAATCAGTTGAAGCTGCATCAGCACCTGCTGCTGAAGTACAATCGGATATATCTAAACCAAAGACAGCTTATCAAAATACCGAAGAGTTTGAAGGCCCGGCTGTTTCATCGTTTTCATCAACAGCTGATATTGTTCACAGTGAATACGAGGCTAATCTTGATAATAAAACATCTGATAACAGTACAGTGATATCCGGGACTGATTCATCGGATAAGTTTACAACTATAGATCAGCCCATGGAATGGTCATTGAATTCGGCACCTGTTACGGATGATACTCCGTCGCCATTTGAGGATAACCCGCCTGTATCATATTTGGAGGGTGCTTCATCAGACGGTGTTCAGGTCGAAAATGTGGCGTTCGGTGATGTTTCAGTCGGAATCGAGACGGAAAGTGTCGAGTTTTCAGTCGGACATCCTTTGCTCAGACTTCTTAGAAACATACTGATAGTAGTAGCGCTTGCCTTAGTGATATCTTTGGTCATAACAAAGTTTTTAGCACATCATACATCAGTTGATGGTTCGTCGATGTCTCCAACACTTACTGATGGTGATCAGCTCATAGTTGAGCAATTGAGTTATTATTTCCATGATCCTGACCGCTTTGACATCGTAGTATTTCCGATATCTACAGAAGATGATTATATCAAACGTATAATCGGTCTTCCGGGAGAAACCGTTCAGATACTTAACGGACAGGTTTATATAAACGGAAATCTTTTAACAGACGATCGCTACGGAGCAGAAATGATCGAGGATCCGGGTATGGCGGCTGATACTATCTATCTGCAACCGGATGAATACTTTGTTTTAGGAGATAACAGAAACGCCAGTGTTGACAGTCGATTCCCTGAAGTTGGTCTGATACATAAAAAAGATATCCAGGGCAGAGCATGGCTGAGATTTTATCCGTTCGGATCATTCGGATCTGTCAAGTAAAAAGTAGAACACATCAAAAGCGGTGATACATATGGAAATCGAAAAAAAATACCTTGTTAAAAATCTACCTGAGGACATCAACAAATACGAAAGCGTCGAGATAGAGCAGGCATATCTTTGCTCCGACCCAACGCTTCGTATCAGAAAAAAGGGCCCGAAGTATATTTTTACGTATAAAAACAGAGTAAAGGGCAGCGATGAAAAGCTTTGTATCGCCGATGAGATCGAATCCGAGATCAGCTTTGATGCGTATATGCATCTCTTTAAGAAGGCCGACGGCTGGCCGATCCATAAAACCAGATATATGATCCCATATGATGGTTATACCATCGAGCTTGATGTTTTTCATGATAACAGAGAAGGATTATATCTTGCTGAAGTCGAGTTTATGTCGGTTGAGGACAGTCGTGACTTCGTTCCGCCGGATTGGTTTGGCGAGGACGTCAGCGGTGATATAAGGTATACGAACTCATATATGTCATCTCACGAAAAATGATCATTAGCGTGATGAAAGTGCATATTTATAATCATGTTTTTAATCATTAGCGTGATGAAAGTGCGTAATTTTTAACATGATTCTAATCAAGAGTGACGGAAGTGTGTATCTGTGAGGGCACACTTTCGTTTTTTTCTCTAGCGTCACGTTGCACGACACCAAAATACGGTGTCTGCGCAACGACGCTAGAGACACATCCCTCACAGTGATACACTTCTTCCGTCACTCTTTGTATACTCTGATGAAGACAGATTTAAAGAGTGATGAAAACTGCGTATCATCGCGAGGAATGTCTATCATACGTCGTTGCGCAGGCGAGGTATAAGAAAACGTTTACGTTTTCTTCGAGCCGCACAACGTGACGTATGATAAAAAAGCGAAAGCGTGTCCTCGCGAATACGCACTTTCATCACTCTTGTAGTTATATGTATCTAAATCATACGCATATTGATATTATTTTAGTAAGCAAATTGATTTTTTTTAAGAAAAAACTTGCAATAATATCAAGTTAGGTGTATAATGTGTCAGTAATTATTATTTTTAGGAGGTATTGCACTATGTCATACGTTGATGAAGTGCTCGACGAGCTCGTTAAAAAGAACCCTGCCGAGCCGGAATTCCATCAGGCTGCCAAAGAGGTTTTGGAATCACTTCGCCCGGTGGTTGAGAAAAATGAGGAGAAGTTCCGCAAGGATGCACTGCTTGAGCGTCTTGTTAACCCGGAGCGTCAGATCAAGTTCCGCGTACCGTGGGTTGATGACAAGGGTCAGGTACAGGTAAACACAGGATATCGTGTACAGTTCAACAGCGCCATCGGTCCTTACAAGGGTGGTCTGAGATTCCATCCTTCAGTAAACCTTGGAATCATCAAGTTCCTTGGATTCGAGCAGATATTTAAAAACTCACTTACAGGTCTTCCTATCGGAGGAGGTAAGGGTGGATCGGATTTTGATCCTAAAGGCAAATCAGACCGCGAGGTTATGGCATTCTGCCAGAGCTTCATGACTGAGCTTTGCAAGCATATCGGAGCAGATACAGACGTACCGGCCGGAGATATCGGTGTAGGTGGTCGTGAGATCGGATTTATGTATGGTCAGTATAAGCGTATCCGCAATCTTTATGAGGGAGTTCTTACCGGAAAAGGTCTTACATTCGGTGGTTCTCTTGCTCGTACAGAAGCTACAGGATATGGTCTTCTTTATTTCACAAATGCTATGCTTAAGGCAAATGGACAGAGCCTTGAGGGTAAGACAGTATGTGTATCCGGTGCCGGAAATGTTGCAATCTACGCAACTCAGAAGGCTCAGCAGCTCGGTGCTAAGGTTGTTACAGTATCTGACTCAACCGGTTGGATCTATGATAAAGATGGAATCGATGTTGATCTTCTTAAGGAGGTTAAAGAGGTTAAGCGTGCTCGTCTTACAGAGTATGCAGCAGCTCGTCCTTCAGCAGAGTATCATGAGGGTCGCGGTGTATGGAGTATCAAATGTGATGTTGCTCTTCCTTGTGCAACACAGAATGAGCTTCTTATCGATGACGCTAAGCAGCTTGTAGCAAACGGATGTATTGCTGTTGCCGAGGGTGCCAACATGCCGACAACGCTTGATGCAACTCAGTATCTGCAGGAGAACGGTGTTCTCTTTGCACCTGGCAAGGCATCTAATGCCGGTGGTGTTGCTACATCAGCACTTGAGATGAGCCAGAACTCTGAGAGACTTTCATGGACCTTCGATGAGGTAGACGGAAAGCTTAAGGGTATCATGGAGAATATCTTCAAAAACGTTGATGAGGCTTCAAAGAAGTACGGCTTCGAGAAGAACTATGTTGTCGGAGCTAACATTGCCGGATTTGAGAAGGTTGCTGAGGCTATGCAGGCTCAGGGAATCGTTTGATCCTAAACATGTAAAAAATAAAGAAGCATGTACATCTCGTATGATAGAGATGTACATGCTTTTTTTACTGGATTGGATAAATGTATTACATAAGTCGGAAGAGACCAACAACCCTTCCAAGAATTATCACCTCATTAACGATGATAGGATCCATGGATGAGTTTTCCGGCTGAAGACGATAGTGGTCCTTTTCTTTATAATATGTCTTAACCGTAGCAGAATCTTCGATCAAAGCGACGACGATATCTCCGTTTTTGGCGACCGGAGTCTGCTGAGCGATAATACGATCCCCGTCATATATACCGGCTTCGATCATAGAGTCCCCACGAACATCAAGCATAAACAGATCTCCCGCAGGCAGCTCGCTGGACAGAAGAGGAAAGTATCCGGATATATTCTGTTCTGCAAAAAGCGGAGCACCGGCTGCCACCTGGCCTATCATAGGGATATTTCTCATCTCTCGACGAGTCATGTTGAAACCGTCGTCAACGATCTCGATGGCCCTGGGCTTGGCAGGGTCACGTCTGATATAGCCGTTTAACTCGAGTGTTTCAAGATGAGAGTGTACCGAGGATGGAGACTTAAGATGGACAGCCTCACATATCTCGCGTACAGATGGCGGATACCCCTTATCCAAAATCTGCTGCTTCATATATGATAGAATCTCGCTCTGCTTTGCGGAAATCTTTCCTTGTGCCATATTCACCTCGCTATCCGGGATAAACAAATATCCCTAGATCATTCTCTGTTACAGAACAATAGTATCATATTTCAACCAATTTGTCAAACATTTGTTCGAAGAAATTTTGTTTCGTATTTAATTGACAAAGTAGGGCAAGATGGGTATAATATTTAGGGTGTATTGATATTTTTATGCGGAGGTATATATGAATAAGAAGAAAAACGGATTCTTCTCAAGGATGAGAAAATCTGATAATCCGGCATTTGAGATCGGAATGTTTTCAATAAGCGTAGCTATCGCTCTGGCAGTTCTTGTCGGAGTTTTGCTTGTTGGTTGGTGGTATATAAAAGGTCAGACCAATCGTTATACCGAAGAAGAGGTAAACGCCGGTACTGTAACTCAGGCTGCTGTAGAGGTTGATAAGACTGAAGAGGAGCCTGTTCAGACTGTCGATCCTAACCAGGATATGATTGAAAACGATGAACTCAATGAATATGAAGATGAGTTAAAGAACGCTGATTTTGCTTACACTACTAGTGATGTTAATATGAGATCGGAGGCATCACTTACTGCATCAGTGATCTCAAAGGTTCCTTTCGGTACCGAAGTCAAGATGATAAGTTATGACGGAGGAGACTGGGCCAAGGTTTCATATCAGGGTGTAGAGGGTTACATCAATGCAATGTATCTTTCAGCAACCAAGCCTGTTCCGGTGATGGATCTTCCAGCACCTATTGAGACGGTTGCACCTACCAAGACTCCTAAGCCGAAAAAGACTCCTAAGCCTGAGGAGACGGTTTCTCCGGACGAGACCGAGGAGCCTGATTATCCTGAGGAAACTGAGAAGCCTGAAGAGACGGAGGCTCCGCCTGAAAAGACGGAAAAACCTGCTCCTACAGAGGCTCCGGCTGAGAAAACAGAAAAACCTGCTCCTACAGAGGCTCCGGCTGAGGAGTCAGAGTAACAGGTTACAGTGGAGGTACTTTCAATGGGACAGCTTTCTCCCATGATGACTAACTATCTGAGTACAAAAGAAGAATATAAAGACTGCATACTTTTCTATCGTCTGGGTGATTTTTATGAAATGTTCTTTGATGATGCTAAAACAGTATCCAGAGAACTCGAACTCACTCTTACCGGAAAAGCTTGCGGGTTAGAAGAGCGGGCACCCATGTGTGGTGTCCCGTTTCATTCTGCGGACACATATATTCATCGCCTTGTTGATAAAGGCTATAAGGTCGCCATCTGTGAACAGATGGAGGATCCCAAGCAGGCCAAGGGACTTGTGCGTCGTGAGGTGACACGTATAATCACACCCGGGACCAATTCGTTCACCCAGACACTCGATGAAGATAAGAACAACTTCCTCATGGGTATAGTTGCCGGTCCGGATGGATTTGGAATGGCTGTTACCGATGTTACGACCGGAGAGTTTCATGTTGCTCTTATAGCCGATACAGGTAAACTGTTGGATGAGATAAATCGATATACGCCGTCAGAGATCATAGCCAATGATGCTTTTTATCTTGCAAATATAGATATTAAAGATCTAAAGGATCGCATGAATATCACTGTTTCGACGTTGGAACCGAGGTTTTTCTCGCCTGATAATGTTGATCGTTCGCTATGTGATCATTTCAATGTAAAAACCACTCAGGGTTTGGGCCTTGATGATATACCGCTCGGAAAGACTGCCTGCGGATGTGTAATGCAATATCTATATGAAACACAAAAGTGTTCTCTTGATCATATCAGTCATATTCAGATCGATCAGGCCGGTTCTACCATGCTTCTTGATCGTAACACAAGAAGAAATCTTGAGCTTGTAGAGACTATGCGTGAGAAACAAAAGCGCGGGTCTTTACTTTGGGTTTTAGATAAGACAAAAACAGCTATGGGCGCCAGAATGCTTAGAAACAGTGTTGAGCGTCCGCTTTTGATTCGCGAAGATATTGAAAGACGCTATGACGCGATAAAGGACTTAAATTCTGATCCTGTAACCCGCGAGGAACTCAGAGAGTACTTAGGACCTGTTTATGATATGGAAAGACTGATTAGCAAGATCTGCTATCAATCCATAAATGCAAGAGATATGCTGGCTTTGGGATCATCACTGGAAATACTTCCCTCGATCAAAGAGCTTGTTTTGACTTATCCTTGTAGTATGTTTAAAGAGCTTTCCGGAAAACTCGATCCTCTTTCCGATCTTTTCGAAATGATCGAGAAAACGATTGATGAGGAACCTGCGCTTACTCTTCGCGAAGGAGGCATCATTAAAGCCGGTTTCAATGCCGAGGTTGACAGACTCCGTCAGGCAAAGCTCAAAGGAAAGGACTGGATAGCTGAGTTAGAAGCTACGGAAAAAGAAAAGACCGGAATTAAAAACCTCAGGATCAAATATAATAAGGTTTTCGGTTATTTTATAGAGGTTACTAACTCATATCTTTCACTTGTTCCCGATACATGGACAAGAAAACAGACCTTGACCAATGCCGAAAGATTTACAACTCCCGAGCTGAAGGAAATGGAAGACACCATTCTCGGAGCAGAAGACAGATTGTACCAGTTAGAATATGCACTGTTTTGCGAGTTAAGAGATACTATCGCGTGTCATATTGAACGTATTCAAAAAACAGCTCATATTATAGCCATGATAGATATGCTGGCCTCACTGGCCTATGTCGCTGAGAGAGAGAATTACTGCAGACCGACTATAGTTAATGACGGTTCTCTTTACATAAAAAAAGGCAGACATCCTGTTATTGAAAAAATGATCGAACACGATCTGTTTGTCGCTAATGATACCAAGCTTGATACTAACAGCCAAAGGATCGCTATTATCACAGGCCCAAATATGGCAGGAAAATCCACATATATGAGACAGACAGCCTTGATCCAGCTGATGGCTCAAATAGGTTCATATGTACCTGCAGAAAGCGCAAAACTTTCTATTGTTGACAGGATTTTCACTCGTGTCGGGGCATCTGATGATCTGGCGAGCGGACAGTCTACCTTTATGGTTGAGATGACCGAGGTTGCAAATATCCTTCATCATGCTACAAAGGACAGCCTTATCATTCTTGACGAGATAGGAAGAGGCACATCTACATTTGACGGTTTGTCGATAGCATGGGCTGTCGTTGAGCATATAGCTGATAAAACCAAGATAGGTGCAAAAACGCTCTTTGCCACTCATTATCACGAGCTTACAGAGCTCGGAGGTATGCTTGAAGGAGTTAAGAATTACTGTATAGCTGTCAAAGAGGATGGCGAAGACGTGATATTTTTAAGAAAGATCGTTGAAGGAGGAGCGGACAGAAGCTACGGTATCCAGGTTGCAAAGTTGGCCGGCGTGCCTGAAGAAGTTCTTTCAAGAGCGCGCATCATATCCGACAATCTGGAGAATAATGAAATGTCTAGTATGCCTATGACCGTGATCTCTGCAAAGCCTGAGTTTGTTAAGGTTCAGGGTGATGAGCCGGACGGTCCCAGACAGCTGTCTATTTTTGATACGCTCGGAGATGAAACACAAATGGATGATGTGTTGTGTGAGATAAGAGACACAGATCTTTCAAATATCACACCTATGCAGGCGATGAACCTTGTAAACAAATGGCAAAAAGAGATTGAAAAGAAGTGGTGATACTGATTTGATCCGGAGGATTCTATGATTCACGTACTTGATAAACTTACTATTGATCAAATAGCTGCGGGAGAGGTTGTCGAAAGACCACTTTCGATTGTTAAGGAACTCGTAGAAAATGCTATTGATGCCGGCTCTGATGCGATAACTGTAGAGATCAAGGGCGGAGGTATCGACCAGATAAGAATTACCGATAACGGTTGCGGCATCGAAAAAAATGAGCTCCCAACCGCCTTTTTACGACATGCCACAAGCAAGATAAATGATGCAAATGATCTTTTGAGTCTGACAAGTCTTGGCTTTCGTGGTGAAGCCCTTTCGAGTATCGCAGCCATTTCGAAAATAGAGCTTATCACCAGAACTCATGATTCCATAGTAGGAACCAGATATCTGATCGAAGGCGGTGAACAGATAAAGATTGAGGAGATAGGAAGTCCGGAGGGTACTACGTTTATCGTTCGTGATGTTTTTTATAACACTCCGGCAAGACGTGAGTTTTTAAAATCGAAAACGACAGAAGCAAATGCGATCGCAGAATGCATGCTGACTTTTTCTCTTTCACATCCTGAGATAAGATTTCAGTTTATAAATGACGGAAAACCAAAGCTTAAAACCTCTGGAGATAATTCGCTTCGAACCAATATTTTTTATAATTTCGGTTCTGATCTCACCAAGGTTTTGATTCCTATTGATGCAAAAGAGGGAGATTTGAGTCTTTCCGGTTTTATCGCAAAGCCGGAGTTTTCTCGCGGCAATCGTTCTTACATGCATTATTTTGTGAACGGACGTTATATTAAAAATAACACGATACATGCTGCTATCATGGATGGGTACAGGGATTATCTGATGAATCACAGATTCCCGTTTGTGACACTTATGTTGGAAATCAGCCCTGATATGATTGATGTAAATATCCATCCGACAAAAAAAGAGATCAGGTTCAGAGATGAAAGAGCTGTTTATGAGCTTTTCTATCATGAAATAAAAGCTTCTTTGGACAGAATAACACTGATCCCCGAAGAAAAACTCGGAGACGGCGAAGAAGATGAGAACACGGTTGCAAAAGATATTAAAAAGGACCCTGAGCCTTTTGAAAAATCAAGGTTATTTAATGAAACGATAACATCTGATCTAAATACAGATACAGCTTCAGACACAAACGAAGATATAAGTGATGATATCAACTCTGAGCTTAACACATTCGAAGCAAAATCCGAACCGGATATTATATCAAATACAGATAATACTGCAAGTAATAATAATTATCGATATGAACAGCAGCGTTTCGATAAACCGTTGACTGTAGAAGAGAGCGGTCCGTTTTTAAACAGCAATCTTTTCAGAGAAGAGGATGCTCCGGCGTTTCGGATAATCGGACAGATATTTGATACCTACTGGCTTATCGAATACAAGGACGAACTTCTTATCATCGATCAGCATGCGGCTCATGAAAAGGTTTTATACGAACGTGTTGTCAAAAAAATGAAAGAAAAGAAAGCCTTATCTCAGGCTTTGCTTTCTCCTATAGTTGTTTCGTTATCCGGAAAGGAACAAACCGCACTTGCTGAAAATGCGGAGGCATTTAAAAGCTTCGGTTTTGAGTGGGAGGAATTTGGCGACAGGGAGTTTTTGATCAAAGCGGTCCCTGCTGATTTTCTGAATCTCGATGCAAAGGAGATCTTTATTGACATTCTTGACAGTATCATGGATGGAATGAAGGGTAAAAAGCCGGAGATGATCTTAGACAGACTTGCTACCATATCGTGCAAAGCCGCGGTAAAGGGAAACAACACCTTATCTATTCCGGAGGTAAAGACTCTGATATCGGAGATGCTTTCTCTCGATGAGCCATATCACTGTCCACATGGACGGCCGACGACGATATCGCTCAGTAAATATGAGTTTGAAAAAAGATTTAAAAGATTGGTTTAGTTATGGATAAAACACCTTTGTTGATCATATCAGGTCCGACAGCCGTCGGTAAATCCGACCTTTCACTAGAGCTTTGTAAAAAGCTTGACGGTGAGGTTATAAACGCTGATTCCATGCAGGTATATAGGGGCATGGATATTGGTACCGCCAAGCTTATGCCTGAAGAAAGATCAGGGATAGTTCATCATCTTATCGATATATGTGATCCTTCGGAAAACTTTGATGTGGTTCGATTTCAAACGGAAGCAAAAAAATGTATCAACGATATTACTTCTAGAGGAAAAATCCCGGTTTTAGTTGGTGGTACAGGGTTTTATATTCAGGCTGTTTTGTATGACATTGATTTTTCGTCTGAAGAACCTGACGAAAAGCTTCGCTCAGAGCTTCTTGCTTTTTCAGAAAAACACGGAGCTTTAGCACTTCATAAAAAACTGGAAGAAATCGACAGTGACTCCGCCAAAGCCATCCATCCTAATAATATAAAAAGAGTTATTAGAGCTTTGGAGTTTTACTATACGACAAATACACCTATATCAGAGCACAATACAGAACAGAAACAAAAAGTCAGTCCATATAACTTCTTATATGCCGTACTTACCTGTGAAAGACAAAAGCTATATGATCGAATTGATAAGAGAGTGGATATGATGATAGAAGCCGGTCTTGTATCGGAAGTAAAGTCTTTGATCGATCAGGGCGTGACTTCTGAGATGACAAGCATGCAAGGCCTCGGCTACAAAGAGATCGCAGCTTATCTCGAAGGAAAATATGATCTTGAGGAAGCGATACGCGTGCTGAAGCGTGATACGAGGCATTTTGCGAAGCGTCAGCTGACCTGGTATAATCGAGAAAAAGATGTTACATACTTTGATAAAGATACATATGATGATATCGATTCTCTTACGATAGATATCATCAATAAATTCAAAGCAGTTTGGGAGTGATAAAAACATGCAGGATATTTTTGAAAAAATGGGCATATCAAAAGAGGTTCAGACATTATCCGATGAATCATTAAAAGCACTTGCTCCGAGATTTGAGCTTATTGATAAAAATGCCGAGATATGCACATTGAAGGTTCTTAAAGCAATGCAGGATAATCATGTGTCAGAGTCGCATTTATACGGATCAACAGGATATGGTTACAATGATGACGGACGCGATACACTTGAAAAGGTGTATGCATCCGTTTTTCATGCGCAGGCGGCTCTGGTGCGTTCGCAGATCACATGCGGGACTCATGCGTTAAATGTGGCTCTTTCTGCGATTCTCCGTCCGGGAGATGAACTGCTAAGTCCTGTAGGAAAGCCTTATGACACTTTAGAAAACGTGATCGGTATCGACGGAAGAGGCGCAGGAATGGGGTCTCTTGCTGAGTTTGGTGTGAGCTATTCACAGGTTGATTTAAAGCCCGATTCAAGCTTTGATTATGATTCAATAAAAAAAGCGATAAATGATAAGACAAAAATGGTGACTATCCAGCGCTCTAAGGGTTATGCAATGAGAAAAACCCTTTCAGTGGAATCGATCGGAGAACTGATCGGATTTATTAAGGGCATTAAACCGGACGTTATCTGTATGGTAGATAATTGCTACGGAGAGTTTGTACAGGAAATTGAGCCGACGGATGTAGGTGCTGATATGTGCGTGGGATCACTTATCAAAAATCCGGGTGGCGGACTTGCTCCGATGGGCGGTTATATCGTCGGAAGAAGTGATCTTATTGAAAAATGTGCCTACAGACTTACATCTCCGGGACTCGGAGCAGAGGTTGGAGCATCGCTGAATATCAATCCAAGTTTGTATCAGGGGCTATATTTGGCGCCGACAGTTGTTGCATCCGCGCTTAAAAGTGCGATCTTTGCCGCACATCTTTACTCAAAACTCGGATTTGAGACATCTCCGGGACCCGACGATGAAAGATATGACATCATACAGGCTATCAGGCTGGGCAGTGCCGAACGCATAATTGCATTTTGTGAGGGTATACAGGAGGCTTCGCCTGTTGATTCCTTCGTAAAACCCGAACCATACGCGATGCCCGGATATCATTGTGATGTAATAATGGCCGCAGGGGCATTTATACAGGGAGCGAGCATCGAACTTACCGCAGATGCGCCTATTGAAGAGCCTTATGCCGTGTATTTTCAGGGAGGACTCACATTCCCACACGGAAAACTGGGAATTCTCAAATCTTTACAAAAACTGGTTGATAAAAGGCTTGTAAATGTGGTATAATATCTGTTACGGTATTTATCGGTATGTGCAGCAGAGCATATGCCATGAAAAAGCATTATACGATAAAAGAATTGCCATATTTTGAGCGTCCGTACGAAAAAGCCGAGCAATACGGTGTTGAGGTTTTATCCGACGCCGAGTTGCTTGCGGTCATTCTAAGGACAGGAAGCAGGGACAAAACAAGCATCGAGGTTGCATACGACGTGCTTGGCGTGTCTAAAGCCTTCCCCGGACTTTTGGGATTGTATCACACGGATCTTCCCGAACTGATGAAACTCGATGGGGTCGGCAAGGTAAAAGCTTTAGAGCTACTATGTGTAGCAGAACTGTCAAAACGACTATCAAGGGTTTCGATCCCGGACAGAGTCAGACTCGGATCCCCGGCTGAGATAGCCATGTACTTTATGGAAGAGCTCAGATCATATGAGTCGGAACATTTTTATGTAGCATTATTTGACCATTCGGGACGACTTATAAAGTACAAGGATATGTTTAGGGGGACATCCGGCCAGGCTATAATCTCTACCAGAGAAGCCATGCTCTTTGCATTATCCTACAAGGCAACAAGGATGGTCATTCTTCACAACCACCCTTCGGGCGATCCTATACCGTCACCTGCTGACGATAAGACCACAAAAAGGTTCTATCAGGCGTGTACTTACTTGGATCTTGTGCTGGATGATCATATAATCATAGGCGACAATTCATACATCAGTTATGCTGAAAACAGATTATTTGAAAAAATACTAAACCATAAAGGAGAGGAATAGCAGTCATGTCATCAAAAGCAATCGGAATTGATTTCGGAACAAGCTCGATCAAAATCTATAAAAATGATGAGGGTATCATCCTTCATCAGAAAAATGTGATCGCTGTATATAACAAGGAGCATACTTTTGCCGTAGGAAACGAGGCTTACGAAATGTATGAGAAGGCTCCCGCAAATATAGTTGTTTCTTATCCGGTTAAAAACGGTGTTATCGCCGATATAGGCAACATGCAGTCACTTATTGATTATTTTTTTGCAGAGCTTGACGGTAAGAAGAGATTCAAGGGCGCAGAGTACTATATTGCCGTTCCTACGGATATCACCGAGGTTGAGAAACGTGCATATTTTGATCTGATCTCAAATACAAATCTTAAACCTAAAAGGATCCATATTGTTGAAAAGCCTATCGCTGATGCTCTCGGAATGGATCTTGACATCACCGGAACAACAGGTACTTTGGTTGTGGATATCGGTGCAAATACGACTGAGGTTTCGATCCTTTCTCTGGGCGGTATAGTACAAAGCCGTCTTATTCCGATCGGAGGAAACCGTTTTAACGAATCTATTATCGCAAGGATAAAAAGAGACAGGAATTTCGTTATCGGAGAGAGAACTGCTGAAGAGATCAAAACATCCATCGCTTCAGCCTTTGAAAACGATGCAACCATGGATGTCTGCGGACGTAATCTTGTTACCGGATTACCGAGTGAGATCACAGTTACCGGTAACGAAACTCATCGTGCACTTATAGATCTTTTCCAAAGCATAGTTGACCAGATCAAAGTCCTTTTGGAAAGAACTCCTGCCGAGATCTCATCGGATATTTATAAGCACGGACTGTATCTGACAGGCGGTTCGTCTCAGATCGGCGAACTCGGTCAGTTCTTCTATCAGAATCTCGGACTCAGAGTCAATCTTTGTAATGAGCCTGAGAGCTCAGTTGTCATGGGGCTCGGTGCCATCATCGAGAATCCTAAACTGACACGTCTTACGCAGTAATGTATTAAAATAGGATTGGAAGTTTATCATGAGTAAACGAAATAGAAAGTTTTCGATACACCCGAAATTTGTCTATATATTTCTGACTATTCTATGTTTTGTTTTGGTAGTACTGTCCTTTAAATACTCGGACAGCTTTGTTGGTGTAAAAACAACACTCGGCAATGTTATTACTCCCATGCAAAAAGGGATCAATTCCGTCGGCAAATTTTTCTCCGATAAGCTTGATTTCATGGAATCAAAAGAAAAGCTTATGAAAGAAAATGAAGAGTTAAAGAAAAAAATTGACGAACTCTCCTACGACAACAAAATACTCGCGGGAGAAAACTCAAATCTTGAGAACTACCGAGAGCTTTATAAGCTTGACAAAAAATACCCGGATTATCCCAAGGTTGCTGCAACCGTTGTCAGCCGTGACGGAAACAACTGGTTCCATGTATTTACCATCGACAAAGGTACCGCTGACGGTGTGGATGTCGATATGAATGTGATCGCCGGAAACGGTCTGGTCGGCATCGTAAGCGAGGCCGGAGAGCATTATGCCAAGGTACGAGCTATAATAGATGATAAGAGCAATGTTTCCGCCATGTTTGAAAAAACAGGAGAGACATGTATGGTAAAGGGAAACATGGAAAGCATTTTTAACGGATATATCGATGTAGAGATGATCAGTAACTCTGCACAGGTGGCTGAAGGAGACGAGGTGGTAACATCTCATGTCAGCGATAAATACCTGCAGGGCTTGTCGGTAGGCTATATTAAGGATATTAAAGAGGATCCGTCTACCCTTTCAAAAACTGCACATCTTACACCTGTTGTTTCGTTTGATCAGCTTGAGACTGTGCTTATCATAACTCAGCTCAAGGATTCTACCGAAGTGAAGGACATGTCAAAATATGATTAAGAAGGTTATCATTTCAATACTTATCATATTGGTCGCCTTCCTTCTTCAGACGACCTTTTTCCAGGCGTTAGAGCTCGCAAATGTGGTCCCTAACCTTGTTTTGGTTGTTACCGTAAGCTACGGATATCTGCGCGGACGGACACATGGTATGTGGATAGGTCTGGTATGCGGACTTATGCTTGATATGATGTATGGTAGCGTGATCGGTCTGTATGGCTTTATCATGATGACGATAGGATTTTTTATCGGTTATATCAAAAAGCTGTTTTTTACCGAAAGTATCATCCTGCCTATCGTTCTGATCTCCGTAGGAGATTTTGTTTATAACATGTATTATTATATAACTGAGTTTTTGCTCAGAGGAAGATTGCATTTCTTCTTTTATTTGACACGCGTGATGCTTCCTGAGATTCTCTATACGGTAATTATCGGGTTACTGTTTTATTACCTGATCAATTTTCTTGAGAATCTTCAAGGCGTCGGAAGAAGATCTAGAGAGGAGGAACTCTAACCCATGTGGGAAAGTATATGGCAGGGCCTCCGATCTGTCGTCAAATCGAGGCTTTTTGTACTGGTGACGACATATATCTTGCTTTTTATGATCATAATTATCAGGATGTTTTATCTTCAGATCATAAATGGTGAGGAGTATGATAAAAAGGCTTCGGTAAGAAACACAAAAGAAAGAACGATAAAGAGTGCGAGAGGACAGATATTTGACTGCAACGGCAAGCTTTTAGCCGGCAATGAGCAAAGCTATATCGTTACAATAGAGGATACCGGCGAGCTCACTGATAATATTTCTAAAAATAAAATGATCCTCAAATGTATTAACCTTATCAAAAAAAATAATGATAAGGTTGAATTGACCTTCCCGATCAAGATTACCAAAAAGGGGAAGAAGGTATTTAACGTAGAGAAAAATGCCGAGCTTCGATTCAAACGTGATATTTTCTTTAAAAAGAGTGTCGATGAGCTTACCGAGGAGCAGGAGAACATGACTGCCGAGCAGGTATTTGATTATCTGAGAAACACTGACAAGCCAAACACTACCAGATTTTTCTCTCCGGAGCTTAAAGATGAAAAGACCGGAAAGCTTTTAGAACCCAAATACACTGATGAAGAAGCACTTATGATCATGACTGTCAGATATGCCATGCTCATGAAAACATATTCTAAATATGAGCCTATCACGATAAGTGCCGGAGTAAGTGAAAAAACTGTTGCTGCCATTCTTGAAAGCGCGGCAGACATGCCCGGAGTGGAGATAGATACTGAGTTTAAGCGTTTTTATAATAACAGTGAATATTTTTCGCACATCATCGGTTATACCGGTCTGATTTCCGAAGAAACACTTGAGCAGTACAAATATGCTGATGAATCCACCGAGTATTCGGCCAACGATCAGATAGGTAAAACAGGTATTGAAAAAGAATATGAGAAGTATCTGAAGGGCAGCAAGGGAAAAGAGACTCTTGTTTTGGATTCTTCTTCAAGAATACTCCAACAGAATAGGTCAAAGGATCCCGAATCGGGAAGCGATATATATCTTTCGATCGATTCCGAGCTGCAGAAGGCTACGTATATCATGGCCGCCAAGGAGGTTTCCGGAATTCTGTTATCAAAGCTTACGGACTCCAGATCTCACGGAACAAAGGGTAAAAAAGCGTCCGGAATCCTTGTGTCAATCTACGATGTGTATGATGCGATACTTCAAAACAGTATTGTAGATGTGAGTCATTTCTCCTCAAAAAATGCCACAACACTTGAAAAGAGGATCTACTCGAGATTTTCAGATGTAAAGAAAAAAGCTCTTGAAAGAATAAAAAAAGAGCTTACCTACAACAATAAAAAGTCAATGAATTCCTTATCGGAAGCCTTGAACGAATATATGATGTATATTTACACCATGCTTGAAAACAACAAGGTTCTTTCCGTCAAGAGATCGGATTCTACTGATAATACTTATCAGAAATTTAAAAAGGGAAAAATCTCACTTAGCGAGTTTATTGTTTACGCTATCAGAAACAACTGGATAAATCTTGAGTATCTTGATATCGATGCAAACTATTATTCATCAGAGGAAGTGTTTGATAAGATATCCTCATATATCCTGGATGAGCTGAACGATGATTCGACCTTTGATAAAAAGGTCTATCATGTTATGGTAAACGATGATCAGATAAGCGGAAGAGAAGTGTGCCTGCTTTTGTATGATCAGGATATAATCAAGAAAAATGACAGGACATATGCCGAGATAGAATCAGGAGAAAGGTCACCTTATTCGTTTATCAGAAGCAAAATTGAATCAATGGAGCTGCCTGTGGGCGATCTGGGACTCACGCCCAGTGCATGTTCGGTTGTTATCACTGATGTAAAATCCGGAAAGGTACTTTCCATGGTATCATATCCGAGTTATGATAATAATAAATTTGCAAACTCCGTAGATTCAAACTATTATGCCAAGGTAAGTACAAGCTCAGCATTTCCGCTTATGAACAGAGCTACGCAGCAAAAGACCGCACCGGGATCAACTTTCAAAATGGTTACTGCAACAACAGTATTGGAAGAAGGATTTATTGATCCGTACACAAGAGTAAAGGATAAAGTTACATTTGACAAGATCAATCCTCCTTGGCCTAAATGCTGGTCAAGCGTGGGACACGGAACCATCAATGTAACTCAGGCCATACAGCATTCATGTAACTACTTTTTCTACGAAATGGGTTATCTTTTGGGTAACGGACATGAAAATGTGGTTGATAACGAGAAGGGCTTGTCAAGACTTCGTAAATATGCTGCCATGTACGGACTTACACAAAAATCAGGTGTGGAAGTCCCTGAGGCGGAACCGACATTCTCTGATGTCGATGTTGTCAGATCCTCTATCGGACAGGCTTCAAACACATACACTGCATCTCAGCTGTCAAGATATGTGACAACACTTGCAAACGGTTCTCTTTGCTATGATCTGACGTTGGTTGACAAGATAAAAGGCGTGAATGAGAGTAAGGCAAAGAAGAATAAAGCAAAGGTAAAAAGTGAGCTTTCACTGGCTCCGACTACACTGACTGCCATAAGGACCGGAATGAGAAAGGTTGTTGACTCGGGAAGCATCGCTAAGCTTTTCGACAAACTGCCCGTACATGTTGCAGGCAAGACCGGTACCGCTCAGATTACCGATAACGAGCCTAACCACGCTTTATTTGTAAGCTTTGCCCCATATGAAAACCCTGAGATTTCCGTTACTGTACAGATTCCTAACGGATACACTTCAGGATATGCCGCAGAGCTGGCAAGAAACATTTATAAGTATTATTATGATAAATCATCAAGAAACGAATTGTTGAAGAAAAAGGTATCATTGCCGGAGATCAGTACGGATGCCGTACGAGATTAAGATGTAAAAGGAGGCTGACATGCCTAATCTCAGAATCATACAATGGCTGTCGCTTAAGCGCTACACATGGAAGAACTACGATTTTTCTTTGATCGGAGTTGTATTAGTTCTGTCCATTATTTCGACCTACATTATATCAAGGGTCACTACAAACTTCTCTATGGGAAAGCAGATGTTTGGTGTGGTTTTAAGTATTATTGTCATGCTTATAACCTCTATCATCGATTATCATACCTTATGTAAGTTTGTTATCGTGTTTTATATTATCTCCACGGTAATGGTCATTGCGACAAAATATTCACCGATCGGAACAGATCTTAATACTAACTCATTTCGATGGCTTGATCTGGGATTATACTATTTCCAGCCATCTGAGATACTTAAGGTTGTTATCATACTGACATTGGCCGCTTTGTTTAACAGATATGAAGAAAGCGAAGAGAGGACGATTAAAAGCTGGAAGGTATTTTTCTTTGCGTGTATAGCTACGTTTATTCCTACATTTTTTGTAATGATCCAGTCGGATCTTTCATCAAGTCTGGTTATCGTTGCTGTTCTTGTGATGATGCTTATAAGCTCAGGAATAGGAGCAAGGATACTTGGTCCTGTTGCTGCCATAGTAATCCCGATAACTGTCGGATTCTTTTGGTATATCACTACGCCGGGTGAAAAGCTTTTCCTCAATCAATATCAGGTTGAAAGAATTGTTGGATTCTTGCACCCGGAGGAAGAAGCGCTCGGAACGATGTTCCAGCAAAATAATGCAGTTGTAAGTATCGCTTCCGGAAAACTATATGGCAAGCTTTTGGTCGGCAGCGATACCGCAGCAAGAAACTATAATAATGTCAGTGTCAGAGATTCGGATTTTATTTGGACACCGATCAGTGAGGAGTTCGGATTTATCGGATGTATGCTTATACTGGCTTTATTGTCTGTGATTATCATCAAATGTTTTTTAACAGCAAAAAAAGCCAGAGACTACCTTGGGATGATGATTGCCATCGGTATCGGTACCATGTTTACTATCCAGGTATTTTTCAATATTGGTGTAAATACTTCAATGCTGCCGAATACCGGATTACCGCTACCTTTCCTTAGTAGCGGACTAACATCTTTGTTAGGATCGATGATTGCCGTCGGACTGTTGATAAACATTGGCATCCAACCGGCTCGTCGATAAAATAAAGGGGGACAGGATATATGAACATAGGTTTGATCGCGCATGATTCCAAGAAGGTACTCATGCAAAACTTTTGTATTGCTTATCATGGGATACTTAAGCAGCACAAAATATTTGCCACAGGTACCACGGGAAGACTGATCGAGGAGGTTACAAACCTCTCAGTGCACAAATTTACACCGGGACATCTCGGAGGTGAAAAACAGCTCGGAGCTCAGATTGAAGCAAATGAGATTGATCTTGTTATTTTTTTGAGAGATCCGCTTACACCCAAGTCACATGAGCCCGATGTGAGCAATATGTTTCAGCTTTGCGATGTGCACAACATACCGTTGGCTACAAATGTTGCCACGGCGGAATTGTTGATTAAAGCTTTGGAGCGAGGTGATCTTGATTGGCGAGAGCTGGTAAGAATGTAGAAGATCATAATGTAGTAAAAATGCGACGCCGTTCACAACCCGGTATCGCATTTTTCCTGACGCTCCTGATACTTCTGTACCTTATTATCCTTGCCTGGAATTACTTTACCAAAAGCCACGTATCCATCTATGAAGTCAATACTTCCGAGATATCTGATGATTCGCCTAGGTTCGCTTATGTCGTACGCGAAGAGGAGGTTGTTACGACCGATGATGCCGGATATATCAACTATTATATTTCAGAGGGGTCACGCGTAGGAAAGGGCAATGTAGTATATACTCTGGATGATAATGATTCTTTGCGAAAGATGCTTGGAAATATCCGAAATGACAATGTCGGAGTTACTGAGATCTCGCCAATCAGAGAGCAGATAGATACCTTCAATAATTCTTTTGATCTGTCAAACTATCAGGAGGTATCCGATTTTCATTTTTCCATAAATAATATAATACTTGAACACAGCCGTGGAAATCTGTATAAAACGATGAAAAAACAGATCAAAAAAAACGGAACTACCGCTGAATACAGAAAATATAAGGCTCCAAAGAGTGGTGTGATCTCTTACTATACGGACGGATTGGAGGATATTCGCAGTTCCAAGGTGACACCTAAGCTTTTGGCATCAAACGGAAATGTTGAAAGAAAACAGGTCGCAGCCACAGGACATGTAATGAGTGGTGAGGCTGCATATAAGCTTGTTACTTCAAATGATTGGTCGCTTGTTACCGAACTTGATGACAGCTATTATGAGAGTCTTAAGGATATGGATTCGGTTCGCATAACGGTACTTAGAGACGGTGTGTCGTTTAACGCTTCGATAAGGCATTTTGAGAGGGGAGGTAAGCATCTTTGCGAGCTTTCCACATCAAGGTTTATGGAACGCTACATCAACGACAGATTCCTTAGGATCGAGTTCAATCTGCGTCATGCAAGTGGCTTAAAAATTCCAAACAGTTCAATCCTGAAAAAAGAGTATTATGAGGTTCCTCAAAACTTTATTACGGTAAACAACGGTAAGCAGACTATTGTTAAGCAAACCGTGGACCCTGACAACGGAACC
>ONKC01000029.1 GCA_900318295.1 uncultured Eubacteriales bacterium
ATGGGTAGGGATGCCTGTAATAGTCTATAATTAAAAAAGTCTGCATTTAGCAGACTTTTTTATAGTTATAATTCTTATAAATATGATGATCAGATATACGGCTCGAGTACTTCTCCGATAGAGTCATGGATCACAAGGTTGGCTGCGGAGTCTCTGGAGGTAGCATCTCTGTTTATCAGTACAAGCTTTTTGCCGTGATAATAATCGATCAGTCCCGCAGCCGGATATACAACCAGCGACGTACCGCCGATTATAAGCATATCGGCATTTCTCAGATGCTCTACTGAGCGTGAGAGTATACTCTGGTCGAGTCCCTCTTCATACAGAACCACATCAGGTTTTATGATCTTTTTACAATCGTCACAGTACGGGATACCTTCAGCATCAATTTTATCCATAACACTTTGTCCATCGTAGGCTTTCCCACAGCCCATACAGTAGTTTCTTAGAACTGATCCGTGAAGTTCCAAAACTTCTTTTGAACCCGCCTTTTGGTGAAGACCATCGATGTTCTGGGTGATCACAGCTTTTAGCTTTCCTTTATTTTCCAGAGAAGCCAAAGCTTTATGAGCGTTATTCGGTAAAGCATCTGGAGCCAGGACTTTATTTCTGTAAAATCTGAAGAACTCTTCGGGCTCTCTCATAAAAAATGAGTGGGAAAGCATGGTTTCAGGGGGATATTTATACTGTTGGTTATAAAGTCCGTCCACACTTCTAAAATCCGGAATCCCGCTTTCCGTGGAAACCCCGGCGCCTCCGAAGAACACGATGTATTCGCTTTCTTCGATCCATTCGGTTAGCTGTTTGTTCTCTTTCATAAATGCCCTCCTTTTTATATGTATGATCGTATGTTATACATAGGATATATGATGGTTAAAAACCTTTTCGGAAGAGTATATTGTCTTTTTATTATGTGAACAGTATAGCACAGATAAAATAATTAGTCAAAAAAATATGGTCAATATTGAAAGAGGGTTAATACCATATGTGACTCGTATGGTTATTAAAACTACTTTATGTAGTTTGACAGACAGTCGTCATTGTGTTAAAGTTGCACTTGTGGTTTAAGAAAGGGGATCAGTTAAATGAGTGTAGCCATTATTACAGACAGTAACAGCGGTATCACGCAGTCTCAGGCCCGTGAAATCGGGATAGCAGTGGTGCCTATGCCTTTTTATATCAATGATGAGGTATACTATGAGGATATCACGATGAGCCAGGAGGAGTTCTACGGATATCTCAAGCAGGATGTCGATGTGAAGACCAGCCAGCCGACACCGGAGAATCTTTTCAAATACTGGGATGAGGCTTTGGAAACACATGATGAGGTTGTCTACATACCGATGTCCAGCGGATTGAGCAGTTCGACACATACTGCTATGTTGCTTGCTGAGGATGACAAGTACAAAGGTAAGGTGTTTGTTGTCGATAATCAGAGGATTTCGGTTTCTCAGCGCCAGGCATCCCTGGATGCTTTTGAACTTGCAAAAAAGGGGTTTGACGGCACACAGATCAAAGATATCATGCTCCGTGACAAGATGGAGTCCAGTATCTATATCATGCTTGATACTCTTTATTATCTGAAAAAGGGTGGCCGTATCACACCTGCGGCTGCTGCGATCGGAACACTGTTAAAGATCAAACCCGTGCTTCAGATACAGGGCGAGAAGCTCGACGCTTACACAAAGGCAAAGACCTTAAAAAGCGGCAAGCTTGCAATGATAAAGGCTGTCAAGAAGGATATGGCGGAAAGATTCGGCGATCCGACGGGCGGCAACTGTCATCTTGCGATAGCTCATACTTCATCACCTGAGGACGTAGAGCAGTTCAGGGCCGAGGTTAATGAAGAGTTCCAGGATCATTTTTTGCAGATAGATCCTTTGTCGCTCAGCGTGGCCTGTCATATCGGCCCGGGATCACTTGCACTGGCAGTGACTAAAAAGACAGAAGAGCTGTTGTGATAGTAACATAAAAAAATCCGCCGACATAGTCGGCGGATTTTAAATTGATCGTTTATTATTTGCCTGATGAACCGAATGTATCGTCAGCCTTGTCATCATCGTCAAAATCCTCAAACTCATCTTCGAAATCATCATAATCGAAGTCAGCATCAAAATCAGCGTATTTAGGATTCATATAACGATAAACCGCATATGCGATAGCAGCAACAGCTACAACAGCTCCTACTATAGCAAGAACTACAACTACAGGATGACCCTTTTTAACCTCTTCCTGTTTGCGGATTTTCCTGACAAGCTCATTTGCTTTAACTGCATTTACAAGATCTTCAAACTTCTCACTCATAATGTCCTCCATTCCGGAATCCGTAATTCGGATCCGCTCAAGTTCTGTACTCATAGTCCTATATTATCACATTTGAGATATGATTTCAAGTTATATTTTCTCAAGTTTGGCAAAAGATGAGAGGAGTTTTCTCTGACCGAAGTCTTCGAATTCGACAGTAACTTCATAATCACCGCCTTTATCGACCATCTCTTTGACCACGCCTTCGCCGAACTTTATATGAGAAACCGTATCTCCGACAGCATAATCAAGCGATCCGGATGGCCCTGATGAAGTCTTGCTTTCACTACCTGAAAATCCTTTGCTGATATATGGATTGTTTGAAAAAAGGTTATTCTTGTTTTTCGGAGTCGATCTGCCGGCTGCAGTCGAAGAGTACGATGAAGCTGATCTATTGGTAGATCCGGTCTTTCCGAAACCGGTGGGAGTGTACCATCCGCCTTCTGAAGCGGAGAATACCTGTTTTTTCGGTACGGCTCCGGATACCTGCTTGATCAGATATCTGGGGATCTCGTTAATAAAGCGCGAGGGACGGTTGAACTCAGTTTTACCGTTACGCATTCTTTGGTTCGCTCCTGTCAGTATCAGTTGTTTTTTTGCTCTGGTTATACCGACATAGCAAAGACGTCTTTCCTCCTCAAGCTCTTCATCATCATCGGCAAACACAGCTCCGCCGCCCGGAAATACACCTTCCTCCATTCCGACCATATAAACGTATTTAAACTCAAGTCCCTTGGCCCCGTGCAATGTCATAAGCTTAACCTGTTCGGCATCAAGATCAACGGTATCGATATCTGCGACAAGAGCAATCTCTTCAAGAAGTCCGGAAAGAGTAGGATCTTCGGCGGATTCCTCGTATTTAACAACCTTATCGATAAGAGATTCGATATTTTCAATCCTGGCTTCAGCTTCAGGTGTATCTTCGGCCTCAAGCTCTTTTTGGTAACCGGTTCTGTCGATGATCTGTCTCAAAAGCTCCTCCAAAGAAAGGTCATCATCTCTTAGAGATTCTATAAGACTTAAAAATGACGAGATTCCGCTTAAACTTCTTGAGGTACCCGGTATGGTTCCTGCATGTGACAATGCATCATAAAAGGAGATATCGTTTTGCATGGCAAAGTCAGATATCCTATCGATGGAGGTTGCTCCGATCCCTCGTTTCGGGACATTTATTATACGCTTTACAGCGATATCGTCGGAACCGTTGTTTACTGTTTTTAGATAGCAAAGCAGATCCTTTATCTCTTTTCTGGAGTAAAAGTTCACTGATCCGATGATCCGATACGGGATGCCTTCGTACACAAGCTTTTCCTCGAAGATACGAGATTGAGCATTGGTACGATACAGCACGGCAAAATCAGAGTAAGAAGCTCCTTCGTCTCGGACTTTTTTTCGTATATCACCGACAACAGTCATGGCTTCTTCATAATCAGTATCAAGTCGGGCATAAACGATCGGATGACCTTCTTCGGCTTTGGTCCAAAGAGTCTTTTCTTTTCGTTCGTTGTTGTTTTTGATAACCTCGGAAGCAGCTGCGAGGATATTTTTCGTGGATCTGTAGTTTTGCTCAAGTCGTATGGTAGTCGTGTTTGGAAATACCTTTTCGAAATTGAGTATGTTATGGATATTTGCTCCTCGAAACTTATATATTGACTGATCGTCATCACCGACTACACACAGGTTTTTATATTTGGAAGCCAGTAAAGCCAAAAGCTTAAACTGAGCAGTGTTAGTATCCTGATACTCGTCAACCATGATGTATCTGAAACGTTCCTGGTAGTAGTCAAGCACATCGGCTTCTTCTTTGAAAAGCTTTACGGTCAGCATGATCAGGTCGTCGAAATCAAGCGCATTGTTTTGCTTGAGTCTTTTTTGATACTCAAAGTAAACCTCAACATATCGTTTCATGTTGAAGTCGCCTTCATACAGAGCTGCAAAATCCTCAGGAAACAGCATTTCATCCTTGGCAGAGGAGATAATGTTTAAAAATGTTCGCTCCTTGAACTTTTTCGGATCGAGGTTCATAGACTTCAAGATGTCCTTCATCAGAGCCTTCTGATCGTCAGTATCGTAGATAGAAAAGCTCCTTTCGTAGTCAAGTCTGTCGATATACCTACGAAGGATCCTCACACAGGTAGAGTGGAAAGTAGAAACCCAGATTCTGTCGGCTGATTCGCCGACCAGATTGTCTACACGTTCGCGCATCTCACCTGCAGCTTTGTTTGTAAAGGTCAGAGCCAATATCTGATAAGGATTAACATCACATTCTGCTATAAGATAAGCGATACGGTGCGTGATCACACGGGTCTTGCCTGACCCGGCGCCCGCCAAAAGCAGCAAAGGCCCGTCTTTATGCAGCACGGCGTCGCGTTGCATATCGTTCAAGCCGGCTAATAAATCGCTCATATGTCACAAACCTCCTATAAATATTAATATATTACGAAATATCAGAATATTATTATAAATAATAGTATCTTACGACCGCGCCGGACGCTATGTTAGCTTATATTCCTCGCTCGGCCTAAAACAGGCCTCCTCGGAATATAACTAACGCCGCCGGCGCTGACCTGTGAAAGAGCTATCGCAGCCATACGAAGTAGACAGCTATTAGATCCGTAGGGCCTCAATGAAACGCCACTGCGTAGCGTGTGTCTTTTACACGCATGCAGTGCTGCGTTTCATTATGACGAAAGTGAAGCCCGAAGGATCAATAGCTGCTACGGTATGGCTGCTTTAGTCAGTTAGATCTCCGACAATGTGTCATCGATTAGACGCTCTACCATCTGCTTTTTCAGATATGCATCAAAGGAGAGCAGACATATGAATGCAAAACGCGACAAATAGTCCTTTTCATCATCATCCTTTACATCACGAAACATCTCCTGTGAGGTCTGAAAACGACGTAACACGTCCTTGGTCAGTTTGTCCGTCATTTTCTTTTCCATCGTAAAGATCTGTGAGTAGATCTCGTCGATACCTATCGACTTTGATTTGTCATCGTAGAACATTTCCTTCAGCGGATGAAAGATTTTCTGGATATCATCGATGGAGAGTACATTTTTAAAGTAGTACAATAGTATCAAAAGACACATGTGATCCTTTGAGTATTTTTTCTTGATCGGTGGTGGAAGAACGTCGTTTTTAGTATAATTGTTGATCATGGTCTTTGTGAGGACCTTATCTTCAGATGTTCGACGACAGGCTCCGAGATGAAGATCCATAAAAGTGGTCACCTGATCCATATACAGTTCGATATCCGGTATGATCTCCGGATCGATGTAATCTATTTCTTTCATTTTGTTGATCAGCTCCATGAGGCTTTGCTCGCTCTCAAGCTGTTTTTCAGATTTGGGTATCATCATATCCCTCCATTCGTTTGTTGGTAGTGCATTTTCCTATATTACCATATTTGTGCTTGAAAGTCTATCAGTTTTTGGGTATAATGATAATGTACGACAATTCGTCAATTTGATGAGAGTTTTGCTAATAAGTGACGATTTGTCACGGAGGAGTTTATGGGGCGTAAAAACAAAAAAAAGATTCCTGAAGGGCCATGTGCACCCTTTTGTATACATTTTCCCGACTGCGGAGGCTGCTTATATCAGCAGTTTTCGTATGAAGGACAGAGAGATGAGAAACTTTCAAAGGTTCAAAAGCTTTTAGGTGAGGTTTGTCCGGAAGCCGTTCCGAACGAGTGTCTTTCTTCACCCAGGCAGACCGGGTATCGAAACAAAATGGAGTTTTCTTTTGGGGACATGGAAAAGGACGGGCCTTTGACTCTGGGACTCCATATGCGCGGAAGTTTTTATAACATTATCCCTATCTCGGATTGTCAGATCGTCGACAGTGATTACAGAGCGATCATCTGGGCTACAATGCAATATTTCAGAGAAGCGGGACTAAAATATGTCCATAAAAAAACGCATGATGGCATACTCAGACATCTCCTGGTGAGAAAATCTGTCGCAACTGAGGAGATAATGGTTGCACTTGTCACGAGTTCAAAGGAGTGCTACGAGAACGGAGTATATAAGCACACGCCTTGGGCCGATGAATGGGCAAAAAGACTTTTGATGCTTGATCTGTATGGTCGGATTTCCGGTGTGCTTCATATCGTTAATGATTCACCGGCTGATGTGGTGCAGTCTGATCATACTGAGGTGCTTTACGGTTCTGATCAGATCACAGAAAAGCTTTTGGGACTTGAGTTTAAGATCACTCCTTTTTCATTTTTTCAGACCAATTCGACCGGCGCTGAGGTTTTATACACCGTTGTAAGAGATTACATAGGCGATATCGATGGGATGACTGTTTTTGATCTTTACTCAGGAACGGGGACTATCGCTCAGCTTTTAGCACCCGTTGCAAAAAAAGTCATAGGAGTAGAGATAGTTAATGAGGCTGTAGAAGCAGCAAGAGAGAATGCCTTACTGAACGGCCTGGATAACTGTGAGTTTATAGCGGGCGATGTTTTGAAGGTCATGGATGAGATTACCGAGATTCCTGATGTGATGGTACTTGATCCGCCGAGAGAAGGTATACATCCAAAGGCACTTCCACGACTCCTAAGCTATGGAGTAAGGCATTTTGTGTATGTGTCCTGTAAGCCTGATTCGCTTGCCAGAGATCTTGTTCCGATACTTGAGTCGGGATATCATCCGGTAAAGAGTGTCTGCGTAGATATGTTTCCATGGACAAAGCATATTGAAACAGTTTGTCTTTTTGAAAAATAGTATCGTTAATTATTACTTGAGAGGTTGTGCTGCATGGAAGAATACAACAAAAAAAGAGGAATGCTTTCAGGATCGCACATTGTGGTACTGATCGGATATACCGCGATGCTTATCCTGTTGATAGTCAAATCTGTTATCAGTAAATGGGAACCATGGGGAATCCTGTTTGTTTTGATCATGGGTATTGTTTGTTGGGTGCTTCATATTGTTCAGTTTGGATCTTTGCTTCAGAGAATATGGATCTATTCCATATGTATGATGCTAACATTCTTTTTCTACGGAGTTCATCCTGTATCAAGGTTTGATATGTCTGTTGTTATGGCAGCTATCATAGTACTGTTTTCCATGTCCGGTATAAGTGCGCTCATCTACATGGCACAGCTTACGTATTATCTGACGATGGGTTATAGTATTATCGTTTATTACGTGAAAGAAAGCAGCTTTTCTTTGACGCCGCTTGGCAGGATCATCCTTCATGTGTTTATTATCTCACTGATAGCTTGGTGCGCAAGAGTGATAGTTCGTAAGTGGAAAAATATGATCGCCGATATTGGCAAAGAAATCGATCAGCTTACTGAAACCACGGAGAGACTTGATGACTTTTTGGCAAACGCTTCTCATGAGATCAGAACTCCTGTCAACGCTGTTATAGGTCTGACGTCAGTTTGCGTCGACAGAGGGATAAACGAGAAAAACAGAGAGGATGTCGAAGCTATAAGAAACGCCGGAAGGCGTGTCGCCAATCAGATGAGTGACATTCTTGATTATTCTGAGATAGACAGGGGAATCCTTGTCGCAAATAAAGAAAACTATATGATCTCTTCACTTCTTTTTGATCTTGTTTCAGAATTGAAGCCTTTTATAGTACCGGATGTGGAGCTTATCTTTGACGTGGATCCGTCTATCCCTTCAATCATGTATTCGGATGTAGTAAAGATTAAAAAAATACTATGGCATCTTATCATGAATGGCTTGAAGTATACAAATGTCGGAGGGGTTTATGTTAGACTTACTTCAGAAGAAGGCCAGATGGATTCTGAGGTAAGCCTTTGTATCGATGTGAGCGATACGGGTATAGGTATGAGTTCCGAAGAACTCGAACAGATATATGACAGATTCTACCAGGTGGATTCGAGCAGAAGCAGAGTCAAGGGCGGTCTCGGACTCGGTATGCATATAGTTAGTGGTTTTGTGCGTATTCTCGGGGGCTTTATGACCTTGAAAAGTGAAGTGGGAAAAGGAACCACCGTACATGTTTGCCTTCCTCAAAAGGTTATCGATCCTTCCAGCTGTCTGTCTGTGAGAAACAAAGAGCAGGTTAGTCTCGGAGCATTTTTCAGCTTCAATAAATACTCGATCCCGGCTGTCAGAGAGTATTATAATTCGATGATAGTAAATATAGTTAAGGGTATAGGAGTCAGGATACACGGCGTGGATTCAGCCGAAAACCTGAAAAAAATGGTTGAGGAAACGAACGTTTCACATATTTTTGTAGGGATGAAAGAATATGAATCTGCGATCGGATACATTGAGAGTATAGCTGACAGAATCCCTGTATTTATAACTGCGGATCCCGGGTATAAGCTCCCTGAGGGATCAAAAGTAAGATTTACCGAGAAGCCTTTGTACTGCTTTACTGTGATATCCGCTATTAATTCGACGATGGATGGCGGGGTTTCTGATGATGTAAAGATAATGCTTGACGGAGTCAAGGCTTTGGTTGTTGATGATGAACCCATGAATCTGATTGTGGCTAAGAGTATTTTCTCGGGCTATGGTATATCTATCGATACGGCGGAATCCGGTCCTGAGGCCATCGATATGTGTTCTAAAAACGATTACAACATCGTATTTATGGATCACATGATGCCGGGAATGGATGGTGTAGAAGCCATGAAGAGGATCAGGGCGATGCAAAAAGGAAAGCTTGATATGGCTATAGTAGCTCTTACCGCAAATACGGTAAGTTCTGCAAGGGACATGTTTATGAAAGAGGGCTTCGATGGCTTTGTCGGTAAGCCTATCGAGATCATGGAACTTGAGAGAACTCTTAAAAACGTACTTCCGAAGAAGTTTATAAGATATGTTGAAGAGGATGACAGGAAGGTAAAAGAGATAAAGAAGACTGAGGCTTCACGGATTCGGAAAACAGATGAAGATGAGGTAGTAAGTGATGATATAGATCTTTCGTCACTTTCGACTTTTGGATTGGATGCGTCTATCGGCTTGGGGTATGTTGATAACGATATGGAGCTTTATCTGCAGATCATTTCTGATTTTGCGGCTAATGCCCCTGATAACAGAGCATTTTTGGATGAGATGCTTTCCACTGATAATCTTAAGGAGTACGAGATAAAGATTCATTCAGTGAAAAGTACGTCAAGGATGGTTGGTGCAATGAAGCTTGGTGATTTAGCTGAAAAGCTTGAGTTTGCTTCCAGAGATGGTCAGATAGACGAAGTGAGAAAGGATCACAATGAGGCGATGACTATGTACACGGGACTTACAGAGGCTATAGTTAAGGTGATATAAAGGAGGTACGTATGAATTTGATCAAAAGAGGCAGAACGTACCTTAAAGAAAGTGACGCTGATATAAATGAGCGTACTTTTGCGCTGCTTTCGACAATAGGTTTGTTTGGTCTGCTTTTAGCAATCTTAGGCGGATTTATCACAGGTGAGGCCTTTTGGTCTATGGTGCTTGCTACATCGTGTTTTGTAGTATTTGTTATGTTGATCATTTTTGCGTTTAAATATAAAAAGGTAAGGATAGTCTCGGCTATAGTTGCATTTGTGCTTTCTGTCATTTTTATTCCTCTTAATTTCTTCACCAGTGGCGCGATACACGGGGGAGCAACAACATGGAATATTTTTGTTACAGTCTATATTTCCATGATGCTGAGAGGAAAAATAAGAGTGGTTTTCCTCGTGATTGAAACAGTTTCTGTATGCGCGACTTACTACGTGTATTACCTGTTTCCGGAGCTTGCAACAAACAGAGGGGCTTATACGGAGTTTGCCGATTCGATCGTTTCATTTTTCCTGGTTAGTTTTATCATAGTATTTATGATAACGTTCCAGTCCGGTCTTCTTAGAAATGAAAACAAAAAAACAAAAAAACAGAAGGAAGAAATTGATGATCTAAACCGTGCTCAAAACAGATTTTTCTCAAGTATGAGTCATGAGATCAGAACTCCTATCAATACTATTATCGGACTGAACGAGATGATCCTCAGAGAGGATGCATCTGATGAGATAAACGAAGATGCGATGAATATCAGGTCTGCAAGTAACCTGCTTTTGCATCTTATCAATGACATTTTGGATATGTCAAAGATACAGTCCGGGCAGATGAAACTTACGGAAAACACATACTCAACTACTGATCTTATCTCTGATGTTGCAGGTATGATACTTACCAGAGCAGAGGAAAAAGGTATTGAGTTTAAGGTGGATGTATCACCGGGTATTCCCAAAGAGATGGTCGGAGATGAAGTCAGAATACGTCAGATTCTGATAAATGTTTTGAATAATGCGGTTAAGTATACGTCAGAAGGATCGGTTTCTTTTTCTGTTCATTGTGAACAGGAAGGTGATAATAGACAGGTCAGGATGTTCTTTACGGTATCTGACACAGGTATGGGCATTCGAAAAGAGAATATCCCGTATTTGTTTGATGTGTTTAAGCGTGTCGATGAGGCGAAAAATGCCAGGATTGAGGGGACCGGACTTGGTTTATCGATAGTTAAGCAGCTTGTGGATGCGATGGGAGGAAAAATCTCCGTAAACAGTGTATATACCAAGGGTTCTACATTTATAATCGAGTTACCTCAAAGATTCGTAGGTGATGGTCTTATCGGTGAGATTGATGTATTTAAAAACCATCGAACTAATGAACTTAAAAATTATGAAGCAAGCTTTACCGCACCGGATGCAAGTGTACTCGTAGTAGATGACACTCCGTCCAATCTTACTGTGGTTAAGAAGCTCCTACGTGACACTTTAGTTAATGTGACATGTGCAAACTCTGCCGAGGAGGCTTTGTCATATACTCTTGAAAACCATTATCATGTGATCTTTATGGATCATCTTATGCCTGATATGGATGGAATAGAGTGCTTGAAAAGGATTAAAAATCAGATCGGTGGACTTTGCAGAGATTCAAAGATCGTTGCTCTTACTGCCAACGCAGGATCGGAAAGTGCAAGGCTTTATATGAGAGAGGGATTTGATTCGTATCTGGTGAAGCCTGTAAAAGGTACTGATCTTGAGGAAGAGTTAAGAAACATGCTCCCTGCAAATCTGGTTACTGCAACGGATTCAAAGACTGATGCTGAGGTTAAAGCAAGTCTGTGGCGTGAGGACCATAAAGCAAAAGCATCAGTGATCATAACTACTGACAGTCTGGCTGCCATACCAATTGAAGATCTGAACAAGTATGGAATTAGGGTTATTCCTATCAGAATTCAGACTGATGACGGACTTTTCCGCGATGGAATCGATATTGATTCGGATGCTCTTATCAAGAGTATGGTTGATGATAAGAAAAGGATGGTAGTAAGACCGATATCAGTCGAGCGATTCGAGTCGTTTTTTGCGGAATGCTTAAAGGATGCAAGGAATATAATCCATATTTCTTCAACCGATGTAGTAAACAGATCCAGCTATCCATATGCGGTGGAGGCCTCTAAAACCTTTGACAATGTTCATGTGGTAAACAGCGGTCATCTTGCCGGTGGAGTTGGATGTTTGTGTGTATTGTCTGCGATGATCGCATCAGAGGGTGCAGATGTTAATGAGATAATAGATCATATTGAGTTTTTGAAGGATAAGATAAGGATCGAGTATTACGCGCAAAACCTGGATGCTCTTTCCGATGCCGGGCAGGTCGGTAGATTTATTGCGAGGTTTGTCAGGGCATTTTCTCTTCATCCGATCTTTTATGTTGATGAAACAAGAATGAGAGTTTATCGTACCTACTTTGGCTCTGAAAAAAGAGCATGGAAAAAGTATATTAAAAGGATGCTAAGGAAGCCTTCATCACTTCTGGATTATCGGGCAACTGTATTTGGGACAGATTTAAAGCCTGAGGACAGAGAGTTCATCAAAGATGAAATATGTAAGAGGGCAAACTTCAAAGCCATAACCTTTTATAAAACATCTTCGGTTATGGCACTAAACTGCGGACCCAGATCTTTTGGAATCGTAGTTGTTAAAAAATAATCTTTTGTATGGAGGCAGAGATGGCAGGCAAAGTCCTGATGGACAAATATGAGGTGTTATTAAAAACTTTAGAATCCTATGGTAAGGTTGCGGTAGCCTATTCAGCAGGGGTTGACTCGACATTTTTACTGCATGCATGCGTAAAAGCGCTGGGAAAGGAAAATGTCGTAGCCATAACTGCGAAATCTGCATTTATGCCCGGGATAGAGTGTGAGGAAGCGAAAGCTTTTTGCAAAAAAAACGGAATCAGATGGGTTAGCTTTGAACCCAAGGTTATGGGAATAGAAGAACTCTGTGAAAACAATCAGGATAGATGTTATATATGCAAAAAGCATATTTTTTCAGTGATGATAAAGGCTATCAGAAATGAAGGAATAAAGCATCTTCTGGACGGTTCGAATGCTGATGATGCAGGCGATTTCAGGCCGGGTATGAAGGCGTTGGAAGAGCTCAAGGTTAAAAGTCCGCTCAAATTACTTGGCTTTACAAAAGAAGAGATTAGATCTCTTTCGCGCGTGCTGGAAATCCCGACGTGGAACAAGCCTTCTTTTGCATGTCTTGCGACCAGGATACCGTATGGTGAACACATAGATGAGGCTAAGCTTAAGCTTGTTGAAAAGGCTGAGGATTATATAAGAGGTCTTGGCTTTGACGAGGTCAGAGTCAGAGTGCACAATACTGTTATCGCAAGGATCGAGTTGAATCCAAATGATTTTTCTACTTTTATGAGAGGCGATATCAGGCTTGAGGTAAATCAGGTGTTAAAGAGCATGGGCTTTGCGTACGTAAGTCTTGATCTGCAGGGATACAGGACAGGCAGCATGAATGAAGTTCTGGGTGATGAACAACTATAGTCGGAGGCGATGATGAAAAGGATAATGGTAACAAATGATGACGGAATCATGTCTGACGGTCTGATAAGACTTGTAGCTGCCGTAAAAAAGTATGGAGAGGTTTGGGTTGTGGCGCCGGAGAGTGAAAGGAGCGCATTTTCCCACTGTATAACGCTTCGAGAATCGATCGAGGTGAGACCGAGGACGGACTTTCCGATCGAAGGGGTAAAAGCTTTTGAATGCAGCGGCTCGCCTGCGGACTGTGTCAGAGTCGGAGGACTGAATGTTCTACCTGAAAGGCCTGACGTGTTGGTGTCCGGAATTAACTACGGATATAACGCTGCTACTGACATTCAGTATTCGGGAACATTGGGTGCCGCTTTTGAGGGCTCCTTTCAGGGTTATCATGCGATAGCTGTTTCCGAGGCCGCTGATGACTGTCATGAGATAGCTGATCATTATCTCGAACAGTTGCTTGATGAAGCAATGGAGAAAAGACTTGATTACGGTCAGGTATATAATATCAATTTCCCAAAAGGAAAGCTTTCCGAGTGTAAGGGTGTTCTTTATGACAGGAAGGTATCAAGAGGTATGTTTTATACCGACAGATACAAGCAGACCAGGGAGAGAGATGACGGAACTATGGAGCTTATGGTAGACGGCCGGTGGACGGCTGTAGGAGAGGAAGGAACGGATCTGGCTGCCATAGTAGATGGTTATATTTCCGTCGGTATTGTCAATAATGTGAGTTAAAGTCTTGATATTTTTCATCTAATATGTTATTATCAGACTGTTGTTTTAAACTAAACCAAGAAAGGATAAGGTTATTATGGAATTTGGAGATATCGATTTCGGTAATATTGACTTTAATAATTTTGGTCGGGTGAGAGATTATAATGATTTCTCTGCTGCAGCAAGCGGTGCGACGGCAGCGATTTCAATGGTTACTAATCTGATCTCGTTGGCGATAGTCGTTTTGATGGTTATCGCTTTATGGAAAGTGTTCAAGAAGGCAGGAAAGCCGGGTTGGCATGCACTTATTCCGTTTTTGAATGTGTATGATCTTTATATCATAGCATGGAAGAAAAAGGTTGCTGTATCCATGCTGATCGTGAGCATATGTACGTTTGTGCTTACCTTTGCCGGATTGATCATGTTTGTAGCCGGTATCGGAGGAAGCTTTTTAAGTTTCTTTATTCGAGGAGGCCTTGATGCTGATCGTATGAGCGGCGAACTTACAATGTTTTTCGTAGGTTTGGGCATGCTTGGTATCGGTGCTTGTTGCTCAATCGTTTGTGCCGTTTTTATGATCATTAATTATGTTAAGCTTGGTAAAGCATTTGGTAAGAGCGGTGGATTTTTAGTAGGACTTGCATTGATCCCGATTGTTTTCCTTTGCATACTTGCTTTCGGTGAAGCTGAGTATCAGGGTTATTGTGACAGTGAGGGATTCCATCCGTATGAGCCCGGGAATGGACCTAATCCCGGATACGGAACCACACAGGGATACGGACAGACCGGTTATCAGCAGGGATATAATCAGGAGGGCTACTATCAGGTTGGATCTGATCAGTCATCGACTGTTACTCCGCCTAATTATCAGATACCGGAACCGCCGAGATACTGTAGCGGATGCGGTACTAAGATAGTGCCGGGATCGAAGTTCTGTAATAATTGTGGAAAGCAGCTGGTTAAATGACAAAATATAATTTAACAGGGATGGGATGCGCGGCCTGTCAGGCTCGCGTGGAAAAAGCAGTTGGAGCAGTGCCGGGGGTGATCTCGTGCGCGGTAAGTCTTCTGACTAATTCGATGAGCGTAGAGGGTGAAGTGGATGCTGCAGATATCATTAATGCTGTAGCTGATGCCGGATACGGTGCGTCGATCGTTGATGATGAAGCTGATTTTGCCTCGGATGATAATTCCGAGGCAAATCATTTTGATGCGGATATTAGAAATCTAAAACGCAGACTGATAGAGTCTGTGTTCTTTTTGGTTTTGCTGATGTATATTTCTATGGGCCATCATATGCTCATGCTTCCGCTCCCGCATATACTGGAGGAAAACTATGTGGCGTTGGGCCTTCTACAGATGGTTTTGGCATTGATCGTAATATGCATAAACAGTGCATTTTTTACAGGTGGTTTTAAATCTGTGATCCATAGATCTCCCAATATGGACACACTTGTAGCACTTGGAAGCAGCGTGTCATTTTTATGGAGTACCTATGTGCTTATCAGGATATATATGCTTGGCAGTGTAAGTATGGATATAGATATCAGTAAGCTATACCATGATGGATTGTATTTTGAAAGTGCTGCCATGATCCCTGCGCTTATCACTGTCGGAAAGCTTTTAGAGGCGATATCAAAGGGCAGGACGACAAATGCTTTAAAAAGCCTTATGAGGCTCAGACCGAAGAATGCTGTTTTGATCCGAGATGGGGAAGAGGTTAGCGTAAGTGTAAATGAGGTATCTGTCGGTGATATTTTTGTGGTAAAACCGGGAATGATAATACCTGTTGACGGAGTTGTGGTTGACGGTACCGGGGCTGTGAATGAGTCTGTGCTTACAGGAGAATCGATACCTGTTGATAAGGCTCGTGATGATAATGTAAGCGCAGCGACGGTAAATATGTCCGGATATCTAAAATGTAAGACGACCAGGATCGGTAAGGATACAACATTATCACAGATCATAAAAATGGTTTCCGATGCGGCATCGACAAAAGCTCCTATCGCAAGAATAGCAGATAAGGTTTCAGGTATCTTTGTTCCTGTTGTGATAGGAATCGCATTGATCGTATTTTTGATCTGGATGATGATCGGTGTGCCGGTAGACCAGGCACTTGAAAGAGCCATATGTGTACTTGTTATATCATGTCCGTGTGCACTTGGACTTGCAACTCCGGTTGCTATCATGGTCGGTAACGGTATAGGAGCAAAGAAAGGAATACTTTTTAAGACCGGTGAGGCGCTCGAAATGACAGGTCGTATAAACACTGTTATTCTCGATAAGACAGGTACTATCACATCTGGTGTACCTCAGGTTACGGATATAATAACAACAGGTGATGCTGACGAGAATGAACTGATAAGGATCGCTGCTTCCTGTGAAAAACTGTCCGATCATCCTTTGGGGAAAGCCATAGTTTCCTGCGCGTTTGATAAGGAACTAAAATCATATGAGGTTGAAGGATTTGAAGAGATAGCCGGAAACGGTATTTCCGCTGAGGTTGAAGGTAAGAAGATAAGGATCGGAGGCCCTGCATTTATAGCTTTTAAAAATGATGCTGTAACTCGATCCGCAGAAGATCTTTCTGATAAAGGAGCTACACCTGTATTTGTTGAGTCCGATGGATCAGTGATTGGGATTATCGGGATTGCTGATCTACAACATCGGATCAGGCATCCTGCGTGCAGTCGGTGATACGACAAGACCCCTCTATTTCCTGATCCTGACCAGTGTTCTGAACATTGTTCTGGACCTTCTGTTTGTGATCGTGTTCCATCTCGGAATTGCCGGCGTTGCACTGGCAACGATCATTTCACAGTTTATCTCTGCACTCCTGATCATCTATCTGCTGACGCATACCTCAGATATTTACCGGTTCACATGGAGTGATATGCATATCAATTTTGATATTCTGAGAAAGGTATTCTCGGTCGGTCTGCCTGCAGCGATCCAGTCCGTCATCACCGCTTTCTCCAATATCTTTGTCCAGTCCTATATCAACTATTTCGGTTCCGGCGTCATGGCTGCCTGGAGCTGCTATAACAAGATCGACATGTTTATTATGCTGCCGATGAACAGTATGGCTCTGTCAGCGACAACATTCGTCAGCCAGAATATCGGTGCCAATCAG
>ONKC01000018.1 GCA_900318295.1 uncultured Eubacteriales bacterium
GCGGGCTCCGGGGTTACGACCTACTGCTGACGCACCGTAACCGGCTGCGATACCCTGACCTACACCGGGTCCGATACCGGCGATGACCGCCAAACCCGCTCCAATCGCTGATGCTGCTTTGATAATAGCCAATGACATTTCCATAATAGTGTCCTCACTTTCTGCCGCGTTATGCGGACTTTATTTTCTGTTATTACTTACATTATTTAAACAACCACACCAACCATCCGCTCGAGCGCGATCGTAGCTTTTCTTCCTCGCTCGCCCGTATACGAACTGGAACAGTTCGTTGGGCTCACTCGGAAGAAAATTACTGCCGCTCATCGCTACTGATGAGCAATAGTCAATGCAGGTTTGCTTTCCAAAAAGGTGTAGTTTAATCAGATAAACTACGTACTGTATAACGCGTTAGACGTTCGTCAATCGTTAATCCTGCTAATCTGGCTAATCTTGGATGTCGGCTGCGTTCGAAACGAATACCATCGTTAGCATAGCGAACACGTACGCCTGCAGGGCGCCGGCGAAAACGTCGAGATAACCGTGCAGGGCGGCGGGCCAACCGATCAGGATGAAGTTCGGAAGCAATCCGTAGATGAGTGTCATCATCATTGTTCCTGAAAGGATGTTGGCGAAAAGACGGAGTGAGAGAGATACCGGAGTAGCAAACTCACTGATAATATTTACAGGCAGGAACAAGAATATCGGCTCGAAGAGTCCTTTGATCTTGCCCATCTTCTGCCACTTGAATCCCTGGTACTGGATCATCGCGAATGTGATCAGTGCAAGTGGAAATGTCACACCGTAGTCAGCAGTCGGAGGCCTCAGTCCGAAAAGACCGGACAGGTTGCACACTATGATAAGTGTGAACAGCACACCGATATAGTTTTTGAACTTCGGCGCAAGAGTCTTTCCCATGTTACTGAGCACAAGACCGTCGATAGTCTCCACCAAAAGCTCAAGGATGTTTAGAAATCCCGTTGGTGCTTTCGTAGGATCTGCCTTTTTGATCGTCCTGTGTGCCACGATCCCGAATATGATCAGAGCGATCATCACGATAGCCAGACACACATGTGTCGTGGTGATGTAGACCTTCGCGCCGAACACACTCAGCTCTTTGTAACCATGGACATAAAAATCGACATTTTCCATAAGCTGTCATCCTCCATTTATGATTCTATATCCCATACGCTCTACGCGCATAATCATTCTTCACTCACTGCTTCATCCTGCAGGGCTTTTTCTTTTTCAAGAAGTTCCTCCGCTTCTTTTCTCGAAAGTAGTCTTCCATATTTTTTAAGCTGTTCCTTATCCTCTTCGGTCATCTGACCGTTTCTTTCCTTATCAAAGAACAGAGGCACCATCATCGCCCCGAACTTTCTTCCGAAAAGACCGACCAAAAGTGCAACAGGATTGATCCACTCCGGTATGAAGCAACACCCCACGACCGCTGCGATCTCTATCGCAAGCCTGATCATCGCGTTCCATTTGCTGTGCGCTCCGGCCTTCACCTCACCGATATCAAGCTCCACATCGATGCAGTGATACAGGTGAAACATAAGACCTGTCGCTATGCCGCTGCCTATAAGTTCACCCGCCAGGCACGCCGGGATGTTCGGCACGAACCAGATGCCTACCGCTATCACAACCGCAGCGATGATCCAAATTCCTAAGATCACCCTGTGAAGGGTTTTTTTTTGCGATCAGTCGATCCGGAAACTTTTTAATAACGGCTGTATCCGTATCGTTTATCAACTCATCCTGAGGCTCCATCAGTTATCCTTGTCCTCTTTTAACTCATAATCTCTATACTGTTCAAGCATAGATTTTTCTCTTTTAGTATCAGTAGTCTTTGTATCCGAACCGGGCTTATACTTTCCGGTCAGAACCATCATACTTCTGATCGATGCGAGCATTCCTATGATCATAAAAATGATAAGAATGAACTTTGTTCCAAACAACTTATCCAGATACCATCCGATACCCAGACTCATCGCCATACATACGAGTATAGCTAACCCTATCTGCAAGATCATCGCAAGGGCCGTCATGATCTCTCGTCTGTTCTTGTCCTCATCCCGCTTTTTCAAAACAAATACCTCTTGCATCTATGCAGGAGCGGGCGTTTCACGAATGTTTTTTATGAGTTTCGCTAAGCGCAGCGAACGAAGTGAGCGTGAGCGCTCATAAAAAACAAGAGTGAAAGAAAGCCGCTCCGGCCTACTTTCCAGACATCTCTTTTGCTTTTTGAACGCATGCCATCTGCCCTTCGATGATGGCAGATCTAAGGCCGCACTCCTCGAGCACGCGTACCGCCTCGATGGTAGTGCCACCCGGTGAGCAAACCATGTCCTTGAGCTCTCCCGGATGCTTCCCTGTCTCAAGCACCATCTTTGCACTTCCGTATACGGACTGCGCCGCCATACGATAAGCATCTGCTCTGGCCATACCGTCCGCAACGGCTGCATCAGCCATAGCCTCGATGATCATAAATACGTATGCCGGTGAGCTTCCGCTGACACCTATCACAGTATCTATCAGAGACTCCGGAACGATAGACACGATGCCGAAGCTCTCAAAAATCTCAACAGCCTTTTTCTTTTCTTCTTCAGTGACCATATCCGAAAAGCACATACCTGTAGCGCCCGCTCCGACCAAGGCAGGAGTGTTTGGCATGGTACGTACCAGATGGATAGCCTTACCGAAATGCTCCATCACGGAATCTATGGTCTGACCTGCCGCGATAGATATGACAAGCTTATTCTCGTCAACAGCATCCGAAATATCCGGAATCACATCTGCATATTGATATGGTTTCAAGCTTATCAAAAGCACATCTGATTTTTCAGCCACTTCATGGTTATCACGTGTCGTATTTACTCCCAAGCGATCGTGAAGATCCTTTAATGCCTCCTCATCCAGATGTGATACGATCACATCCGACGGTGCGTAAAGTTTATTTTTCAAAATACCTGACAGCATTGCCTGTCCCATGTTGCCACATCCGATTATGCCTAACATCAGTCTTCCTCCATCATCCTTATTCTCCGGGCGTGTCTCTCATCACCGGAGAACTCTGTATCTAAAAATGTATCGACTATCTTTTCTGCCAATCCCGTACCGATCGCTCTCGCTCCCAATGCAAGGATGTTTGCATCGTTATGAAGCCTTGTAGCCTCAGCAGAAAAACAATCGCCGCAAAGTGCCGCTCTGATTCCCTTTACTTTATTTGCCGTGATCGAGATACCGATGCCTGTTCCGCAGATAAGTATACCTTTTTCATACTCACCGCTTGCCACGGCATGTGCAACCTTTTTTCCGTACTCCGGATAATCTACAGACTCGTTTGAGTAGCATCCGAAATCCTCAAACTGCTCTCCGCGTTTTTTGAGGTGTTCGATTATCGCAAGCTTCATCTCATATCCCGCGTGGTCGCTTCCTATTGCTATCATGTGGATGAACCTCCATTTTATTATGTACCGAATCTGCTACTGCCAACCCAGTTTCTTTTTCATCTTATAAAGCAGATCCTTCAACTCGATATAAAGAGCCTCATAAGCTTCCTCATCTCCGCCGTAAGGATCCGTAACATCATCCTCGAGTCCCACGAACTCCCTGAGCGTATACACATGCTCAGTCCGATCAAACTGCTCAAGCACTTTTACCTTTTCGGTAAATGCCATCGTGATCACGAGCGTCTGCTCATCCATATCCTCCTCACGAAGGAGCCTTGATGACTGCTCCTCGATCGGAACACTGTGCGAGATCAGAAGATCGATAGTTTTTTTGTTTATCGGTTCGGAGAAAAGCACCACAAGACCTCTCGAACAGATCTCTACCGACTTATCCATAACGATACTCTTCATGATCCACTCGGCCATGGGAGACATCGTCACATTTTCCTTGCAGACAAAGATCACTCTGTGATAATCCATCAGGTCGATGATCTGACCACCCGCCGCTTTCATCAGGCGGTTCATCAGGGCGTCCTGCTGCTCACTCCCGAAAAATGTCTCAGCAAAAATATGCATAACCTCGAGATGATCAAACTCTCTGAGAGATGCGTATAACCCGTGTCCCAGAGTATTGTCCTTCATCGAGCCGATGGAAAGGACTACTCCGTAATCATACTGATCTTTTCTCTCATCGGTCGTAAGTATACCTACTTTATCCTGTGGGAACTGTCTGGCGAGCTCGTCGATCATCTTCTCGACTTCCTCTTCATCACCCTTTACCACAGTCAATTCCGCCTTCGGAGCGTAATGTCTGTACTTCATACCCGGTGCTCTCGGAACGCTATCTCCGCTCACCTCCGAAGCCTCAGGTATAGCCTCATCACCGGGTGTACCGATGACATCCTCGATCATTTCTCTGGTGATGAATCCCGGTCTCAGTATCACGGGCCGCAACCCCGTAATATCAAGAATGGTCGATTCATAACCTATCCCGACCTCTCCGCCGTCGATGATCACATCGATCCTTCCTTCGAGGTCTTCTATTACATGTGCAGCCTTTGTCGGACTCGGTCTGCCGGACAGATTTGCCGACGGAGCCGCTATCGGAACTCCCGCTGCTTTGATAAGTTCTCTCGCACCTGTGTGTGCGGGCATCCTTACCGCTACGGTCTCCAGACCGCCTGTTATCTTTGAAGGCACCGCATCCGACTTTCTGAAAATCAGAGTCATCGGTCCGGGCCAAAACATATCCATAAGTTTTTCCGCCGTTTCGGGAATCTCCTTTACAAGACCGTCCAGATCCTCCCTATCGGCGATATGCAGGATCAAAGGGTTATCACTCGGTCTGCCCTTTGCAGCGTAGACCTTTGCGGCTGCCTTGGCATTTTTCCCATCACAGCCCAGTCCGTAAACCGTCTCCGTCGGAAAAGCCACAAGCCCTCCGTCGCGGATGATCTTTGCCGCATCACGCAGGTCTTCAGGCCTGTATCCCTCGGTTTTATCCCATGAGATGATCCGTGTACGCATACGTCTCTCCTAGTTTAACATATTTTTGCCAAATCATCAAGCATCATTTCAAGTATTTATCAATCGTCTCCCAAGTGAGTGCTTTTTCTCCGCCCATCGCCCAGAACGCAGCCCCGGCGATTTCCTGTTTTTTCACTTCTTTAAGCTTTTTCTTGAGAGATTTGTCATTTTCCATCCAAAGCTTGTAGGTTTTTTTCTTGCCTTCCTTGTACTCGACGTAGTTCTGACCTATCTCAGCATCCCACTTAGGCTTTACTTTTCGGTTGTAAACCCAGTTCTCGGAGTCGGCCATATTCAGCACCTCGCTGGTAAGCTTGACACCCTCGTCCGTCTCCTCCTCGAGCCAAAGCCTTGTGAAAAATGGCAAGCCTATCACAACTCTTTCCTTATCGACTCTTTGTATACCTTTTGCGATCGCATCCTGAACATAGAGGATCGATGATACACTTCCTGCTTCCTCGCTTCCCGAGTAATGCTCATCATAAGCCATAAAGATAACATAGTCCACGATAAGCCCCTGCTCCTGAGGATTATAATAGCTGTTATAATCTCTGATGGGGAAGTTGTCCGAGGAGATGATGAGGTTATTTTTATGACCTTCGATCACAAGCTCTCTCAAAAACTGCAGTGCGGACTTGGCCTTAACCTTTTCAAAGTCAACATTTATTCCGTCTACTCCAAGCTCCGTCGCCTGTGCGACCAGATTTGAAATAAGCTTTCTTCTGTACTTGGTACGTCCCAAAAACTTGGAATGCTTGATATCCTTTGTCGGGAAATCACGGACCGTCGGCCATACCTTCAGCCCGAGTCCGTGCGCCTCATCGACGTATTGTTTGTTTGCTATCGATAAAACCTTTCCTTTGTTGTCACCGACCACAAACCACGTCGGAGCTAAAACATTCAGAGTTTTTGACACTGATACATTCAACGGGAGTGTGGTATAATTCTCACTTCCGATGTTGTGCCATCCCATACATACTTTCTTATCGAGAGTCATGTGTGTAAAACCTGTCTCCTCTTTGGAAAACTCTATCGGCTTTGACTCCGTTTTTCTGATTGCCTCCGTCATCACGTAGCCCTTTACTCCGTCCATCGTGACGATCGGCTGATATTCATTTTCTGCTTTAATATCGGTATCTACAAATACCTCATCACCTTCTTTTGCATCGGTGATATACGGGTATTTGTTGCCCGGTCCTTTTCTGATCCTCTCTTCACGACCGAGCGTAGCTACCGTATAGGTCTTTGCCCTGTCATAAAAAACAGTAATACGGCTCGGATCCTCATACTCCTTGTACTCACAGGTCGCATTCTCCGCGATGAAATCAAGAGCGACGTAAAGACTTCCGTTCACATCAACAAGCGGCTTTTTACCGTCTTTTTCCTCATCAAGAGCGTAGTCTGTCACTCCATCCTCTGTCGCATAGGAAAGGATTTTATCCTTCGTATCGACATAGATACGGTTGTCCATATATAAGCCTGCGATATCGGACGGTATGTATTTTTTACCGCCGACGATACGACCTTTGCTCTCCGAAAGCTTTCCGTCGATGATAAGCGCTATCTCATCTTTTTCCAGATTGAACTCTTTTGCTATATCCGCTTTTTTTGTGCTGGGTCCAAGCAGTTTCCACGCGAAAAATGCGCCTGCACCAAGCACCAAAAGGATCGTCACCAACACAACGATCCCGACTATCTTTTTTTTCTTTTTACGGAATACCTCTTCCTCCTCGGGAGAAACAAACTCGGGATCTTCTTCCCTCATGGTCTGTTCCTCTCTTCTTCGAAGAGCCTCCTCGATATCCTCGATACTCGGCGGAGCCTCACGCTCGAGGGGCGTCACCATAGAGCCCTTCTCCACCATTTCTTCCTCGAGCTTTTTGAATTCATCTTCTTTTTTCGTGACTTTTCTTCTCATAAAATATCCTTCGATCCATTTGAGACTCTTTCTCTGCGAGGCCCACGGTGAATCGGTCCCAAAAAGTATCCTGTCCGCACCGAATGCATGCACCATTTCTACAAATCTGTCTTCGGTAAGCATACCGTCAACCTCTGCGGCTGTTGTCGAAAAGGAGGTGTCAAGCCTGACATTCTCGCCTGAAAGCTTTTCCATCACCTCATCCCAAAGCTTCCAGCCTCCCATATGGGCAAGTATGAGCTTGTCGGATCCGGTGTCGCGAAGAACCTCTTTGATCATATCAGGTGTCGCATGCACGGGGTCCGGCATCCCGATATCCACTCCCGCATGTATCACCACGTACAATCCGAGTTCCGTCGCGGTCTCCACGATCCTTTTATACTTATCATCGTTAAAAAATGTCCCCTGGTAATCCGGATGAAGTTTGATCCCCTTTATCCCGAGAGATGCTATACCTCTCAGAACTCTTTTGTGATCCGGCGAATCGGGATGGATCGCTCCAAAGGAGAGTAATCTTTTTCTCCCGGAAGAAAGATTTGTCTTATATGCCGTCTCGTTTATCTTTGCAACCTGACGCGGATCTGTTGCCACGGGGAGGATAACGGTATAGTCTATCCCGGCTTCCTTTGCTTTTTCGGACAAGCCTTTGTTCGTACCGTCCGTATGAGGATTGATCCCTGCTATCTCGCCGAGTTTTTTAACAGTTTTTTCCGCTATCTCTTCCGGATAAGTATGTGCATGAATATCAACTATCATCGTTTCTCCCACAAAAAGTTATCTCACGCCTCATATCCGACTAAAAATGCTTTCTGGTTAATCTCTACAGTCTTTTGAGGAACGGTCTGCGCTATCACATCAAGCCACTGCTGCTTTTCAAAATCCATGTTTTTAGCAGCAAGTCCTATGATAATAGTGTTAAAAACTCTGGCATTTCCAAGTTTTTTCGCCTCATCCATAGCATCGATAGAGATGACCTTGTGATCCTTTTCCAGAGTTTTTAATATGTCTTTCGGATACTCTGCCGCACCCATCACTACGGGCATCGGGTCCATCCTCTGATCATTTACTATCATAACTCCGTCGCTCTTTAAAAAGTGCGCGTAGCGCATCGCCTCAAGTCTTTCAAAAGCGATCAAAAGATCAGCCTGCCCCTCCTCTACGATGGGCTCTCTGACCACATCACCGTATCGAACATAGGTAACTACGGATCCACCGCGCTGGGCCATTCCGTGAACCTCTGAAAGCTTTACGTCGTATCCGGCTTTCCTGATGATACCTCCCAGGATCCTGCTCGTAAGGAGTGTTCCCTGTCCGCCGACTCCGACGATCATTATATTTTTCGTTTCCATATTAATCCTCCACGACGAGCACTTGTGCGAGTCACCGCATGCGTGCTTTCGGCACGCATGTCGGATCAAAGGCTGTTTGGGCTCGTCACAAACAGCCGTGTGAAAAATCAGCATATCAATGTGATTTTTCACACTAGTCTCCTTATTTCTGAACAATATCAATAGCATCGAACTTGCAAAGTCTCTTGCAAAGTCCGCAACCGTTACACATAGTCTCATCTATCGAAATAGTACCGTCTTCATTTTTGGTAAGAGCCGGACATCCGGGCTTTAAGCATGCGCCGCACTTCTTGCATTTTTCCGGATTCGGTACGCACTTGTTCGGGAACTTCATCCCTTTCAAAAGTGCACAAGGTCCGCACGCGATGATCACCGAAACCTCATCCTTTGCAACCTCTTCCTTTACAACCTGCTCAAACTTTTCTATATCAAAAACATCGACCTCGACTACATTTTTCACACCGATCGACTGACACAGCTTGTAAATGCTGATAGCAGGAACCTCTTTGCCCTGCAAAGTTTTTCCGGTAGCAGCATGATCCTGATGACCGGTCATACCCGTGGTAGAGTTGTCCATGATGATCACCGTACCGGTTCCCTGATTGTAAACCATATTGATAAGGGAGTTTACACCGGTATGCATAAATGTTGAGTCTCCGATCACAGCTACCCAGTTCTTTATGTATTCTTTGCCCTTGGCCATCTCCATTCCGTGAAGTGTCGAGATGGATGAACCCATACAAACTGTCGTGTCGATGACAGAAAGCGGCGGAACGGCTCCGAGTGTATAGCAACCGATATCGCCTGCTGCGTGAAGCTTAAGTTTTTTGAGCACGCTAAAGGTAGAACGGTGCGGACAACCCGGACAAAGTATCGGCGGACGCGCCGGAAGATCCGGGTACGCTTTTGTCTGCACATTCTCACTCAAAAGCTTCTCTCTGAGAAGATTTGCGCTGTACTCGCCCTGCTTTGTAAAGATCTCCTTGCCTACGCACTCGATTCCCCAGGCCTTAACCTGCTCCTCGATAACAGGCTCAAGCTCTTCAAAAATGTAAAGCTTGTCAACCTTGGATGCGAACTCCTCGATCAGCTTTTTCGGAAGAGGATATACCATTCCGAGCTTAAGAACAGAAGCCTCGGGGAATACCTCCTTCACATACTGATAAGGGATACCGCTTGTGATAAAGCCGATCTTTGTATCGTTGTATTCGGCCTTATTGATATCAAAATCCGAACTGTCTGCCTCGAGACGATTCATACGATCTTCGACTACGAGGTGACGTTTTATGGCGTTACCCGGCATCATGACATTTTTACCGGGATTTCTCTCATAAGGTTTGTCATCAGGTACGACTCTGTCCTTTAACTCCACCAAGCCCTGGCTGTGTGCGAGACGCGTTGTAGTCCTGAGGATGACAGGCGTATCGTACTGCTCACTTATCTTAAACGCCTCTCCGACAAAATCCTTTGCTTCCTGTGAATCCGACGGCTCGAGAACCGGAACCAACGCCGCACGCGCTATCGCGCGGGTGTCCTGTTCGTTCTGTGAGCTGTAGAGTCCCGGATCGTCGGCAACGACGATCATCAGTCCGCCGTTTGATCCGATGTATGATACTGTGTAGAGCGGATCGGATGCGACGTTAAGTCCTACGTGTTTCATCGATGCCATAGCTCTGACGCCGCTCATCGATGCACCTATCGCAACCTCTGTTGCCACCTTTTCGTTTGGTGACCATTCCGCATAGATTTCGGGATAGTTTACGATGTTTTCACTGATCTCGGTCGAGGGGGTTCCGGGGTAGGCCGCACTGACCTTAACTCCTGCTTCCCATGCTCCTCGGGCTATCGCCTCGTTTCCGAGCATAATCTTGCTTTCACCCATTTTGTGATGCTCCTTTCAACTTATGTCAAATACTCCGCCTAAACTTACGCAAGTTTATATTATAGCAAAAAACACTCATCAATGCAAGTTATCCGTTATTCTTTTTCCTAATCCTTTTTCTCGCGTAGAATGCGCCTCCTGCGCCGCCCCCGGCAAGCACACCTCCGGCAACGATCCATATCCACCCGGGTATCCCTCCAGGAGTCTCGTTTGGCTGATTCTCCGGTACGGGTGTGGGAGGTACGGGCGTCGGCTTAGGCACGGTTCTGTACACCGGCTTTATAAGTGTATACGATGCTTTCCCATGATTGACACTGATCTCAAAGGTCTCACTTTGAGATAGCTCTTTTCCGCTTTCGTCGGTCCATTTTTGAAACTCCACATCCTCACCGCGATCTCCGGCGATAAGTACGACTTTATAATCCCTATCGGGCGCCATGGTGATGGCTCTCTCATTATCGGAGGCCGGATTTGTATAAAGGATTCCATCACCTGTCTCCTTTAGTTCGCTTCCCTTATCACTCAACCTCAGCGTACATACCGATCCGTCGTGTGCCGCTTCCATACGGCCTTCGCTTATCACTGCGACGGGCTTTCCCTCCGAATAAACTACGGCGTTTACATCCCCTGACTCGCCTATCCTGAAAACCTCGTCGGTACGCGCGACGGGATTTCCTACCTCATTCATATAAAAATTGTCCCTCTGCTTTACCATGGTTAAATATTTTTCCGGATTGTGAGCGCCTCCTATGAGAGCGAGATTTTTCATCATTGTTCCGATCAGAGCAAAGCCTTCTCTTCCGGAATGGACGTAGTCATAGTGAGCTATCTCAAATACCACATATACCATCGACTCCCACATTTTTCCGAGATTCTCAAACTCCTCTTTGCTCAAGCTGCTTTCAAAGCCGGGCTTGAACCAGATCCAGGTCGCTGCATATATTTCATCACGCTTTTCTTTATCCAGGGTGTTTATCCCTTCCTTGACGGCATCGACCATTTCGGAGAGCTTTAACAATCCATCGAAGCCTAGTCTGTCCTTGAATCCGGAAACCGCATCGGCCACCTCTGCCACATGCTCGGATTCCGACGTCATCAAAAACTTCATAAGCTTTGCCAGGATCTGCTCTACCGTATCACCGCCCTCCACCTTTTGGGTAGAAAAGGCCTGTCGGTCGGGAGCAACCGCACCCTGTATCGCATTCATCAGCTCTTCTAAGTAAGCTCTTTGAGTAGGATACTTATCAGTCTCTGAAAAATGGATATCTTGCGGAACCTTGAAACCGCCTACGTCTACTGCATAGTCAACGCCCATTCTATAGCTTTTAAACTCTTCCGATCTGTCTTCTATCAGCACGTCATCTCCGTAGTGCGAAAAGCCCATGTATGACGGTACCACCATCGGAACAGCATCGGATGAATTGATGGTACAGTGGGAGTTCGGATAGCTTCTTGACTTGTTGTATGCTCCCTGCGGAGTGGCAAATGAATACCCGTAGACATTGGCGCCCGTCGGATCATATGCATCAGTCAGCGCTGCCGTGAGAAGATCTGTAACAGCTCCCGCTCTTGAGAAGCCGGCGATCCAAAACTTGGTTTTAGTACTGTCTATATTGTATTTTTTCAGATAAGCATCCACAGTTTCTTTCGCTCTGTCACACGCTTTTCTGAATCCAAGCGCATCACCCTCGGAACCGACCTTCATGTTTCCAATCCACTCTTTTTCGTAGCCCGCACCCCTGATGCCGATCGGAATGAGGGTGAACTCTTCTCCGTTTACTTCTATTTTTTTCCTTCCGAGACATACTCCGATCGTATCCTCACCCGGCTTCACCATAAAGTCTGCATTTACGCAAACATCCGTGCACCCGATCCTATCCAATAGTTCTCTTACATTGCACGACTTTGTCGGATAGTCTATCGCCGCTCCGTCATAGGATGACATCGCGCTTCCCGCCAGACACATCGACATCGTCGCCAGATGTTCGTCGTACACGGTTGCAGGATCGGAAAAAAAACCGTCGGAATAAAAGAATCGCTCCCTTTGATCCTTTATTGATGACGCCCCTCTGAAGCTGAAATATCCTGTGATCACCGGTCTGTCCTTATATGATCTGAGACTTCCCAACGCTTCGCTATATACTGCCTGCCCTGTTATGGCACTTCCCGATACCACCTCTATCGCGCTTGCAGGTGTCACGTACGCCGGTGATAGTATCGTTATAAACATAAAAAACGCCATGACAAATAATGCCCATTTTTTATGAGCATTATACACTTTGTCATAGCATCTTTTTTTCATGATTTACATCCTTTCGTTCGATTGTTTTTTATTAATAGTTCCTGATCTCACCGTACAGATCGAGTTCTGCTTTTTGAGCATCTATTATTTTTTGTTGCCATTCGACCTTTTCTCTGTATACTCCGGCCAGCTTTTTGTCGGCACGGTGGTCGTTTATTCCGTACTTTTCTTTTAACTCTTTTCCAAACCATGTTGACAGCTTATAAGCCCCGTTATAATTCATATGCAAACCACCGTCATAGGTGTCGGTTTCATAATCTATTTCAGTTTCTTTTTTTAAGTTGTTAAAATTGATGTACGCTAACCCATGCTCAGTCGCATAACTTACGATCTGCTGCTCCATAGCATCACTCCATCCCGGTGCAAGCGAAGGAGATTTTATAAGGATCAGCTTTATGCCCTTTGACTCACAAAGTGTTCTCATCATCTCGAGATACTTCATCGGGCGATCCGCAAACTTTACTTCATTATCGACTTTTTTAACTGATCGTTTATCTGCTCCCTTGCTTGCAGGCAGGGTGTCTATCCTCATATAGTATCCGTTGCAGGTTACCTTTCTGGGTGCGGTATAATAAGTTATATCCTCCTCTTTAAGTTCGGTGATCCTCGAATGATACCTAAGTAACGGGAATATATAATCTATCATTTTTTCACCCTTGCACATCGAGGCATTTATGGCATCCCACTTTGTTTTCGACCACTTCATTCCGTCGAGCACCATCCGGTTGTACTCCTCGCGCACAGGCTTATCATATGTAAGCGCCCGTACACCGTAGATGACGACCTTAGGCGTTTCATTTTTCAGCGCATCCTCAAGCATGTAGTAGGACTGCCAGGCAAGCTGGGAAGCGTTTCCGCGAATATAACTTGTGATCCCGTATTCTTTCCAAAGACAGATTGGATCGAAGTTCTCATAAACCTCGTCATCACCAAGCATCAATACATCATGCTCTGATGTCTCATCATAGTACTCGGCGGTAAAGCTTCCCTCTACCGGGAACTCACTTCCATCGTATTTGGGCTGAACCAATCTGGTAAGCGCTCCAAGAGAAGCGACAGCAACTGCCGCGGATAAAGTAAAAATAAAAATCCCTTTAAAAAGCTTCATCCTGCCTCCTGTTTTTATGTTTCGCTTAAAGATATTTACTCGCTAACAAACCGTGCCGGATCGACTGCCAGGCCGTACTTTCCAAGCATCACCGTTGTTAAAAACAGCAATAGTAACAGCATATATCTGACAACATAAGGAGTGCGCATGAGTCTCCTACTAACCCTTTGTTTTCTTCCGCACAGACTTATGATGACCATCAAAAATACACCAAAAGCAACAACGATATAATCCGTCGCGCTCACTCCCATACCAAGTAGCTTTTCACCCTCAACCGGACACGCAAACACATCCGTGAACATTCTGAAGAACTGCTTAAAAGATAGCTTTGCAGAGTCATATACATAGATCATCCTGATGGCACACATCAGCAAAAATGTCCTTCCGATCCGAAACAGCTTGTAACCAAGTGATGTGATAAGTAAGGGATGATTTTTACGAAAGCCCTCATACACCGGTTCAAGCTCTGCGGATATCAAAATGATGATACCGTTTGCCAATCCCCACAGGACAAAGCGCCACCCGGCTCCGCACCAGATTCCTATCGCTATCCAACACACCATCGTCGATGTGTAGACTGATACCCTTTTCGCGAACTTCATTCCAAAACGCTTTTTTGAAACGATCGTGAGTTTTCGGAGTGTCCTCGAAGTGCCAAACGGGTAAAACACATAATCCCTGAACCACTTTGACATAGTGATATGCCAGCGCTGCCAATACTCGAAGACGCTTTTTGAAAAATACGGTCTGGCAAAGTTTTCCTCTACTCTTATCCCAAATATCAGTGCGATACCTATCGCGATATCTATACTGCCCGTAAAATCCGCATACAAGACTATCGCCCAGAAGATCATCAGTATAAAAACATATCCGCCGGTGTAGTTATCCGCACCTGAGATCAACTCAGTCACGGCAGGTGACAATCTGTCTGCCACCACCATTATTTTAAAGCACCCCCAGAGTATCCTTTGCAGGCCCTGCCCAACCATGATCCTGTCAAAATAGTGCTTCCTGTAAAGCGTCTTTGACAGATCTGAGTACCGGCTGATCGGTCCTAGTATAAGCTGTGGAAAAAATGTCACGAACAGCAAAAGCTTCGGATAATTTTTCTGTACTTTACACCGTCCCCAATACACATCGAGCAGATAGCCGATCGCCTGTAAAGTATAAAAAGATATGCCGAGCGGAACTATCAGATCCGGCACGGATATCTCATTTTTATCTGATAAAAAACTATTAATATTAGTGATAAAAAATGCGCTGTATTTGGTCACTGCCAGTATGCCGAGATTGAAGATGAGGCAAAGCAGCATGACCGTTTTTTTCTTTGATGTAAACTCTTTTTTTAGCATCCTTTGTTGCTCCTTGGATGCTCTTTTACTCATCCTGTCATAGATCTCATCCTGACTTCCCATGTAGTACCCGGCCATATATACCGCAGTAGCAGTCGTAATTATATAGATCGGGTAAGTCCATCCCGCACATAAATAAAAACCCAAGCTTGCCAGCAGAAGTAACCACTGCTGGAGTCTTTTGGGAACAATATAATACAGTATAAAAGTGCCTGCTATGAAAGCGGCAAACTGATAGCTTAAGAATATATGTTCTCCGTTCATGGGCACATTATAGCACAAACGGGCGCTTATTTCAAGCGCCCGTTGAGGATGGATTTATGAATCCATGCATCGTTTACAGTCTATGATACACTAGGAGGATACATTCAAAAAAATTTGAACTATCATGACAAATATGTTACCCTGTGAGAGTGAAAACCACGGATATGGTATGGGATGAGATCAGATTCTCTTCAAAAGGATGATCGACACCCCTAAGCAGCACTGCGAAAACCCGGAAAGGATGAGCATAAATGAGTATAGAAGAAAGCTCCTATCAGATAATCCGCAGCAAACGAAAGACGATCTCCATTGAGGTAACCCCTGAGCTAAATGTAGTGGTTCGGGCGCCACGATGGGTCGCCAAGAGAGATATCCGTTACTTTGTTGATGAAAAAGAAGGATGGATTCAAAAGACCATCGCCCGTCTGGAAAAAGAGCGCGAAGCTGCGAAGGATCTGCCCGATGCGCCTTTGACCGGTAAAGAGTTGGAAGAACTCACATTGCGTGCACGCGACATCTTCCCGGAGAGGGTAAAGCACTATGCACCTATGGTTGGAGTCACCTACGGCAAGATCACCATACGTCATCAAAAGACCCGATGGGGAAGCTGTTCGGCCAAAGGGAATCTTAACTTCAACTGCCTTCTGCTGCTGGCACCGCCCGAGGTGCTCGATGCGATCGTGGTACATGAGCTGTGCCATCGGAAGGAGATGAATCACTCCGAACGCTTCTACCGGGAGGTGTATCGAGTCTATCCTGATTATGACAGGTGGAATAGGTGGCTGAAGGGCCATGGGCACCTGCTTCGGAGAAGGCTAGGATGAGATCCTATACCGTTATCTCCACAACATACGACGTCCCGCCAAAGGATAGGATATCACCGTCCTTTATCCTGGTTTTCTCCCAGGGTACAAGCCTGTTTCGATTTAGAAGCGTTCCTTCCTTCGACTCCTCATCGGTCACAAATACCGATGCACTTTCCTTTTCTATCTTTGCATGGATCGGAGATATACCCTCTCTGTCGATAACGGCATCAACCTGTCTTTCATCCCTCCCGATCTTCCACGGCAGGATACTCACCGGCATCGCACCGAGCCCCGCACTCTGAGGTAAAAGACATATCGACAGATCCTCCTCTTCTTCCCAAACCAAAACATGATCTTTTTTCGGCAGCAGGCGATAAGCACCATATAGAGAAACAATAATGAAAAACGCATATGCACCGACTGTTTTTGTTATGTTAATACTTCCGGAAACCTGCGATGAAAAAACACCAAGATACAAACAGATAGTCGGAACCAGTATACCTGCTAAAACCATACCGACAGAGAACGCGTATGACTGCTTTACGCCCGTCTTAACCTCGGATTCTTTTCCATTTTTCGATACACTTTTTTCATTCTCAATTCTTTTGTTTTTTCCATTTGTTCTTGCCTTCTCCACTGTTCCGTAAATAAACCTCCCAACTTGCGATGACTCATCATTCTCCGGCTTATTTTTTTCTTCATTTTCTCCTCCTTCTTTTGTAAGAAACTCTCGAATCATATTTACAGTTATGTTTGCTCCTATGGTTGCGGAATGAAGTCTGTATAAAAACTCCGCCTGGTCCCTGTCATACTCCGGAAACTTTAACGCCTGTTCACAAAGTCTGTTGAGTTTTTCCGCCATAGGCGAGTTATGCTCTGCACAAAAGATACATCCAACCCTCATATCATCCGGTCGTATAAAAACCGTGTCTGGCGTGATCAGCATATGCTCCATGCTTAAAAGATATTCCTCCAGTTCGCATCCGATCTTTACTATATCTGATAACAGCTTTGCCCATTGTTCTTTCGAAAGCGGATTATCCTCAAGTAACTCTGACATCACCCTGTAACCTGACGTCTCATACACATATTCACGGCTACCGTTCACATACTCTATATCAAGCGGAAGAATACCCTCCACACATTTTCCCGACAGTATACTGTCGCACATTCTTTCCTTATCATCGCCGCTTAATCTAATATAACTTCCTGTACTGTCGCTCCACCGTTCTTTGATCATTTTTGACTCTCCTCGTATCCTTATCATATTTTTCATCAATGAATAAAGCTTATATAGTCACTTTTCTTTTGATGTTTTTAACTCCTTGATCGCATCCGCATCCCATTTCCACTTTGCCGGTCGCACCTCGGTTATATGTATGTTCTCTTCCCGAAATCCGTCCCTTCCGCTCCATATTCTTTTTAAGAATCCCAGGGATACCGGCACGTCATAGCTCACCGTTATAGTCTTCATAATCAGCAGTTCATCCACGCCGACATGATGAACTCTAAACAAAAATAGCTTTCTTAACAAATCATTTTTCACTTCATCCGCAAACTCTTCTTCACTCCACTTATCATCCTCATCCTGATGTATCCAAAACGACGCATCTTTGCTCGTGACAGTCTCAACTATGATCCTGTCATGCACATACAATCCGGTATATAATATAGCCATCAAAACAACGATACAAATAGTGACAATAAAGGTCGCCTCGACCGTATAGTAACCCGATCCTTTTTTGTATAAAAATATCCTCATAGAAGCATCACCATTCCATATGAAACCAAAGTAAATGGCACAAAAGGAAGCTTGTATTTTCTACCTACCTTTTTAAAAATAAGCAGAACCAAACCGACTAAAGAAGCAAGTAGCAGACTCACAAGTAACAATTCACAATTTTTAAGCATCCCCAACGCCGCCCCGGTAACAGCATAAACAAGCCCATCAGCCTCACCTATCTCACCTCTGCTGATCCGACTTACCCCGTATAATAAAACACCTATCCCAATACCGGCACCCACAGTGATCGGGCTCACTCCCATCACCAGCCTTACCACTGCCACGACGATAAGCATCACCACCCCCGGTACGATTGGAATCGCTTTATTCCTAATATCAATAATTGCCATGATCAATAAGTAGGCAACAATAATAGTTGCAATAATCATATCCACAACACCCATAATTCACCAGACACCTTTCATATTTTCAGATCAGAATGTCATATACCATGTTTTACTCATTGCATCCCGCACTTGCTGCAAGGTGCCCTGTTACCAACCTCCGATAAAAGCACCTCCTGCACGGTCCTTTTGATCTCCGAGCACCCACGATTCGTATGATATCTGTCTCCGTAGTTTGTGATCCACACATCACTATCCGATCCGGGAGCACCCCCTCCGGCACACCTGTGACACGGCTTATATTTTGCCCCGCCCGAGTTTCGCATCCTCGCAATATCCCCATACTTAAGCCTGGACACACTGAGATTCAGATAAGTACAATTCTTATTTCTGTGATACACCCTGCCGGTAGGTGTGATATAAACTATAACATCCTCTTTTTCCTCAGGCATCCCTCTCGTATCCACTCCGACAAAAGCTCTTGTTCTGATCCTCTCGGAAAAATGTGGCCTTAAATATCCAAACAACGGAAACGGAATAGATGCTGCATAGTTTACGACCAACTCTATCTCATCATTTTCTTCTAAAAATGATGAGCCGTACAGATTCGTTGTAAGCGAAGTGTCACCAAGGTAAGCCATCAACTTGCCACGATAGTAAAGCATACTTTTTGCCTGCGATGTCAGACCGGCCCCTACCTCGGCAGAGGCCTCAGTCACGGTCCTTACCATCGCATGCCGAACCTCATCCTCTGTTTTTACAAGCAACCCAAGATACGCGATAGTTAGCACCGCGAAGAGGAGAATGGGGAGCACCAGGGCCGCTTCAACAGTCAGCGAGGCGGCAGAGGGTATCCTATCACGATCTGAGTATGTGTTGAACTGTGTATGTTTTCTAAGAATAAAAGTATTTATCGATAGTTGCAACAAAGACCCTCCTTTCCATACGGGCTGTGTCAACTGATAATAGAATACCCTCTCCCACCTCGTTGATCCGCATTTTTAATTAATTAAATATACCCTGCTTTTATCCTGCAATTATAATTGTACCCGGACAGATCTCTATTCAAAATCCGCGCTATGCCCGGCAGATGAAAAAACTTCGATGGGAAACTAAAGTCTGCCTCTGTCTCCATTTCAAACACACACTTTCCAAAAGAAAAACCCTCGTAACCATTTTTCTTCATATCATTTTCTATCAGATCCATAATCCTATACCTCCTTGTTTTTCCTGACGTCATCATCAGAAACATGATCACGTATTCCTTATACCCGAAAGACAAAGGCTTCTCAGGCAGATACCTTTTTGCCCTTGATCGAATCGACGAGTTAGTCAACAAAAAAATCTCAAAAAACGAAGTCTTTACCTGCGCACTTGTTTTTATCAAAGGAACATCTTTTTTCATGAGTATAGCCGCCACATCGCACAGACTCTCCGCAAAAGCCCACGCCGCGATAAACAGCGTCTGAGTAAAGTGAATTAAAAATGTCAAGCCGGTAAAGCCTACCACTGCAACGGCAGCCGTAAAAGCCTCTGCCCTTTTTACCGGATCGGCGATGATCGCCGTGAAGTTCGTAACTGTCCTAAGCACAAGAATTCTCGAGACAACTGATTCCAGATTTGCCTTGTCACTTTTTTCTCCGGCAACCACATACTCCCATCCGTAATCCAGGCTATTCTTCCACTTGTTTCCATCCTTATCTTTTTTATTTTTCTTTTCCGTATAGCTTGAAAACGTTTTAGTTATATAACTATCAAGCATAAACTCTTCAAGTCCGTACTCGGCTATGCTCCCAAGCGTCCCGCCAAGCTCAACCTTTTCATCGGAAGAAAGCTTTTTTACCCTGGCTGTATAATCATCTTTATTTTCGGGAGACTCTTTATAGTATTTTGCATATTTATCCGGATTTTTAATTCCTTTTTTTGAAAGCTTATCAGGATTTTTACATACTAGGGAAAGAATACCGTCACCTATAGCCCCACCCAGCGCATCAAGCGGAGACGCATCATCTCCCTTTGCAGTACCGGCTCCCGAATAATCAAATGACAGGCTGTCAGTATCATAATCCTTCCACAGTTTTACAAGCTTTTCTCTTTTTTGATCAGCCGGATCCGAGCTTGTAATAAGCTTTTCTGTCTCCTTTAATACTCTTAAGTTTCCGCTAAGTGAAGGCAATCCTGCGATAACTCTCGCAGCCATATCACTGTGCTTTCCGGTCGCATAATCCTTTTTAAGTCTTTCTCCTTCCCTGATCGCTTCCTCTGTTTTTTCTCTGACCTTTTTAACCCCTGATAAAAACTTCGGACCTATATCTTTAAATGTAGTCGGATTTTTACTGATCTGTTTTTTAACGCTTTTCCAGACAACGCTTTCTCTTATTCCGAAATCAGCACCGGTATAATCTTTTACCGTCGCATATTTTTTTGCAAAATAAGTATCACATTTTATCGAGCCGTTTTTTGAGATCCTCACACCGTCTACGAGGTACATCAGTCTTAATATCCTGTTATCAAGCTTTGTATCCTCCTTCTCCTCGTCCACGGTCTTTTCGATGCTTTCAGCCGTCGCCTCCGTATCAGAAAGCCGGCTCACCTTTCCCAAAAGCTTCGATAGTTCTTCTCCCGTCACAAATCTTTTCATGTATTCTTTGATCTCTTCAGCCAGAGGTTTCGCTTCATCATCTCCGACATAAGTCTTCGCAGTGATCTCTAAGGATGTCATCTCTCCCTTTAAAAAATCCATAAAGCCCGGAGTATTTTTCATACTCTCACCGACATATCGTGAGATCACCTGCTCAAAGGGAGTCCCTGTATCCTCTATGAAAAATAAACCGTAGTTGTCATACAAAGGTCTCGAGTACTCCGTAAGAAGAGCATCCGTGCCAACCCTCAGCGCCTCACATCCCTGCCCGGCACATGCCGTGTAGCGGGCGGTCTCAACACATGTACCGATCATAGCTATAATGAGAACGCCCACCAAAGACATCATTACCGTAATTCCAGCTGCGGCTGATCTAACCGATGATCTCGGCCGAATCTGAATTAAAGCTTTTAAACGCATTGTTTACCACCTTAACTATCTGATCTTTAAACAACAAAACCAACGCGATAAGCACTACCAGGATGAGTATGATCTCAACAACTCCTATCGCCTCATCATCCCTTACAAACTCAGTCAGATCCGCTTTAAAACCTTTCAATCTTTCCATGGCGCTTCCTCCTTTTCTTTAGATACTACATTGACATAAATGCCGGAACCATTATGATCGCCATCACCAGTCCAAGCATCACCATCATCGGGAATAAAAGCTTGGTTCCGGCAACCTCTCCGCGTCTTAACGCCTCCTGCTTTCTCTCTAGCAGAGAGTCACTCGCCTCCTTTTCAAGTATCGCAAGTATCCCCTCTGCACCCTTACGAAGGTTCTGAGTAACTACCGAAGAAAACCTCATATATGGCATACATCTGCATCTTTTTCCGAAGTTTTCTATAGCCTGTCCCTCACCTACACCGTCCTTTAATTCCTGCATTGTTACACAGAGTTCCTCGTAAACATAATGCTTTTCTCCGCCTTCTTTTAACTCTCTTTCATACTCTCCCGATATCCTTTCGATGGCATATCTCAGGGTAAGTCCCGCCCCTAAAAGAAGCATTATTTTGTTTATGAAACCCGGGTGGTCATTCATCAACTGCTCCTGCCTTGCACTAATCTTGTTTTTCTCCTGTGATCTCCATACAAATGGCATACAGAAAAATGCACCGACGATCAGAAATACCGGTATATAGTTTTTGTCACCTACTTCTTCCTCGTATATGTATTCCTTCGGCAGCTCGATCACTTTGCTTTCAGGCTGGGATTTGATTGATTTTTTTATCTTTGATCTTGCTTGGGAGATAACAGTTTTTATCGCAGGAACATCGGGCGCAAGCAGATGGATCGTGTAGTGAAACTGCCCCTTATAATTCTTCCATTTTGCGATCAGTCCTATCTCAGTATCCACCCCCTGATTTGGGATATTTTTCGTTATGAGTGTTCCGTCATTTCTGAGATATCTGTCATCAAACTCATACTCTAAGGTGACTCCGGTCCCGGGTACGCTTCCTACAAGGTTTAGCTTTTTATCCACACTTTCAAGCGATGTGTTTTTTCCCGGGAGTGTCTTTCTGACATATTCATCTGTCCGCTTTTCTATCTTTTCTTTTTCTTCTTTTGTAAACTTCCTGTCCGGGACATTAAATGTAAAGCTTTTTTCCCAATTCCCTTCATCACTCTCTCCCGAAACATGAAGTGTTATATCTTCTTCATCATCAACCCTCGAAAGATAATTCCCGTTTTTAATCCTAGACTGCGGCGGATCAGCCGTAAAGCAGATAAACCACATCAGCACCGCCGAGATGATGAGGACAACTATTATTCCAATCCTCTTTTCCCATATTTTTTCAAGCTCAGCTTCCGGACGTGCCCTGGGCTCCATAAGTCTTGCAAACTCTTTGGTAGAGGCGTGACGGAAAAGCATGGTTCTTATGAACTTGTTTTTTAAAAATACCCTGCCGATACCGGCTTTATTTTTACCCTCTTTTTTATTCCCTTTTTTTCTCATTTCCGTCCTCCTTTTCAGCCTCAGACCGACACAAACTAGTAACTGATATTCATGATCCTTTTACTCCACCACACCGCCAAAACATAAGCAACAAGAGCAAAACTCATAAAGGCTCTTCCTCCAAATCCATGATATAACGGGGTTAAAAATCCCGGAGAAAACACCCTCAGGTAGACTATTATCAGAAGCGGAATCACCATCATACATAAGGACTCAAGTCGCTTGCCTGCGATCATCGTCTTTACCTCTCGTTCAATATCCGTTTTTTCGCTTATCGCATCCGCTGTTCTTTTCATGATCTTGATGAGATTTCCTCCGCTTTTTCTCGCTGTAATATAAACTTGAGAAAAAACAATAATATCCGACACCCCGCTCCTGACTCCCAGATCATAAAACGCTTCATCTATAGGCACTCCCAGATCCGTTTTCGCTTTTATATCTTTTAGCTCTGATAGAATTATCCTATCCTCACCGTATAAAAGTTTCAGATCCTTATACGCTTCACCGACCGCGTTTTCCATAGAGTATCCGGCGGTAAGTGCTGCGATCATAGAGGATAACGCATCCTTAAACTCAGTCATAAGTGACCACTTCCTTTTTTCACATAGCCCTCGCTTTTTTATCCGTTGATAAACCAGTGCACCGACTACCGCTCCCACCAGAGACACTGCCTTACTCGAATAAAAAAGATACATCATTACGCCTCCTGCCAGCGCACCCATACATCCGTATAAGATAAGTTCTCTGGCAGTAAAACGATATACATTATAATCATTTATATTTACCGGATTTTTTTGGCTTATTTTCATCTTACTTTTTATTTTTTTTATCATATATCCTCCAATCCTATCCCCGCTCTCTGAAGCTTATCCGTGGATTTTAGTCTATTATTAGTCCTTTTTAGCTTGCCTATTACTTTTCCGTTTTTTTCATCCTCTTCTTCAAAACTAAACAAAGGATTTAACTCTATCTTTCCATCGATCACATCACCTATTTCTGTTATCTCCAACACCTTTCTTGATTTATCTCTGAGTCTTCCGAGATGTATGAGTATATCAATCCCCGATGCTATCTGCTGGCGGATCGCTGCAAGTGGGATATCGAGTCCCATAAGCACCAGCGTTTCCATTCGATTTAGCATATCCGCAGGTGAGTTTGCATGCCCCGTAGACAGTGAACCATCGTGACCTGTGTTGTACGCCGTCAACATATCGATAGCCGCTGAATCCCTGATCTCACCAACTATGATCCTGTCCGGTCTCATCCTGAGTGCACTTTTTACAAGGCTTCTTATCGTCACTTCATTTTTTCCTTCAACATTTGCATTTCTTGCTTCGAGTCTTACCAGATTGTCGACATTTCTGATCTGAAGCTCGGCGGAATCTTCGATCGTTATCACTCTTTCATTTTTCGGGATGAAGTTTGAAAGTATGTTTAAAAATGTCGTCTTTCCGGCCCCCGTTCCACCCGATATAAAAATGTTATAGCGGGCAGTAACGAGTTTTTTCAAAAAATCCTCAGCCTGCCTTGTCACTGCTCCCATCCCGATCAGATCTTCCATCGTCATCGCTTCCTTAGGAAACTTTCTTATCGTGATGACCGGACCGTCTATAGCTACCGGCGGAACTACTATATTTACTCTGGAGCCATCAGTAAGCCTCGCATCAAGTATGGGATGAGACTCATTTACTATTCGATTTCCCGTTGATGCTATCTGCTGGGCGATATCCTCAAGTCTTTCCCTACTTCCAAATCTTAATCCTGTCTCTGCCATCGCCCCGGCCCGCTCCACAAATATATGATCCGGTCCGTTCACCATGATCTCCGTCACGTTTTCATCATCAAGTATATCCTGAAGAACGTCCATTCTTCTTAGTGAATTAAAAACCTCATGGCGGATATTTTTCTTTTCATCAAGTCTTAGATACTCACCTCTTGTGACGGACTCTATCTGCTCCTCTATGCGTGATAAAAGCTTTTCATCGCTTATCTCTTCCCCGGGCAAAAGTCCCGCTATCACGCCTTCTCTGACCCTGTTTTTCAAATCATCAATCATAGCCTTCACTCTTTGTCATCTGATCTATAAACTCTTTTTTATCATTATCATCCATCCATTTATCCGGCTCTGTGTTTTCCATTTCACTTATCCATTCTTCCCATCCCGAAGGCATGATGACGGGTCGGATAATCCCCTCTTTCTTTTCCGTACTCGCATACCTGATCCATCTTTCCTTAGGATCTGCAAGTACGCTTTTTCTTCTCACTAAAAACATACCCGTCATCACATCCGCCATCGGGAGAGCCTCTCTGACATCATTAAACAAAACAACCACATAACTAAATCCACATTCTCCGGCAAGTCTTTTCAAAAACAAGTCCATATCCTTTTCATCTACATCCCACAAATCCCTGTAATGCGAAACACCCGGGAGCCTCCACGCTGTCCCAAACTTTCTCTTTGATTTTGTAACCACACTTTCCAGATCCGGTGAATCAATCCTAAAAAAAATCTCCCCCAGACCTCTGTCTGGATGCTCTTCTTCAATATAGAGCATTGGGAATTCGCACAAGTTCACATACAGGCACTCACCAAAAGCGGCCAGTCTCTGTGAAAGCAGAGCACTTACCATAGATCCTTCCTCCCCCCAGGGGGCATATACTCCATATACTCCCTGCATCGGAGCTCCCATATCACCCTTGGCTTGTACCTCCAAAGCCATGGCAGAAAGTATAGTCACATACAGGTTTTCCGCCTTTGCCCTACAACTTATCATATTTCTCTTTTCATCCGTGTCCTCGGTAAGTACCATAAGTGAGCTCGAATCCCCCGCATCCTCCATAGCACCGGCAACATCATCCGTAAGCCAGTACTCATCTGCGCTTTCCCTGTTTTTCCTGCCATTCCAAAACGTCTCTTTTTCCGTGACCGTTTCAACCCTCAATAAAGGATGTCTGTTCACATTCAGAAACCTTCTGAGTTTCTTCCCATACTCAGTATCATTCATATATAAATAAAGCTTTTTCTCTCCCATTACAATCCTCCTATCATGGAAACAAGCGTACCAAAACCTATAGCTACACCAAACGGTATAACCGACGAATCTCCATCCTTTTTACGATTATAATACGGTGTTATTTTACCTGTATTGATAACTCCTTTTACATATGCTTTTAACCTACTTAACCGTTGGATAAAACTATGAAAATAAATCATCTTGATCACAGATAAAAATGCTCCGATAACAAGGGAATAAAAGAGTACAAAAAACACACCCGGAAAGCCAACATAGCTTCCGACTACTGCCAAGAACTTCCCATCCGATGCACCAAACATCCGCAATCGAAAAAGAATAAAATATAGGATCAAAGGGATGATCATCCCTGCGAGCCAGGGCCACACACTGTTCAAACCCTGCAGCTCAAGACGCCTGATCAGGCTTATCAAAAGACCGGCTACCAGAAACGCATTCGGGATCCGATAGCGGGAGAGATCAAAGAGGGAAGCCGGCAGGAGTACAAGGAATACAAAAATGTAATCCATGTTTTTCTCCTATCGTTTGTGACCTATTTGGTCGTCCCTGTTTCATCTGTTTATATTTTAACATAATAACAACACTGATGTCAAACAACTTTCGTAGCGAAAATCATGCAGTTCGTAGCGATTTGCCCTATGTTTTCTACGAAAAATATCACAAACATACTATTGATGTTTTTTATTGTGAGTAAAAAGACGTATGCAAATATCCAAAACAAAAAGGAGCTCTTTTTCAAGAGCTCCTTCGTCGAAACGACATTTTTCCTTGATATATATAATCTATTCCAAACACTCTTACGTTAAATCAGCGTGTTTGCCATGTCGATCGTTTCCTTCGAAATCCCGGCTAAAATCAGATCATCTTGAACTTTACCATCCTTTAGCATACGAATGGCTTGGGCGAGTTCATTTCGGCCTTCTGCCAGACCTTCTTCACGGCCTTCTTCACGACCCTCTGCCCGACCTTCTGCCCGACCTTCTGCCCGACCTTCTTCACGACCTTCTGCCCGACCTTCTGCCCGACCTTCTGCCCGACCTTTCTCACGCGCCCATTTTTCCTCTACAATCTGATTTTGTCTACGGACAATATAGTCTCTTCTCAGCGCAGCATCCATTTTTGCGAGCTCTACTGCCATATCGACCCTCCTTACATAACTGTCCTCTGACATTTTTCCTGCCACATAATCTAAAAATGCTTTTAGACTCCCGCTCACGTCATTTGCGGTTCCCGCTGCATTCAGAATGATGCTCTTCGTTCCATCCTTCAGCTCAATGCTTGTATCTTCCATGCATCTGTACGTAAACGTGTATAAATGCAGTCCCATATCAAACATGTCAAACGGGCAGATCATTATCACATACGATTCACTGAGTTCATCGTAGCTAACACCCTTTTCAAGCATCTGAGTATCTGCCATAGACTTATAGTATCGAATCCTCTTCGGCAGATCATGCCTGTTTACAACCTGCATCTCAACGGTGAAAGCTCGCTCATCCTGATCTTTGGCAAAGATGTCAAATCGAACTCCATGGATATCTAATCCGACATCTACGGTTTTCTGAGCCTGAATCTCCAAACGTGAAATCGGCACATCAGGTAGGATCATCTGAACGAGATCCATTAGCAGAGTCTCGTCCTGCATCACATAGTAAAAAATGAAATCATTATCGATGCCAAGCGAATCCCACTCCTTGGCCAGATCCCTCTCAAGATTTGCATAATCATCTTGAAATCGTGGTAAATCTTTTGTTTGTTTTTCCATTTTTACACCTCCATTTTATCAAATCAATTCTGTTAAGTCAATTGAAAAAATGCATACTTGGGGTGTTTGGAAATGATCATAGATCCGGACATATCAAAGAAACGTCGCGTCGACGTATACTGTGCTATTTACTTGTCTTCGATATGCGGATCTTACCACATAGTAGAAAAATAGAAATCAACCCTCTTGCACAGAAAGCGGGGATTAATGATGATTATAACACAGGGATAACGGGAACGCAATAGTGTTTTTTTCATATAAAAAAACACCGCAGTTTCGGTATATTCAAAACTGCGGCATTTTTATTTCATACTAAAAGGCAATCACTAAGATCATCTAAATAAACAAACCCTAAACACCATTTCATGGCTGCTGTGGCATCACGACTGTTTCGGTCTCTGGAGCTACTGAAACTATTATACTTCCAACTTTATCCATAGTGTCTATTGTCTTATTTGGAATGCCTGACAATGCAAAAAATATACTTTTTGTGCATTCTGTAGTATTGTTCTTTGGAATATCCTTGTCCTTTCTGACGTATGTAGTAACACTAGAATCGCTTGCATTCATCTCAAGTGTTACGCTTTTTGAAGTATCACCAGCTCCTCCGTCTTTAATCAGGTTTGTCACATTGCCTCCAGTTACAAAATCCGTATTGTCATCGCTGAAAATACCTCTCACGGCATTCGATACGCTTGGGGTCGTATTAAACCTTTCTGCAATCTCATCTTTATCAGCTGAAAACGTAACATGTACCGGAAAATTTGAATTGTTTTCTACTGTGATTTTGTTATTAGACGCATCGAGTTTTGAAGGATCCCAGCCCACAACTCCTGCAGCATAAGCATGATTTACAGGATCCCACGTTTTCCCATATCCATACGAAAACTCCATAGCCCCATATGTCACTGAAATACTATAGATGATATCTGACCCACTAGTACTCGCATTAATTGGAATTTCTGCTGATTCAAGAGGGCCATCATCTACATCAGCGGAAGTTGATGTCTTTGAACCAGTCCCCTCAATCTTTTTTGTTTCCGCACTTGATCTGGTTGGTATCAGCACAATTCCTGCTAAAAAAGCGAAGCATACAACCAGAGAAGTAAATGTTTTAACATTTCTTTTTTTCATCACATAAGCCTCCTTTCTATAAACAGTGATGAATCTCTCAATTCAACAATACATGTTCCACATATATTGCTTTCATCTCACCTCCTTGTTTAATGATTTAGTTAATGATTTATCTATAATCACCTGGTCTCGGTAACATATCCGCTCCCAGGAAACACAGAACAAAACTACCACGGCTGAAGCACGAGTTTTAATGTGGTCGTACCGGCGCTACAGTATGTCTCCGGCTCAAAAGCATATATCATTACATTCACATCAATCTTTCTGTTTTCAAACTCACCTTTAGGATCAAGAGATTCAACATATTCATTTGGATGAATTAAGCCACTTTCATAGAGCACCTCATCATCTGCAGACCTTACCTCACACATCAGATTCACATCATTTGAAGATGGATTTGTAAAAAACACCTTAAGTGTACGATCCTCCTGCTGATATAAATTGGACGCAATTGAAAACTTATACCCAAATCCTGACTCTACCTCATCATAAAGGAAGCTTTCCTCAGGTGTCGGAGTCCCAGCAAAAGCATTTACCTCAAACTTCGGAGGTTCATATCCAATAATCATACTGTAAATAATCACTCCTGCAATAGCTAATATGCTTGTAATGATGACTATCAAAAGAATAATTCTTCGCTTTTTCTCCAATCCTGACCTTACGATCTGCCTGCTTTTTTTCTTCATTTTTCCTATTTATCCTCTATTTCTATATTCACGGGAAGTTCCACCCCAATACTTGCTTTTTCATAATTCTCCCTATCATACGGTGTCAGCACAACTATTCCTTTTCTTACACCCGAGTTTACAACATCATATCCTCGATCATTTAGCTTGATAGATGGCAAACCGTATCCCGGATCTACAGCCCCCGACTGTGCTATCACTGTCCGATCTTCTTTCTTTTTGGAGTCATCAAGCACCAGAGAGATTACAAGTTTATTTGCTGAAAAGGAAGGATTCTCAAAATTTAGGTATATTTCTCCGGTATTTCTGTCAATATGCACTGTCTGATTAAACTTAAATGATATAGTGCGATCTTTAGTTACCTGATATTCCGACTCATCGTCATCTATGACCCTAACCTGGTCTGAATCAGACTGTATCGGTGCGTACACCTGCTCTGCAAGTTTAGCCTTCGGAATCGCTATAAATCCCACTGCTCCGATGAGGAAGACCATCGACGTCAAAAGAGCAATCGCAATAAGTGGCACTATAGCCGCTTTAAGCCTTGCCACCACATAGCTTTTTTCTATTGTTCCGCGGTTTATGCCGACGAATCCGCCGAGCATCAATCTGTCACCTTCTCCGCCCACATCGGCAA
>ONKC01000136.1 GCA_900318295.1 uncultured Eubacteriales bacterium
CCACAGGTGCCTGCTGGTATTCGTTCGGGAGAGTCACGCGGTACTTGCGCTGGAAGACATATCTGTATACATCCGCCGCAAAAAGATCTTCCTCATAAAGCTGTCTGGCATTCTCGGAAAGCCTCGGAAGGTCGGCGGCAAGTCTTGTAACTACGTGAACCTTGCTGTCGTCTTCGTATATACCCGGCTCGTCGATGCCGGCTCCTCGCAGCGTGCGAAGGAGATGACCTGCTTTGGTATTCAGTCCGAGCAGATGCAGATAAGGCATCGTAGTATCGGTGGCCTTCAGACCGAGACAGGATTGCAAAAGACAACGCTTAAGTCTGCTCTCGGTAAATGCCTTTGTTTTTATGTTTGTGATAAGATCTGATGCACAGGTAAAGCTGTCGAGTTCATTTTTAATGCGTCCGAATATATCCAAAGACAGATCCTTTGCCGAGTCGATGACCTGATGGTTATTTTTCAGGTCGCCGTCTTTGCGGATCATGTCTCTGAGTGAATAGCATATAAGGTCCGAAAAATCATCGAGCATCAGGTGAGGAGTATTGCTTGAATGAATCCCTGCCCTGATCGCCGTCGACGACGGATAGCGTTTCAATGAGGGGTTGGTCGAATCTCTGTAATCCTGTCCCTCGCGAAGCAGTGTAAGAGGGATAAGAGGACTTTTCAGTTTTAACAGAGCGAGGCAGTATTCTATGCCGAGTATGTTGTTTGGCATTGAGAAAAATGGCTCGTCGATGTCTGTGTCACCGATGATGTTCATGAGCGCTCTTGCTCTCGCGTCGGGATAAGAAAGGCCTTCCTTGAGTCTCTCCTCGAGCATCGTCTGGAACTCTGTCCTCGATCTGTCCTCGCGTTCGAGAGTTTCGGCAACCTTCAAAAAACTTTCTATATCACCCTGCTCGCTTCCAAAGCAGACATGTGTCACGAAGCCAAGCTCTGTGAGGGCTTTGATCCCACCGTACGCAAAATCACCGGCGGATGAAAGTGAATAACGCACCGGGAGCTCGAAAACGAGATCGGCGCCTCCCTCCAAAGCATCCTGTGTACGGGAATACTTATCAAAAATAGCCGGCTCGCCCCTCTGGACAAAATCACCGCTCAGGATGACTACCACATAATCAGCCTCGGCGAGCTCTTTGGCGCGTCTGATCTGATAAGCGTGTCCCGAATGAAAGGGATTGTATTCAGCTATGATACCGACAACATTCATGTTAATCCTCCGTATTATATGATGTAGGGTCAACAGCTTTTTACATTATATATGATTTTTACGCACTTGTCAAAAAAGTTCAAAAAAATGTTGCGATTGGGACTAAGTGATGATATAGTAATTATTGCACGATATGTGATGTGCTTGGACAGCTGCACATGATATGTCGATGCACGGTATAAGATGTTATTTATAGCATGGTATAATTTGGAGGAGAAAATGGGCGGTTTTTTTGGAGTAGTAGAGAAAAAGAGAAAGTCTGATTGTACCTTTGATCTGTTTTTCGGTACGGATTATCATTCGCATCTGGGAACCAGAAGAGGTGGTATGGTAGTGTATGGAGAGGACGGATTTGACCGTGCTATTCACAATATTGAAAATGCTCCGTTCCGTACGAAGTTTGACAAGGATATGCACGAGATGCAGGGCTTTATGGGGATCGGATGTATCTCCGATTATGAGCCGCAGCCTTTGATCGTGAGATCCCATCACGGCACTTACGCCATCACCACGGTGAGCAAGATCAACAATGTTGATGAGTTGGTAGAGAAGATTTTTTCGAATACATCACTTCACTTTTTGGAGATGAGCGGCGGTGAGATCAATGCTACCGAGCTTGTGGCTGCGATCATCAACCAAAAGGAAAATCTGATCGACGGTATCAGATATGCGCTTGAGCTTGTCGACGGATCGCTCACACTTATGGTGATGACTCCGAAGGGAATATATGTGGGGCGCGATAAGTTCGGAAGGACTCCGGCATTTTTGGGAGAAAAGGAGGATGCATACTGCATCACATTTGAGGATTTTGCCTACAGAAATCTCGGATACAGAGACTTAAAGGTTTTAGGCCCTGGAGAGATAGATGTGATCGAGCCCGACGGTGTGAGAACTCTGGTCGCACCGGGTGAGGATATGAAGATCTGTACATTTTTATGGATATACTACGGATATCCGTCAAGCTCATATGAGGGGATAAGCGTCGAGCAGATGAGGTATCGTTGCGGTGCCTGCCTTGCAAAGAGAGATACGGTCAAGCCGGATATCGTTGCGGGAGTGCCGGATTCGGGTACTGCTCACGCAGTAGGATATTCAAACGCATCGGGGATCCCGTTCTCGAGACCGTTCATCAAGTACACGCCGACCTGGCCGAGGTCATTTATGCCGACCATTCAGAGCAAGCGTGATCAGATCGCAAAGATGAAGCTTTTGCCGGTGCATGATCTGATCGAGGGCAAGAGTCTTCTTCTGATAGATGATTCGATCGTCCGCGGTACGCAGCTTCGAGAGACTACGGAGTTTCTGTATGAAAGCGGAGCCAAGGAGGTTCATATCCGACCGGCTTGTCCGCCGCTCGTTTATGGTTGTAAATACTTAAACTTCTCCAGATCACGTTCTGAGATGGATCTGATCACACGTCGTGTCATAGCAAAGCTTGAGGGAACGACGGATGTTCCGGAGGATATTCTTCAGGAGTATACGGATCCTAACTCTGAAAAATATGAGAAGATGGTCGAGGAGATCAGAAAAGAATTAAACTTCACATCGCTTCAGTACAACCGACTTGACGATATGCTTGAAGCGGTGGGTATACCGACAGAGAAACTATGTACGTATTGCTGGGACGGTAAAGAATAAAAAAAGGGGCTTATGGCCCCTTTTTGATATGTAGGTGTTTACTTTTTTGATGGCAGATCAAGAAACTTCTTTTTAATGTTTTTCTTTAAAACATCGTATATGAAGTCGTAGTTAAACTGGCCGCCGCCTACGGAGCGAACTCCGTGTGTGTCTGCCAGTTTTTTCTTGTAATCCTTTAAAAACCACACTCTGATCTTCGAGTAACCCGCGCGATAATCCGTAACGGTGGGGATAAGCTTCGGCTTGACGATCTCGATGGTTTTTGTCTCATTCAGCATATCCTCCGTGGCGCGGAAGGTCAGCGACAGGACGGCACCTATCATATTATCCGCTTTGGATTGGCCGGATATAAAGTTTCCGAGCGAGTACGCACAGAAAGCCTTGCGACCTCCGGCCTTTACCCACTCTGCGGTCTGAACTACGTGAGGATGAGTTCCGATGATGAGGTCGGCTCCCCATTTAGTCAGGTTTTTGGCCATGGCCTTCTGAGACTGCAGGACATTGTGCCTGTCTTCATCGCCCCAATGACAGCTGACGATAACGACGTCGGCTTTTTTTCTTGCAAGCTTGACCTGTTTTTTTATCAGATCGATCTCGTTGAGATAAATGACGCGATATTTGGAACTTTGCGGTACGGAGAGTCCATTTGTTCCGTAAGTATATGATAAAAATGCGAACTTTATGTCATTAACAGTTTTTATAGAAATCTTCTTATAACTATTCTTTTTCACCGATGTAATACCTGAGGTAACTACATCATCC
>ONKC01000027.1 GCA_900318295.1 uncultured Eubacteriales bacterium
GAACTCGGCGATCAGTATTATGCGATCGGAGTGTCAAAAGACAATATTACATTCTTGACGGCATTATCCAAGGATCAGCTTGATCTGACGCCGGTTGACAAGGAACACAGTGCGGTATCGTTCAAGGATATGATGAACAAATTCCGCAAAAATTAATATATTATCTATTGTAAGAGGTTGGTACGTATGTTCAGACGGAAAGGTGTAAAAGCATTTGCTCGCTTGTGCCTTTTGATCATAGTACTTTTGTTGCCAACCTTTTTTTGTGGTACAGTCAGTTATGCTGCTCCGCCCGTAAAGAGTGATGCCGATCAGGATCATATCGAGGGGAATGGTACCACGGGAGAGGTTCAGGATCCTGACTCTCCGGAGGATTTTCAGTTTTCAATATCGTCAAATGCAGGAGCAACGGGGCTTTCGGCACCGTTACGTATTCTTCTTGTACTGACGGTCTTATCCGTAGCACCGTTTATTCTGTTGATGATGACTTCGTTCACCAGAATAATTGTGGTGCTTCATTTTGTTCGTACGGCATTGGGAACGCAAACCTCGCCACCTAACCAGGTGTTGTTGGGGTTGGCGTTGTTTTTGACGTTATTCATTATGTCGCCCGTTATGGTTCAGATAAATGACGAGGCAATAAAGCCATTCGATGCCGGAGAGATAACTCAGGAGGAGTCTCTCGAACGAGGCATGACTCCTCTTCGCGAGTTTATGTTCAAGCAGACAAACAGAAAAGATATAAAACTGTTTTTGGAAATACAGGAAAAAGAGGATGAGGTCTCCGTAGAGAATATCGATGAGATACCTTCGACAGTCCTTATTCCTGCATTTATGATAAGTGAACTAAGAGCGGCGTTCATCATGGGATTTTTATTATACCTGCCGTTCATAGTCATAGATATGGTCGTCTCGTCGACCCTGATGTCGATGGGTATGATGATGCTACCGCCGACCACGATATCGATGCCGTTCAAGTTGCTATTGTTCGTTTTAGCGGATGGCTGGGACCTATTGATAGGTCAGGTAGTAAAGACATTCTACTAGCAATGTTACAAATGCGCTCCCGGGAAGCTTTATGCTTTCCGCGACGGCACGCTTTCGCTTTTTTATCATACGTCACGTTGTGCGACGCGAAGAAAACTCTACGAGTTTTCTAATACCGCTTCTGCGCAACGACGTATGATAGACATCCGTCGCTGGAAATGCATAAACTTCCCTCGCGCGCAGATTGAGTGACATAGGATAGAAGATTGGAGATTAGTTATGTTTACTGACGCTGACATATTGGATATAGCAAGAGATATGATCTTTACTGTATTGCGCTGTGCGATGCCTTTGCTTTTGGTGTCGCTGATCGTCGGTTTGATCATATCGATCTTTCAGACGGTCACATCGATACAGGAGCAGACGCTAACATTTGTACCGAAGCTGCTTGCTATTTTTCTGGCACTGTTATTACTTGGCGGATGGATCATGGGAAGCTGTGTTGAGTTTTTTGAACAGATGTGTAATTCGTTTTCGAGTTTTGTTTAACATGAAAGACAGATGATCAGATGCGGCATTTATAACCTATGAAATGTACGATCTGACTTGGAGGATAGATTGGAATTCACGGTTGAAAGCTTCGAGTATTATATGCTTGTTGTAGTCCGAATAGCCGGATTCATCGGAGTGGCACCTTTGTTTAATATGAGGTCTATCTCACCGCAGATGAAGGTGGGAATAAGCATCATGCTTTCTGCTGTTATCATACCTATGACACCTGTTGTGGAGCTTCAGTATCAGGGAATAATAGGATATACCGTGCTGATATTAAAGGAGCTTGTTGTAGGTCTGACTCTTGGATTTATGTGTGCATGCTGTACCTATATTCTAAACTTTGCGGGGCAGCTGATGGATATCGATATGGGACTATCGATGGCATCCACATTTGATCCGATAAATAATGCTCAGGTAACAGTAACCGGTATTATTTATAACACATTATTTATGCTTACTTTGGTAGCGACAAATATGCACTATTATATAATACGTGCGATACTCGATACCTTCAAATACTTCAACGTGGGACAGGAGGTTTTTCCGCGTGATATGGTGCAGGTTGGAATTGATTTTATCATCAATTTTTTCATCATTGGTTTCAGGATAACATTGCCGATGTTTTGTGCGATGTTTTTGATAAATATAATACTCGGAATACTTGCACGTATCGCTCCCCAGATGAACATGTTCGTCGTGGGAATGCAGATCAAATTGATAGTTGGATTTTTTGTACTTGTATTGTTGGTACAGACATTACCTACGGTGTCCGATTTTGTTTTTACGGAAATGAAGGATGTGATAACGGATGTTGTTCACGGATTCACTCCTTAGAAAGACAACTCGGATGACTGAAGCTGACTGATAAAGACAAGAAAGGTCAGAACAAAGTGGAAGATTATTTGGTCAATAATAGTTGTTTGATAAGATATAACCTGCAGCTTTTTGCCAAGGATGATGGCGGTGAAAAAACCGAGGAACCGACGGCGAAAAAGTTGAGCGATGCCAGAGACGAAGGTCAGGCACCCAGGTCTCAGGATCTGAACACCGCAGCGATGCTTTTGGTGCTTATACTCGGTGTAAAAATATTCGGCGGGTTTATCTACGACAGAGTGTATGAGACATATTATTATGTCATGACAAATATGGCCGACTACGCCAAAAACGAGTTCACACTGGGAAGAAGCGAAAATCTATTTAATATGGGAATGCAGCAGGTACTTTTTACCATTCTTCCCATATCATTGATAGGAGTTTTAGTAGCTTTTGTAGTCGGAGTTAAGCAGGTAAAATGGAAGATAACAACCAAGCCTTTAAAACCTAAGCCCAGCAAGCTCAATCCCATAAAAGGGATGAAAAGGATCTTTTCAAAGGATAAGGTCGTGGAGCTGATAAAGGCACTTGTAAAGCTTGGAGTCCTGTTCTGGGTTGTCTTTTCATATGTGCAGGACGAGTGGGGACTGATCGTAAATATCTATCAGCTGGATCCCGTGAATGCGGTCCGTCTGATAATCGACACCGTGCTTGATATAGCACTTAGAGTTGCGATAGTATTTTTGGCGATAGCCTTTGCGGACTGGTATTATCAGAAACGCAAGTTCAAAAAAGACATGAAGATGACCAAGCAGGAGGTCAAGGATGAGTACAAAAACTCCGAGGGAAATCCGGAGATCAAAGGTGCCATCCGTAGAAAAATGCAGGAGGCTTCACGTCGCCGTATGATGCAGGAGCTACCCGAGGCTGATGTCGTCATCACGAACCCGACGCACCTCGCTGTAGCTTTAAAGTATGACAAAGACTCGGCAGAAGCCCCGGTCGTTATCGCAAAGGGAGCGGACTTCCTCGCAGAAAAGATCAAAGAGATAGCCAGATCAAATCGCGTCCAGATAGTAGAGAACAAGCCCTTGGCGCGAATGCTTTATCACAATGTGGACATCGGTGCGGAGATCCCACCGGAGCTCTACCAGATGGTCGCAGAAATACTCGCTTATGTTTACAGCCTCGACCAAGCCGGCTAAAAACACAAGCGTGTCCTCACGGACAATATAACACTCGACACACTGTGGAAATCACGTTTAGAATAAACAGATAGGAGGTAAGCCGATATGCAAAAGTCCGACATAGCGTTGGGCGCATTTGTGCTCGTTCCTATCCTGTTTTTGATCATACCCGTCCCGTTGTTTTTGCTTGACCTGATGTTTGCGCTAAACATCTCGATCGCCATGGTCATTCTGTTTAACGCACTCTTTTCGGAAGAGGCGCTTGATATGTCCTCGTTTCCGACACTGTTGCTTTTGACGACACTTTTCAGGCTTGCACTCAACGTAAGTTCGACGAGAAATATCCTCCTTAACGGAGAAGCAGGAAACGTCGTATCAACCTTCGGAAACTTCGTCGGAGGAGGTAACCTGATCGTAGGAGCGATCGTGTTCTTCGTTTTGATCATCATGCAGCTGATGGTCATAAACAAGGGTTCCGAGCGTGTATCCGAGGTAACGGCGAGATTTACACTTGATGCCATGCCCGGTAAACAGATGGCTATTGACGCCGACCTAAATACCGGAGCCATAACAGATGAAGAGGCTAAGCAGCGAAGAGAAAAAATACAGGCGGAGTCAGCGTTCTTCGGATCCATGGACGGTGCTACGAAGTACGTTAAGGGAGATGCCACGGCCGGACTGATCATAACGATGATCAACTTCGCCGGCGGTATCGCACTCGGAGTAATGATGAATGGGATGGACTTTTCCGGAGCCATCCAAAAGTATTCGATATTGACGATAGGTGACGGACTTACATCGCAGATTCCGTCGTTGATGATATCACTTGCGACAGGTATTCTGGTCACTAAGGGATCAAAGGATGCCGATGTCGGAAATGTGCTGCAAAAGCAGTTGTTCTCCATACCAAAGGTGCTGATGATAGTAGGAATAGCACTTATTGGTCTTGGTATTTTTACACCGTTAAATCTGATAATATTTGTCGGATACGGAATTGTCTTTGTGATCGTATCTCGTGTGATCGCAGGTACGCTTGAGGAGGCCGAGATAGAGGAGGCCGTCGCGGAGGAAGAAGAATCCGCCGAGGAGATAAGGCGGCCGGAGAATGTCAATTCGCTGCTGCAGGTGGATGCTATCGAGCTGGAGTTCGGATATGGTATCATACCTTTGGCAGATGTTAATCAGGGAGGAGATCTTCTTGACCGCGTGGTTATGATCAGGCGGCAGATCGCCTTAGAGCTTGGATGCGTAGTGCCCATGATCCGATTGAGGGATAACATCCAGCTGAATCCGAACCAGTACCTGATAAAAATAAAGGGTGTTCCGGTCAGTGAAGGTGAGATCCTTTTTGATCATTATATGGCGATGAATCCGGGATATGTCGAGGAAGAGATTTCCGGTATTCCCACTTTCGAGCCGTCATATCATCTTCCTGCGATATGGATCACGGAGAGTCAGAGAGAGCGTGCGGAGTCACTGGGATACACGGTTGTCGATCCGCCTTCGATCATCGCAACGCATCTTACCGAGGTCATCCGTTCGCATCTTGCAGAGCTTTTGACAAGACAGGATGTACAGAACCTGATAGACAATGTCCAGGAGGCAAACACGACGCTTGTTTCGGAGCTTGTACCAAAGCTTCTGAACGTCGGAGAGATTCAGAAGGTACTTCAGAATCTCCTGGCAGAGGGCATTTCCATAAGAGACCTCGTGACTATATTCGAGACGCTCGCGGATTATGCGCCTACCACACACGATACGGATGTGCTTACCGAGTATGTGCGCCAGAACCTAAAGCGTGCGATCTCGAACCAGTACTTCTTCAGCAATGAACCTACCAGTGTGGTCACTCTCGATCCAAAGGTCGAGCAGGAGATCATGGGTGCGGTCAAGCAGACAGAGCAGGGATCATATCTTGCACTCGATCCGGAGTATACTCAGAAGTTGATGGAGTCTGTAAGAACCGAGACAGGAAAGCTCGAAGAGCTTGGACGTGCGGCGATACTTATCACTTCGCCCATAGTTCGTATGTATGTTAAAAAACTCACGGAGGAGCAGTTTAAAAACCTCCATGTATTATCATATAATGAGATTGACTCAGAAGTTGAGCTTCAATCAGTTGGGATGGTGAGCGTTGAATGATTATTAAAAAATACCTTGCCAAAACTGAAAAGGACGCCATTGAAAAGGCGAAGGAAGAATTGGGCAGCAATGCCATCGTGATGAATGTAAAAAAAGTTCATCCGAAAGGCATTATGCGTATTTTTCTGCGCGCAAAAGTAGAGGTAACGGCAGCGCTTGACGAGAATACCAGTTATACGGAAGAAAAGCCTGCACACAAGCCTGCGCCGGCGGATAATAAAAGGACTAAGTTTGATGTGTCGATCCCTCCGCTTGAGGGGGTTCCGCCTTTAGAGGCTCCGCAAAAAGCGATTCCCAAGCCGTCATCGTCTACATCTGATAAAAAGATCGCTCCGGCTGAAGGATCAAACGAGGAACGTCTGTCACAACTTTTAAGTATCCTTGAAAAACAGATGACAGAGAAAAGCCCTGTCGAGTCGCAAAAACGCGAACCTGAGAAAAATGAAGATATCAGAAGAGAGCCTCCTGCGCGTGATAAGGTCGTAAAAAAAGATTCGGATCGCGAAAAAGAAGAGATCAGAAAAAGACTAAACGAGGCAAGCAAGGATAAACGATCTCATGAGGATAAAGACCGTGATGATCGTGATAAAAAAGAGGAAGAAGAGAATCCTGAGGAAAAGGATAAGGGCGCCATTTATCGCGACCTGATCTACAAGAAATTGATTCAAAATGAAGTGGATGAATCGATAGCTGATGCGATACTTGATGAGGCAAAGAGAGCTCTTCCGAAGGATGCTGCGGTTGACCAGATTCTCGGAAGTGTTTATCAGAGGATCATCCTTATGTTGGGGCAGCCCTACACGATCAATTATAAACCAAATGAACCGACCAAGTTTGTATTTTTCCTAGGCTCGACAGGAGTCGGAAAGACGACAACGATAGCCAAGTTAGCATCAAGACTCAAGCTTGAACAAAACTGTAAGCTTGCCCTGGTGACGGCAGATACCTACAGGATCGCAGCGGCTGAGCAGTTGAAGGTATATGCGGATATACTTTCAGTGCCGATGGAGGTTATATATGAACCGTCCGAGATGGCAGGGCTTATAGACGAGCTTGAAAAATATGATGTAGTTCTTATAGATACTGCCGGATGCTCACATAAAAACTCCGAGCAGATGGAGGATATAAGAGAGTTACTCGATCAGGTTCCGATATCGAAACGTTTGGTATATCTTGTGCTTTCCGTGGGAACCAAGTACAGAGATTTAAAAGAGATAGCAAATGTCTACTCAGAGATAACTGATTACAGTATCATTTTTACAAAGCTTGATGAGACATCATCCGTTGGTGTTATGCTGAATATGAAAATGGATACAAAGTGTCCGCTTTCATATGTGACAAACGGACAGGGGGTTCCGGATGATATCTCGCGTATAGATGCGCAATCTGTAGCAAAGCAACTTATGTCATAGTTTCGGTTCACACCGGGAAAGGAGGTAGCTTATGGACGATCAGGCAGAACGTTTACGTAATATAATAAAACGCCAGCAATATCAGCCGAACATGCCGCAAAAAATGTCCCGCGTTATTACTGTTACCTCCGGTAAAGGTGGTGTTGGAAAAACGAGTGTATCGGTTAATCTTGCGATATCACTTTCCAGAATGGGGAAAAAGGTCGTTATTCTCGATGCCGATTTCGGACTGGCAAACATAGAGATAATGCTGGGTATAAGACCGCAGTTCAATCTTGCCGATATGATGTTTCGAGGTAAGGGGATGCGTGATATCATCACGTTCGGACCGGATAATATCGGATTTATTTCGGGCGGATCCGGGATCAACGAGATGGCAAATCTAAACAAGATACAGATAGTGGATCTGATCCAAAAAATGTCCGAGCTCGATCAGCTTGCCGATGTAGTGATTGTAGATACGGGAGCCGGTATCGGAAACTCGGTATTGGAGTTTGTGGCGGCAAGCGAAGAGGTCCTTCTTGTAGCAACACCCGAGCCGACATCGATCACAGATGCATATGCATTATTAAAATCATTAAACAGAAATTCCTCTTATCAAAAGACAAAGACAGTTGTAAAGCTGATCGCCAATCAGACAAGAGGAAACAAGGATGCTGAAGAGCTTCACGAAAAGCTCGGAGTGGTAGTAAATAAATTTTTAAATATCGACATAGATCTGCTTGGATCCATCCCTTACGATGATAATATGTCCAAGGCGATACTTAAGCAGGAGCCGGTGGTGATAAGCGCACCTGACAGTAAGGCTGCCAGATCGATCACTTCGATCGCAGCAAGACTCGGTGATGCAGAGCTTCCGATCGAGGAACAGGGCCTCGGTATAATGAGATTGTTCACAAACGTGATCAGGATGAAGTTTGGACGCAAATAAGTGCGTGATATTTTTATGATGGAGAGAGTGTATGGAAAAGGTATTTGATATCGGTAATAAGATAGAGATCACGCCGGTCAGGTCTGCCTTTTCGAGTGATAAAAATACCAAGAAGTATTCCAGTCAGATCCTGGATTTCGACGAAGTGAGAACTGCCAAGATATCCGCTCCTTTACATGACGGAAGGATCGTCCCGATGAGAGAGGGCGAGGATATAGATCTTTGCTTTTTTACCAAAGCGGGTCTTTATCAGTGCAGAGGAAGAGTTAAAAAAAGATACAATGACGGAAAGGTTGCGGTTCTTGATGTGTTGTTTGTGTCAGATCCGCAGAAGTTTCAAAGAAGAAAGTTCTACAGATTGGAGTGTACCTTTGAGATCAATTACAGAAGATTTTCAAAGGAAGAAATAAAACTCAGAGAAGAGATTGAAAATGCAAAAAGAATAGGTAATGATACACTTTTGGAGGAGTGTAAAAAGAAGCTCGAAGAAACTCCCGAACACTGGAGCTCCGCTACCATCACAAACTTAAGCGGCGGTGGAGTCAAGTTCCATTTAAATGAGACTTTGGACAGGGGAGAGCCTATAGAGCTTGCCATACCTTTATCGCTCCAAAAAGGTGTATTGCCTATGAAAGTCATGGCTCATGTTATTGATTGCGAAAAAAGCATGGACTCAAGATCCGATGCCAGGTGCGAGTTTGACGGAGTAACAAACAATGAACGTGAGGTCATAGTCAAATACGTCTTTGAAGAACAGAGAAGAAGAATGTCTGGAGGCGAAAGATGAAAAAAGTACTGGTTATAGATGACTCTGCACTCATGAGAAGGGCCATCTCTGATATAATAAGCCAGGACGATAAACTGACTGTTGCCGGTACGGCAAATAATGGTTTTTCGGCGCTTGAACATCTCGATGCCGGAGAGAGGTTTGATGTTCTCCTTATCGATATAAAGATGCCCAAGATGGATGGTGTACAGCTTTTACGAGAGATGGAAGCCAAACACATCCGAATCCCGTCGATAGTGGTAAGTTCTATTGCCAGTGAAACGGGAGTTGAGACCATAGAAGCTCTTTCGTTGGGAGCTATGGATTTCGTAAAGAAGCCCATCAGTTCCATCGGTGAGAACTTCGCAGAGTTCCGAATGGAATTACTTGAGAAGATTTACATAGCGACGGGACTTGATGTCGTAAAGTCTTCATTCCATGCAAAGCCGGAACCAAAGCCTACTGTATCGTTTGGTACACCGATCCCCAGAAGACCGCGTAAGACAATAAAGGGTTCAAAGCTTGTTGTCATAGCGTCATCTACGGGTGGACCAAAAGCATTGCAGTCAGTCGTGCCGTTTTTCCCGGCCGGCTTTCCGTATCCGATCGTGGTGATCCAGCATATGCCTGCAGGATTTACCAATTCGCTTGCTCAAAGGCTCAATGAAATGAGCCCGTTACATGTAAAGGAGGCAAGTGACGGAGAGGAGTTAAAGGCAGGAAACGTTTATATCGCAATGGGAGGAAAACAGTGCGAGCTCGTACACAGACCGGGCGGCGGATGTGTTTTCTCAGAAAACGACAAGCCTCCTCGAGGCGGACTCAGACCGTGTGCGGATATTTTTTTCGAATCACTTGTCGAGTCTTCATATGAGGAGATCATAACAGCGGTATTGACGGGAATGGGAGCAGATGGTTGCAGTGGGATATCCCTCATCCGCAACACGCATCAGGTAAAATGTGTTGCTCAGAGCGCTGATACATGCGTGGTTTACGGGATGCCCAGAGCAGTAGTAGAGGCAGGTGTCGCAGATAAGGTTGTGCCGCTTGAGAGCGTGACCGAGATGCTTGTCAGAGAATCAGGAGTAAAATAAGCAGGATTGCCTGCAGAAAAGAGGTAGATATGGATACGAGTCAATACTTGGATTTGTTCATCGATGAGACCAAGGAGCATCTTCAGAGTCTGAATGAGCACGTGCTTGCGCTCGAGAAGGATCCGGACGATGCGGATACGGTCAACGAGATCTTCCGTGCGGCTCATACTCTTAAGGGTATGGCAGGCACCATGGGATTCGCCCGTATGCAGCGTCTGACACATGACCTGGAGAACGTATTCTCCGAGATCAGAAACGGAAGCATGAAAGCCAGCTCAAAACTGGTTGATATTCTTTTCCGTGGATTGGATGCTTTGGAGGGTTATCTTTCCGTCATCTCTTCGGAGGGCAATGAAGGAACAGAGGACAATGAAGACATTATCAACGATTTGAACGCATTCTTAAACGGAGAAGGCGGAGGCGATGATGCACCCGCGGCACCTGCGGCAGCACCGGCGGAAGAAGCGCCTGCTTCAGAAGCAGCGGCACCTGCAGCTGATGCAGCACCGGCAGAGGGCGGAGATCCAGAGAAGGAGCGTTTCCGTGAGATTCGTGTCAACGAGTCTGAAGTGAATGCAATGAACAATGCCAAGCAGGATGGAAAGAATGTTTACGGTATCACCGTATTTCTTCAGGAAACCTGCGTTCTTAAGTCTGCACGAGCTTTCCTTGTATTCAAATCCGTTGATGAAAAGGGAGAACTCGTAAAGAGTGTTCCGACTACCGAGCAGATAGAGGATGAAGAGTTCGATTTTGACTTCAGTTGGATTCTTGTGACAGGTGAGTCCAAGGAGGATATAAAAAATATGATAATGAACGTATCTGAGGTTGGAGAGGTGTTTATCGATGACTTCCCAATCCCTGCATCCGCTACGGAGAATGAGGACGGAGAGCCTATCGATGTTGCTGCAGCACCTGCAGCGGGAGCAGCTTCGGCAGCAGCCGGTCAGAGTTCGGCAGCACCTGCAGCATCTGATTCGAAGCCTGCAGCCGCAGCACCTGCGGATGATAAAAAGAAGACTGCCGGAGGCGGCGGCTCAAAAGGAAAGGTCGGAAGCCGTTCGGTACGTGTGGATATCGACAAGCTGGATGAGCTTATGAACCTTGTATCCGAGCTTATCATCGCTAAGAACGGACTTGTTGCCGCTTCAAACAACGGTGAAGCCGTAGTTGGAGACAATCAGGCGTTCAATGATCAGATCGAGTATCTGGAGCGTATCACCACGAACCTGCATGAGTCAGTCATGAAGGTCCGCATGGTGCCGATCGAGAGCGTTGTAAACAGATTCCCACGTATGATCCGAGATCTTTCCCGCAAGCTGGGTAAGAAGATGGAATTGTATATGACAGGTGAGGAGACCGAACTCGATCGTACGGTTATCGATGAGATCGGAGATCCGTTGATGCACTTGCTTCGTAATTCTGCAGACCATGGTCTGGAGAGCAACGAGGAGCGTGTTAAACTTGGTAAAGACGAGGTTGGTTCTATCTTCCTCGATGCATATCAGGATGGTAACAACGTAGTCATCGAGGTAAGAGATGACGGTGGCGGTATAAACATTGACAAGGTTCGTCAGAAGGCTTTGGAAAAGGGAACTATCACAGAGAAGCAGGCTGAGACCATGTCTGATAAAGATTACATCGACCTTCTGTTCCAGCCGAGTTTCTCGACAGCAGAAAAGATCACAGACGTTTCCGGTCGTGGTGTTGGTCTTGATGTCGTTCGTACCAAGATCGAAGCACTCGGCGGAAGCATCAGTGCAAAGACTGTGCAGGGAGAGGGATCTACATTCTCCATCCAGCTGCCACTTACACTGGCTATTATCCAGGCACTTATGGTCGAGGTAATGAATGAGAAATACGCCATTCCGCTTTCAAATATTCAGGGTATCGAGGATATCCCGAGAAACGAGATCCGTTTCGTTCAGAACAAAGAGGTTATCAACCTTCGCGGAAGCGTTATTCCGATTATCCGCTCACACGAGATTCTCGAGCTCGAGGAGCTGGAGGAGCAGCCTGAAAACTACGTTGTGGTTATCATGCAGAAGGGCGATCAGCGTATAGGTATGATCGTAGACAACCTGATAGGTCAGCAGGAGACAGTCATCAAGTCGCTCGGCAGACATATCACAAATGAGAAGCTGTTTAGTGGTGCAACGATCCTTGGTGATGGTGAGGTAGCACTGATCTTTGATACTAATACGTTGATTTAAGGAGGGACTGACTTATGGAAGATAAGGTAGATCAGATCCTGGATTTACAGCAGGAGATTGTACAGTACATCGTCGTAAAGCTCGGCGGTGAGCAGTACGGTATCGATATCGCTTTTGTGGACAACATCGTTCGCATGCAGCAGATCACAAGAGTTGCGAAATCTCAGGAGTATTATGTAGGAGTTATCAACCTTCGTGGTGAGGTTGTTCCGATCATGAGTCTCAGAAGAAGATTCGATCTTGAGGATATCGAGTATACAAATATGACACGTATCATCATCGTCCGTATGGAGGATCAGTCACGTGTCGGATTCATCGTGGATGAAGTTAGAGAGGTTGTCGATATCGAGGTTGACACTATCGAGGTACCGAACTTCAAGCTTGATGACAAAAAGGCTGCATATCTTGCAGGTATCGGAAAGAAAGGTCAGAACCTGATCTCGCTTCTTGATATTCAGGCAGTAGTAGAGGAAAAGAAGAAAGCGTGAGAGCGTTATGAGTGAACTGGTCCGGGTGGGAATGGCAGATTATAAGATCTGTCGTTCCCCCCAGAAGATATCAACCCTTGGGCTGGGATCCTGCCTGGGGGTTGTCTTGTACGATGAGAGTTCAAAGGTGTGCGGTCTGGCTCACGTGATGCTGCCCGACAGCACGCATATCCCATCACAACAGCATAACAGATTCAAGTTTATGGATACATGCCTGCAGGATATGTATGATGAGCTTACCGGGAAAGAAGGAATATCTGCCAGAAAGCTCAAAGCTAAGATTGCGGGCGGTGCAAAAATGTTTGCTCAACGATCACAAAACTCCATGCTGAACGTGGGCGAGCAGAATATCATTATGGCGAAAAAAATGCTTTCCGAATGGAGGATTCCCATAACCGGGGAGGATACGGGAGAGTCTCACGGACGAACGATCACCTTTGATCCCGAGAGCTGCAAGCTACACATCAAGACGGTCGGAGTAGGAGAGTCGTACATATGAAATATCGATTTATCCCTGCATTTATCATGCTGCTGGCCGGCTTGATAACATGTATTTTGGGACTAGTACAAAAATGGCCGGTTCATACCAATCTGATCGCATTGGCTATCGTTCTGGTCGTGTTTTATGTTGTGGGACAGATTGCCGGTCAGATAATCGGAAGGGTTCAGTCCGAACGTAAGGCGATGGAAGAACTCGAGAAGAAGCGTCGCGAAGCAGAAGAAGCAAGACTCAAGGCTGAGGAAGAGGAACGCGAAAGACTCGAACGAGAGGAAGCGATCGCTAAGGAATCCGAAAGACGTCGTGCGATTGCAGAAGAACGGTATGCGAGAACTCACGGAGGAGGGGCTGCCGAAGAGTATGATGACAGCTTCGATGAAGACGCTTTTGATGAGGATGGAAACTATATAGGTGACTGATAACATTTTTTGTGAAAGGACTCACAACTTATGAAGGAAGCAGAAAGACAAAAGGTCTGGGATCGTTATATACGGACGAGGGAGCCCGAACTTCGTGACCAGCTGATACTTGAGTATGTTCATGTTGTCAACCTGGTTGCCGGACGTATGGGGATGTACCTTGGCTATACAGTCGAGTACGATGATCTCGTTGGATATGGTATTTTCGGATTGATTGACGCCATCGATAAGTTTGATATGGCTAAAAATGTCAAGTTCGAGACCTATGCGAGTCTGCGTATCCGCGGATCTATCCTTGATCACATCAGAAAAATGGACTGGGTGCCGCGTACACTTCGTCAGAAGCAGAAAAGAATAGACGCTGCCGTAGCAAAGATCGAAACAGATCTCGGAAGACCGGCAACGGATAGCGAGATCGCCGAAGAACTCGGTATCACAGTGGATGAATATGATGGTTGGAAGTCCGAAGCAGAGCTTACAAACATGATATCGCTCGATGATTATCTCGAGCAGGGAAATGAGGGACGTATAGATACACTGGGTTCAAAGTATGTTGGACCGGAGCAAGCCCTGGAGCAGGAAGAATTAAAGAAAATGCTTCTTGAGGCGTTGCAGACTCTTACTGAAAAAGAACAAAAGGTTATCACTTTTTATTACTATGAAGAACTTACTTTAAAGGAGATCAGTCAGATCCTGGAGGTGTCAGAATCAAGAGTATCTCAGTTGCATACAAAAGCGCTTAAAAAGATCAAAGATCGCATAGGGGATTCCGTAGATTTCTTGAATCTTTTCTAATTTGAGGGGCGAAGAGTATATGGGGAAAAACGCTTATTTTCAGCTGATTGAAGAAGAAGAAAAAATGTATCTTAAGGTTTACGAACCCGAAGGTGACGGAGAGATGTTTCAGGTAGCCGACGTGACTCGCTATCTTGATGCCATCTCTTTTCCTGAATATGACGTAACAAAAATCACGACATATTTGGACCGAGGGGTATTTGGTGAACCTTTTTTGCTTTGGTCCGAGCCGATCATCCCTGTTGGCGGAAAGTGTATAGTTTCTGTAGATCCGGACGGCATGAAGGCTACCGCAAGATTCTATCCGCCGAGCACCGGCGGTGAAGAAATGACTGAAAATGAGATCATAGGTGATCTTCGTATCGCAGGCGTTAAGTATGGAGTAAAAAGAAAAGCGATAGAAGAATTCTTATTCAGTTTTAGGCATCATGGTTGTGTTGTTTAAAGATCCTTGTCATTTTCCTCATCATCACTCTGACTCTTATCGTCAGGGTAAGAGTTCCTTCGTGGTTTCTTCCTTTCATTGGAACTGTCATCTTCTTGGTAGTTTGGATTAGGTAAAGAAGTTCTCGGCCTTTTGGAAGGATTCAAGAACAACTTTGACATTTCCATCTTCCAATGAAGTCTTTGTCTTTCTTGCCAATTTAGTGCGCCAGTAGCGGTTTCAACTGCAACATGGAAGGAAATAGCTCTGAGGATGGAGAGCGCAGTATAAATCTTCCCTGGCTCTACGGTATTCATCACTAGAGGAATCTGGCCACGTGCTTCTGTTATCGTGGCACGCGGGTCATTGAGATGAAGAACTCTAGTTAAGACTCTCCACGATTCGCTATACATTTGTCCACGAGGACCGAACACTACTGGAATAAGAGTAGTGCCAGTTTCGTAAAACTGATCAAGTAACTCTTGATTACTTTCCATTCTGATGTAGTAGTTATCTTTTTCTTCATACTTTGCCCGCATTGCCTGTTCCAAGCTAGTTCTCGATTTTTGGGACATTTGGACACAAGTGACATCGATAAGCACATTTAACGTCGGGAGGTACAAATCTGCTCGGTATCTCGTTCCCACTTTTCCTTTAGCCAATTGTTGTTCATATTTCACTGGAAGATTCAGGACACGACAAACTTTTGCTAATTCACGTTTTATTCGCGTATGTCTGAGGGCAATTGAACCAGTGTAAGAACAAGCATTCATATGATTTGCAAACACACAGTTGTGTACTTCACCTGTATTAGAATGACACAGTGTAGAATTAAGATCATTAGGGAGTAAGAGTGTTTGAGTTATAATTTCTTGCATGACTCTATTTTCAATAACGTAAGTTTTAGTAAAACTCGGGGGTTTGATGAGGACTCGGTTTGCATGTTCTCCTTGATGATCTTCAAAGAGATAGAAGAGATTCTTAAATTCTTCTTCAGTTTTTAAGGTGGTTATGATATCTTGTTTTAGTTTTTCTTGAGTAAGTCCAGTTAATTTCTTTTGGAGGTCAACTACTTCTGATAAACAAATATCTCTCAGTTGGTGATTCGATAGGAAAATGTTTTTGAATTCTAGAGCATCTAATTGAGGAATGTAATTTCTTATAGCATTTAACGTCTCTTCAGAAACTGAAAAATCAATATTCCGACTCGATAAAGTCGCTATACTAGTTAAATGACTAGCAATCCAAGCATCATTGGCCATTTTGGTAGTTATAATAATTCCTAACCCACCTCTTCTCGAGTTTAACCAAACTAGGTCTCTAGCTAAGTAAAAATGGTCTCTTGAATGGATTGTAAGTACTTTGGCTCTTTCTAATCTTTCAAAGTTACTAAACACTTCTTCTATTGTTGGGTCATCCCAATTTTCTCTTGCTGCACCCACGTACATAATATAGTCATGGGTTTGGTTGGCTAATGAAAATACAGCATAATAGATTCTTTCATCCCATCTCTCAAAGTAACCTCTATCTCCTAAAGCTCTAGCAAGAAAGTTTGTACTTGGAGCAATAACTAGTCTCAACATATGATAAGCAATTTGGACAGGTAATTCAACTAATCGGTCGATGAGTCTTGTTTTTTCTTCTAATTCTTGAGTAACAAATTTGTTGATAAAATCCTCAGTACCAATTGGAATACCAAGAAGAACTACCCCATCATGAGCTACTGTTGGTTCTGATTCATTTGCAATTTTTGTTATTTTATTCGGAGTAGTAGTAGTAGTAGGAGGAGAATTCATAGGATCTTCATATAGAGGTTCAAAAGTATAACATTTCTTCTTATTAAGTTCTAAATGAAGATTATTGAGTAATGGTTGGATTCTTTCTATTATGATATCTAAAGTTAATTCTTTCTTTGCTTTAGTTTTTTCTTGAATAAAAGTATGATCATCTAAATAAGCTACTACTTGAGCACCATATTCATCTGCTATTTTATTTTCTTCTTCTACTATTTCATCAATAGCTAAGGAGAATAATAGAGGACTTAGAGGACAACCTTGTCTAACCCCTTGTTTTGAGTAAATAATTTGACCAGAAGCTGTATATAACCTTGAATCATGAAGATAAAGGAGTTCTACTAAAGGAAGGAGAGGAGGGAGGCGTTTAGCTACTTGTCTAATTATCTGTTCTCTGCTTATTGAATTAAAAGCATTAGTGATATCTAATGAGATCGTTTTGAGTAAAGTTTTTTGTTTATAGTATTCACTAACAACAAAAGCAGGTAATTCAGCACCACAAGTAACAGAAATTCCAAATTGATTATGCTGAATAGGGAGTTGCTCCATACCGCAGATACTCATTCTGTGCTTCCAAGCTGCAGTAATTAGCACTTTGGAGAGATTATTAGCAATAGCTATAGGACGAATTCCAGTATGTTCGGGATTTTTCCAAATACCAATAAGAAAAGCATCAGTTAATAAATTGGGGTAAGGGAATTTACCATCTTCCATATCTAAAGCGATTACTGCAAGAGCTTTTCTAAAGTGGGGGGCTTTTTTGTAACATTGCTTTATTGCGCCATTATTCCAGTTAGTAGGACCAACAGCTTTATCATCTTTAAGTCCTTTAACGATTTTGTCGAGAATA
>ONKC01000021.1 GCA_900318295.1 uncultured Eubacteriales bacterium
CCGACTATACCTCCTACTAAAGGCCCAAGTCTTCCGGCCTTTAAAACGGCCGACTGAGTCTTTGTCTCCATTCTGTGTTCAAACCACTCCATCAAAAGGTATGTGACAAACAAAAACGGGATCAGCTTCAATGTATCAAGCCCGGCGTCGATCGTCACATCACATATTATGTCCCACATTTTTACGCTCCTCTCTTTTAAACATTTGAACATTTGTTCAAACCATTCTACATCTGTGGTAAAACTCATGTGAGAGTATATATTATCTGCTTTTTTTTGTCAAGGAAAACTTGCGTAATCAAAATGTTTTTGATAAAATATAAGCACATATCTTACTAATGGAGGAAAGGACATGCCTACTATCTACAAAAGATCCAAAGCTGCTTACATAATTCAGGCGATATGCATAGTGCTTTCTGCCTTTCTTTTGTTTACATATCTGCATTTCGGGTGGAGTCAGGACTCCGGCGGTCTGATATCCACACTCGGACTTGCATTTGCTTATACGTTCCCTTTGATATTTGTCGAGGGACTCTACGGTATGCGGAGCGCTATGCTCTCCTACACACTGATCCTTATACCGACCGTGGTCATGTCTCCGGGCGATGCATTTTTGCTCACCTTCCACCTGATCATGATCATGATAACGGAGTTTTGTATCAATCATGGGTTTTTTAAATCTCTTCCAAAGACACTTATATGCGGTCTGATCTCAGGCTGTATCCTTAATTCCGTTTTCTTTTTCGTCAACCATCTGGTGGCCGAGGAAGCTTTTTCAAATGTGTTTGGAAATGTCGATTATTACGGCATGGCTGACATACTTATCCAGGTAATCATTGCTTATGTGATCCTTTATCTCCAATTCAACTTCCTTCCGGAATCCAAAACAAAGATCTACCCGGTCGGGAGATTTAAAAATCATATTAAAAATAAAGAGTATGAAGAGTACCTGAAACGTACACCCAAGCGTTCTCTGGGAAAACAGATCATACAGATACTTGCTATCGAAGCTCTGGTGCTCGGCTTTTTTTCGGCCCTGGTGACAAACTCTCTGATACCGGGTCTGGGTGAGGTTGTCGAGACACAGGGACCGGGTGTCAGTGGCGGTGCTGTAATGTTTAAGCCCGCAAGAAAGCCTGATTCAACCTCCGCAAGCTCGGATGCCGAAACCTCAAATACCGAAAGCTCAGTCAAGGTACCTATAGATATCCCGGCTGCCGTTTCACGTTCAGCTGCAAGGCCGTCCGAAGAACAAATAAAAATACACGAAGAGCACATCAGGGAAAGGGTCGACTGGTATATGAGCAGAACCAGACTTGGCGCATTTGACAGTGACGATGACGGCACAACCGAAATCTTTGTTCTAAATGCCGAAGGACTGGCTTTCGATATAAAGCTTATCCTCTTCCTTTTTAACATCGTAATGCCCATAGTCATATTGCTGCACTATTTCCTCGAAAGAAGGATGATCTCCCCGATCGCAGGGATGTCTCTAGCCATGAGCGAGTTTGCCACAGATTCTCTCGAGCAAAGAAAAGCGGCGGCAGCTCAGATCACTAGTAGGACACTTAAAACAAAGGATGAGGTTCAGGTACTGCATGAAAGTCTTGCTGCTACCGTCGATGAGGTCATAGATTATATTGAAAGACTCCAAGAGGAACAGCAGCTTCGGGAGGACTTAAGAGTCGCTCAAAAAGCGAGCGAAGCCAAATCAAACTTCCTCTCAAATGTATCTCATGAGATCCGCACTCCTATTAATGCGGTACTTGGAATGGACGAGATGATCCTTCGTGAGTCTAAGGACCCTGCTATCCGCAAATACGCAAATGACATCATGGTATCCGGCAGAACTTTGGTCAGTCTGATCAACGATCTTCTTGATTTTTCCAGGATCGAGGCCGGTAAACTCGAGATCATCCCGGTTGAATACGAGATGAGCTCCGCGCTCAATGATCTTGTGAACATGATAAGCATAAAGGCCGAAGAAAAAAATCTTAAGTTTGATATAGATGTCGATGAGACGATGCCGCACCTTTTGATCGGTGATGAGATCCGAGTAAAACAGTGTATAATAAACATACTCAACAACGCCGTCAAGTATACACAAAAAGGCTCCGTAAAAATGAGTGTAAAAAAGATGATAAGCATATCATTTTAAATATAAGCGTGGCCGACACCGGCATCGGCATCAAAAAAGAAGACCTCTCCTCTCTCTTCACTCCGTTTGAGAGGATCGAGGAAAACAAAAACCGTACCATAGAGGGTACCGGCCTTGGTATGAGCATAGTTAAAAACCTTCTTGATATGATGGATTCGTCTCTTCATGTCGAAAGCACATACGGAGAAGGCTCTACCTTCTCATTCTCTGTTGTTCAGGAGGTCGTCTCCTGGGAGCCGATGGGGGATTTTGCTGAAATGTACGAGCGTTCCCTCGAATCAACAAAAGAATACCACACCGCTTTCCAGGCACCTGATGCAAAGATACTTGTAGTAGATGATACAAAAATGAACCTGACTGTCATCCGAGGACTGCTCACTCCCACACGTATAGATATCACTACCGCATTGAGCGGACAGGAAGCTATCGACAAGGTGAGCAACACGCACTTTGACATGATATTTTTAGACCAGCGTATGCCGGGTCTTGACGGAATAGAAACTCTTCAGTATATGAAGAAAAATCTCCCCGAAAAGATCGAGGGAGTTCCTATAATCGCTCTCACAGCAAATGCCATATCCGGGGCCAGGGAGCGCTTTATAAAAGCAGGCTTCGATGATTATCTGACAAAGCCGATAGACAGTGTCAAGCTTGAAAACACTATCGCAGCTCATTTACCGAAGAACCTTGTGATCCATCCGGAGGATGAAGGCTACGAAGATGTATCCGAGGATGCATCCGCTACCACGGATAAAGCCCCTCAGGATGAGATGCTAAAAAAATACTCTCAATTCGACGAGATAAGCTACAATGATGCCATCGCGAATTGTTTGAAGGAGGAAATCCTTTCCGAAGCGATAAATGATTTTTATGCGGCATCCAAAACCGGTCCCGATGAGATAGAAAAATATCTCACCGAAAAAGATCTTAAAAACTACACCGTAAAGGTTCATGCCCTAAAAAGCTCCGCAAGACTTATAGGAGCTATGGATATTTCAAAGCAGGCTGCATTTTTGGAAAAATGCGGTGACGATCAAAAGATATCGGAGATATCAGATCTGACACCTAAACTCTTATCTGATTACAGAGCATTCTCCGACAAACTAAAAGCACTTTTGGATGAGATCAAAGGATCTGATGACGATCTTCCCGAGATCGACTCTGCCGGCCTGTCAGAGGCCTATGCAGGCATAAAAGAATACGTCGATGCCTTTGACTTTGACAGTGCGGATTCAATACTTGAAATGCTTAAGGGATATCGGATTCCCGATGAAGAAAAAACAAAATACGAACAAATATGTGACATGATAATGAAGCTTGATCATGACGGACTAATGGAGGTATTGTGATGGAAAAGAAACTAATGCTTATCGGAAACGAAAAGGGCTTCATGGTACACGCTACCGTTACGGCCCTCGAAAAAGAGGATTACGAAGTACTATGTGTGCCTCCCGACATCGATGCGATCTACAGACTGAAGGAGACTCCCGATATCTGGATCCTGTATGTGGAGGATTTGAATGAGGAGCTGCAAAAGGTCCTGACCTACTGCAAGGATACCATAGGAGGAAGGGGAGCTTTTTTCTACCTGATCGGAAATCCGGAGGACTTAAAGGAAGTCCAAAGAGTCATCCCCGATACTCTTATCAAACGCTCCTTCGAAAGACCGGTAAACAATACCGACCTTGTAAAAGAACTGAATCATATCGTATTGATAGACGAGGTGGGTGCGATCGAAAAATCGATCCTGATAGTTGATGACGATCCGACGATGGTTCGAATGATCAAAAATCTTCTCTCCGAAAAATACAAGGTTTACATGGCAAACTCCGGTATGAATGCCATCACCCTTCTGGTAAAAAATAAAGTCGATCTCATACTTTTGGATTATGAGATGCCTGTTGTCGACGGAGCTCAGGTGCTCGAGATGATACGCTCAGAGCCGGCCACAAAGGACACTCCCGTGATCATGCTTACTGCGAAGGATGACAAAGAGAGCGTGATGAAGGTTCTCGAACTCAAGCCCGAGAAATACCTTTTAAAGAGTATGCCGCCAAACAAATGGGTGATGGAGATTGATGACTATTTCAGATCCTTGATGTAAAGATATAAGACAAAAAAATGATCCGATGCATATGCACCGGATCATTTACTTTTGAACCTTTAATTATAAGTCGATAACGTTCTGCTCATCCTGCTTGTCGTTGATCACATAGTAAGCCTTGCGATCGTTTACATTGATGTAGATACGAAGAGACTTGATATTGCCAACACGGTGACCTGAGTTCTTGTAAGCTTCCTTTACACGGTTTACAAGAGTCTCAGCTACAGCGATATCTACGCCGTCAACCTGTACGATTGTCTCCTGTACGCTCTCTACTACCTTGTTCTTTGAACCAGGCTTGCGACCTCTCTTAGCAGCGGTCTTCTTTGCTGGTGCCTTCTTTACAGCAGGCTTCTTAGCTGCAGTTTTCTTAGCAGCAGCTGGCTTCTTAGCAGCAGGCTTTTTAGCTGCCGGCTTTTTAGCTGCAGGCTTCTTTGCAGCCGGCTTCTTTGCTGCTGTAGTAGCAGTTGATGTAGTTGTAGTTGTTGTAGTTGTCTTAGCTGCCTCTGTAGCCTTAGCTACCGGCGCCTTTGAAGTAGATGTTTTGGTGTCCATGCTCTTTCTCCTTCTAAAAAATCGATAAGAATCAATACGTTGCATACATTAATATAATACTATTTGAAGTATAATGCAAGCCTTTTTTGTAAAAAAAGTTAAAATTTTGTTGTTTTTGCTCAAAAAAGACCCGTTTTTTTCTCAAAAATAAGTGGCAAAAACACGCTGCAACGCACGTATTTTCGCCACTTTCTTTGGATTTCAATGAAATAATAACTCTTTTTCGATTTTTTTATGCAAAAATCATCATCTCTGATACAAAATCACTATTTTGACCTCGATTTCTGCCAATAACATATGAATAGTAATTCATTTTTTGATACAAGTCGTTGTCAGTTTTCCCTTACTGTTTTTAAGAGTAGTTCCGAGCCCCTCACACATCCTGTTTATCTTGACAAGGACTCTCTTCTTTTCTTTTCCTTTCTTCGGAGTAGGCTGATAATTGTTGTAGCTTGTTGTCGAAGAAAGGCAGCATGGGATCAGTTTAAGTGTAGTTTTCTTTTTGTTCAGCTTTCCGTTTTTAAAGGTAAATGTCGGTCTGGCGATCATCGTATCCTTATCCGAAGGATTTGAGTTTCCTCCGAAACAAAAGTTTCCGAGACTGTATACGATGAAAACTCCCTTGTATTTTTCGACACCGTGCAGCACGTGAGGATGATGTCCTAGCACCAGATCGGCACCCTGCTTTACCGCATAGTGCGCTATGTTCTTTTGGTTATTATCGGGAGTGTACTGTCTTTCTATACCCGCATGCATGCTCACGATGATGAGCGCACACTTTTTCTTTTTAAGCTTTTTTATACCGTTTTTAATGTGGTTGCATGATGAGGAATAGCCTTCAAGTCCGTTCACGGAGATCATACCTATCTTATATTTGGAGCCGTCTTTTTTTACCGTATACGTACCCACCTTAGAGTATGAAGAATACTTTACATTCTTCTTTTTAAACACCTCTATGGTGTCAGTATAACTCCCCTGACCGAAGTCGCGGCAGTGGTTGTTTGCAAATGCGACAGCCTCGATATCACCTTTTTTTATGATGTTTATGAATGAAGCAGGTCCTTTAAAGGTAAACTTTTTATCCGCTCTGGTTGTCCTTTTAGTCAGCGTTCCCTCAAAATTGACTATAGTCATATCATCCTTTGCAAAGTACTTTTTTACATTTTTAAAAAAATATCCTTTGTCTTTTACCCTTGCTGCCATCGCGTTCAGGCTTGTCGAGTAGTTGAACGCGGGATCGGTTCCGATCGTGCAGTCACCGGCACAGCTTAATGTGATCTTATCGATCTTTGGCGTGGGCTTTGGTTTTTTTGTCGGCTTAGGTGTCTTGACCGGCTTATCCGTCGCTTCCGCCGCCGGTCCGCTCACCGCGTCTGCCACCTCGTTTGCCATAACATTATAGCTTTCCTTGGCAGCTTCAGCACCCACGCATCCGCTCATACCAAACACCAAAGCACATACAAGCAACAGTGAAAGGTTCTTTTTAACTGTCTTTTTGCTCTCCAACATTCTTCCCTCCAATCTCATCCGTAATTCATCAATCTTTTCTCTTATTCACAAAATAAGAATAACAGCTTCCCTCCGTAGAGACCATACATGCTCCCTGTGGGTTTATGGGGCTGCACACCTTTGCGTAGAGCGGGCATTCATACGGCCTCATTCGTCCCGTAAGCACCTTGTCGCATGAGCATGCGGGGTTTTTCTTCTCATCCGTATCCAGTCCGTCACTCCCCGCATCATAGTCTCTGTATTCGCTCTTAAGTCTCATTCCCGAGGACTGTACCGTACCAAGTCCTCTCCAGGAGGCATCGCATTTTTCGAAAAATAAACCGACCTTCTCCTTTGCTGTTACATTTCCCTTTGCACTTACGACCTTCGGATAACAGTTGATGACCTTTCCCTGATCTTTGTTCTTTACAACCTCATAGATAGAAAGCAGTATCTGATCTCCCTCAAAGCCGGAAACCGCAAAAGGCATTTTGTACTTTTCTGCTATCGGCTCAAATATCTCATATCCCGTAACGACAGATACATGTCCCGGAGCCAAAAAGCCATCAATCGGTGCTCCGTTTTTAAGCATCTCATCTACTACCTCAGGCATGGTTTTTAACGAGGTCAAAAGCTTGACATTTTTAATATCCTTTTCGATCAACTCTTCCATCAAAAGAGCATAGACCGGTGTCGTTGTCTCAAAGCCTACCGCTGCAAACACAAAACGGGAATCCGGATCAGCCTCGGATAAAGCGATCACATCGAGAGGTGAATACACCATCTCCACTCTTGCTCCTTCTCCCTTTGCATCAGACAGAGAACTATGGCTTCCCGGCACCCTTATCAGATCGCCGAATGTGGCTATGACATATCCTTCCTTTGCCAGTTCCAAGAGTTTATCTATATACGCCGATGTTGTCACGCAAACCGGACATCCCGGCCCCGAGATCATTTTTATCTTGTCGGACAAAAGAGACGGGATGCCAAACCTGGCCACAGCTTCTGTATGGCTTCCGCATATTTCCATGATGTTGACACTTGGTCCGTCATATCCGGCAAGATATTCTTTAATTCTGTCTGTCGTTTTTTCTAACATATCCTCGGTAATCCTTCTCCCTGTAATACATCTAGCTCTCTTAGTCCGCCGATGGCAGTCTTTACATAAAGCGTACCCGGCTTATCCTCTCCCGCCTTACGCACCTTACCTATCACGGCTGCATCCGCTCCGTATTTTGATCCTTTTATAGCTTTAAGCGCTTTATCTGCATCGTTTTGATCCACTATGCATACGAGCTTGCCTTCATTTCCCATATACATGGGATCCAACCCCAAAAGTCCGCTAAACTCCCTTACCTTATCGCTCACCGGGATCAGCTTATCCTCAATCTCAAAAACGACTCCGGATGCGACGGCCAGTTCCTTTAACACGGTACCGAGACCGCCTCTGGTTACATCTCTCATTACATGAACTCTCAGTTTTCTGAGTCCATCACACATTTGAGTAAGCGGTGCAACATCACTTCTAATATCAGTGTCGATACTCATCCTCTCGGACAGAATTGCTGCGTGATGATCTCCCATCGTACCCGATACTATTATCACATCATCCGGCTTGGCATTTGCCGCACTTATGTCCACACCCGTCGGAACATACCCGACACCCGTCGTGTTCACATAAATCCCTCCACGGCCCTCTATAACCTTTGTATCGCCGCATATCACCGTCACACCGGCCTCGGCGGCAGTCTTTGCCATCGATGCCACCACACGCTTTAAAAGCCCTATATCAACGCCGGTTTCGAGTATCCAAGCAGAAGTGATATATCTCGGAACAGCCCCTCTCATCAAAAGATCGTTCACGGTACCGCACACGGCAAGTCTTCCGATATCTCCGCCGCGAAACTCTACCGGATCCACGACAAAGCTGTCCGTGGTTACCGCGAGCTTGTGATCACCGGAGGATTTTTGGGTAAGATCAGCTATTCCTATAACTGCCGCATCCTCCATAGCATCCAGAACCGTATTATTAAAGGCGGACGCAAACACCTCGTGAATCAATTCACCGGTGGCCGCTCCGCCGCTTCCGTGTATCATCGCAATACTGTCACTCATCCCGCTGCCTCCTCCAGATCATGAAACAGCCTCTCTAACTCCAGCGCTTCCTCCTCACTTACTTTCTGGAGGATACAACCCGCATGGACCAAAACCCTGTCACCTTTTTTTACATCAACCAGACCCGATCTGGCTTCCACCCTGTTTCCGCCGAAATCTACTATCGACCTTCCGCTCCCGGTCTCAATGACCGTCCCCGGTAACGCTACACACATTTTATTTTCCTCTCATCTAACTAAAAATTATCAGACTTCAAACTTCACCTTTGCCCTTGGCAGATATCTCAAAAGTACTCCCTCAAGTCTGTCCTTATTAACCGGCTTTGAAAGATATGCATCAAATCCGACCTTAAGGTATTCTTCTCTGGCTCCCTCCATCGCGTTTGCCGTAAGAACTATACACGGTACAACACAGTTTGGATTGTCACGGTTTTCTCTGACAAGTCTGAGAAGCTCCACTCCGTCGATCTCTCTCATATAATGATCAAAGATAAGCACATCATATGTATTGTCCGCCATCAACTCAAGAGCCTCCGCTCCGCTCATGGTGGTATCGATCTGAACCTGAGTCGACTGAAGAAGGGTTTTTACTACAGCCAGATTCATCTTTTCATCATCCACCAGAAGGATTCTGGCATCAGGAGCTATATATTTTTTCTTCTCACCGGCATCCTCCTCCATAGACATAACCTCTTTTGCCTTCTTGTAATCACCGATCGGCTTCTCGTCGATGATACCCTGTCTGACCGTGAAGAAGAAATCAGAACCCACCCCAAGCTGACTGTTGAACTCAAGCTTGGTATCCATCTGCTTTAAAAATCTCGCGACCATCGACAGCCCGAGCTCGGTGATACCGTTTATATCCTCTTCGCCCGCTTCTCCGGTCTCGAAATACTCTACCATTCTGTGTACAGCCTCGGAAGGCACTCCCTCTCCGGTATCCGACACGCAGAACTTGAGCCATACATAATTATCGCGGATACGTTCTCTTTTTACGGAAAAATGGATTTCTCCCTTTTGAGTGTATCTCACCGAGTTGCTTAAAAGATTCAAAAGACACTGCTTGATCCTGGTCGAATCACCAAAGATTATACTTGGTATCTTATCATCTATCTCGGTAAAAAACTGTATGGAAGAATTGTGCATACGTGTTCTGATGATCTCCGAAAGATCCGATATCAGAAGCATGGGATCATAGCGCACCGGATGAAGCTCGATATCTCCGTTGTCAATCTGCGACATATCCAAAACCTCGTCCACCAGCGAAAGAAGCGCATTTCCCGCGTGTCTGATATCGGCGGCATACTCGCGTACATTTTTCTCGACAGACTCGCGAAGTATCATCTCGTCCATACCCATGACCATAGATATCGGAGTACGGATCTCATGTGACATCATATCAAGAAACTCGTTTCTTTTATTGTTTGCTTCCTCGGCAAGAGATTTGGCATATTCAAGCTCTTCTTTTTCGGCGGATTTGATCTTTGCTTCGCGTGCCGCATTCCAAAGCACCAGGATAATAATCAGGATACTGAGGATGATCGCGGAAGAAACGATGATGATAATGAGTCGCATCTGTGTCTCGACCTCGCCCTCATACCAGTCAGCAGGAAAGTCCGCACACACAAGTCCGGCAAACTTTCCGGTCGAATCATATACCGGAGCATACGCCGAATAAAACGATCCCCATCTGTCCTCATAGGCCCTGTCATCAACAGAAGGCGTACCGTGAACGGCATCCTCCATGGCTTCTGTTCCCTCCACAGGCTCACCGTATTCGCCCGGATCTTCCGGATCCGTATCCAAAACAAATCCGTATCTTCCGGTCACATGTCTCCTTACAACATAAACATACTTGGCCTGTGTCTGATTTAAAAATACACTGAGAGTGTTGTAGCAATTCTTATACTCTTCCGAATCCTTGTCACCCTCATGGATATTCATAAGGTAATCTCCGTCAACCGTTGCCGCTGCGGAACGTGCGACATCGATCATCTCCTTTTTAAGGAGTTCCTCCATGATATCGTGTGATCTGTTTACCGAAAAAATAGACAGACTGATCACAACCGCCATATACAATACAGCAGCAATGGCGACATTTATTATTCTCTTTTCCTTAAACCATTGCATTATCATAGGCTATTCTCCGTTTCGGCGGTTACCTTTCCGGTCGAGTATTTGAGCTGATCAGCTGCATGCTCAAAATCTCCTATCGGAGTATCTTTAACTACACCCTGCCTTATCATGAATGTGAATATGGAACCCTCTCCGTAGAGACTCTCAACAGTAAGCTCAGTGTCCATAAGCTCAAGGAGCTTTTGAACTATAGCCATACCAAGTCCGGTTCCCGTCGTGTTATTTTTCTCTCTGTCAAAACGCTCAAATGCGTTAAACAATCTGTTCATATCATCGGGATGGATGCCGACTCCGGTATCCTCCACACTTATCTTTATCACAACCTCCTTGCCCTCAAGCGCAACCATAAATACCGACATCTTCACACTTCCCTCCAGCGTGAACTTGACGGCATTTGACAGAAGGTTCATGATAACCTGAGAAAGCTTCGGAGCATCTCCGTAAAGATATCTCGGAAGCACCTCATCTACAGTAAGCTCGAATTGGAGATTGTTTTCCCTGGCGGAAGGCGAGATAGTCCTGGCGAGCTTATCTATGAGCTCGACGATATCGTATTCCTTCTCCTCAAGTTTTATCTTGTTATCCTCAAGATTCGAGTAATCCAAAATATCATTGATCATTGACAGCAGCGAATGACCTGCCGTAAGGATATTGTTCGCACAAAGTCTGGTTCTATCGACATGAGTTTCCTCAAGTATCTTTTCATTTTTTTCAAGTACGGTATGCACAGGCGTACGCACCTGCTGGGTGATATGCCCCAAAAAATCTCTCTTTGTGGCTTCAGCCTGCTCTATCGCACGTTTGGTCTGCTTAAGTCTCTCGCTCTCGTGTCTTCTTTCGTTTAACTCTCTTCTGGCTCTTTTCGTGATGATCCATACTATGACCGCACTTCCGATAACTATCACTATGCAGAGCATGAAAAGGAATCTGTCAAGAGTTCCCTTTCTGGTGTCGAACCAGTCCGCATCAAAGTCTACCGCAACGACTCCTACTATGTCCTTTTCACTGTTATACACCGGCGAATACGAGCTGTAAAAGCTTCCCCACCTGTCCTGAGTCGATACATCATCGGCGGATGAAACTCCGCCCATGGCAGCCTCAAGTGCATCGGTGCTCTCGATGATCTCACCGTACTCGTCCTCAGCCTGCATATCCGGGTCGACCACAACGCCGTAACCGTCTTCAAGCTTCTTTACTGCATATACGTATTTTAAATCAATGGAATGATAAAAGACTTCAAGAACTGAATTGATCCTCTTGTATTCTTCGGTTTTAGCATCAGAGATATCACCCTTTATCTTCATAAGATCATCGCCGTTTATCATGGCTGCCGCAGAATTGGTGATATTGATCATTCGATTTCGCATAAGTTCCTTTACGGATTCCTGGGAACGAAGAGTGGAAATATACGCAAACAAAACTATCGTCACCGTAAGGACCGCGATAGCTATGATAAGTATCTTCCCGGTAAGTGATGTCTTTTTGACCTTCATGTGTCTGCTCCCATTATGCTGGTACGAAAAAATACAAACTAATCTTACCACAAAAAGCGCCTTTTTTCAAGTAAAAATGTGGTATTATTTGTTATTTTTTGTTATATTATGATATTTCCAAAAAGCTGTCCGAGCGCAATCCCACCGTCCGTGCACGGAACCTTTTCATTCAGATAAACCTCATGGCCCGACTTTGCAAACATCGGAATCATCAGTTTTAGTAAAAGGCTGTTGCACATACATCCGCCGCTTAAAACCACCGGCTGGTCTTTACAGTTAAGCTCCATTATAAGCTGCACCAAAGCATCCGCTATCGCCATATGAAACTGTAGCGCAAGCTCACCCTTTTCCTCTCCGTAAAGGATGCTTTTAGCGAGCATGGATATCAGATACACACTGTCAGCGACAAACATATCCTCCTCTTTTTTTATGGGAGCCCATACGGTGGCAACCTGCGAAGGATTAGTCTCATACTGCTTTTCGGCTTCAGCCTGAAGCTTCATCGCACACTCGCCCTCGTGTGTATTTTTATCGCATATACCAAGCAGCGCACTCACGGCATCAAAAAGCCTTCCCATCGATGAACTCTTTACGGTATTGATACCGGATCCTATCACCTTTTTGGTAAGCTCATATGATTCTTTTTTTCTGACGATCTCATCGATCTCTCCCTGTGAAAGAAGTCCGCGATCATGCGCCTTTACAAGATAGCAGTTCAACGCTGTGTTTCCGTCGAGTGCGGCGCTGTCACCACCCGTCATCGTTACGGAAGAAAAATGACCCGCCCGTATATATCCGTTTTCTTTTATCCTGAAAATCTCAGATCCCCAGATCGTACCATCATCTCCGTAGCCCGTTCCGTCAAAGGCTACACCTATGACATCACCTTGCAGTCCATGCTCTGCCATAACAGAGGCAACATGTGCAAAATGATGCTGTATCCGGCTGGCCGTCTTATACTCTTCTATCGTTTTTTTTGTCGAGATATATTCGGGATGCCTGTCACAGATCGCTATCTCCGGCTCTATCCCGGTGAGAGATTCAAGTGTAGCAATCCCTTTATCTCTGCTTTTTAGACATCTGACGTCATCAAGGTCACCGAAGTGAGGCGACAGATATACCATGTTTTTCCTGGCAAGAGCGAATACATTTTTAAGATCGGCACCGGCAGCAAACATATCATGATCAAAGCTTACGTTCATACGTATCGGCTCGGGCACGCATCCTCTGGCTCGTCTGATGATCTGTACATATTCTTTGTCTCCTGCTTTTGTGACCTGATAGATAGAGTCGTCCTGGCCGTTTACTATATCTCTGTCATGAGTCAGCACGCCGTCTATAAAACCCTCATGGAGAGCCTCAAGCATCGGCTCGTCATCTGTTGCGATAGGTTCGCCGCCTCTGTTTCCGCTTGTCATCACCAGGGTTTTTAACTCATCAAGCAAAAGCATCTGCAGTGGGTTGCACGGAAGCATCGCGCCTACTCTTACATAGCCTTCGCAAACCGAAGGTGCAAAATCTTTGTCTTTATTTTTTTTCAAAAGAACTATCGGCCTTTCGGTAGATGTTAAAAGCTTAAGCTCTGTCTTAGAAGCATGCGCCATCTCTTTTATAAGTAATGTATCACGAAACATAACAGCAAAGGGTTTTTGCTCTCTGTGCTTATATTCTCTGAGTCTTTTCCCTGCCTCGTCACAATACGGATCGAAACAAAAATGGAAGCCTCCTATGTCCTTTACGGCAAGTATTTTTCCTTCACGAAGCATAGCTATAGCTTTATTTAATGCATCTTCCGAATACAGTTCATCCCCGCCGACGCATATTAACTTTAGCTTGGGTCCGCATTTTTCGCACGCTATGGTCTGAGCATGACGTCTTATATCATGAGGTCGTTTATAATCTGCCTCACATTCATCACACAGCTTGAATACAGACATCGAGGTCCTCTCCCTGTCATACGGCAATGCTGTCATGATAGAATATCTGGGACCGCATGAGGTGCAGCTGATAAAAGGATATCTGTACCTGCGATTCGAGCGATCTCTCAACTGTCTCTCACACTCTTCACAGGTCGCCATATCGGCCGGCAAAAATCTCAGTTGGTCATCAAAGCTCTCACTCTCAACTATCGAAAATCCGTCAAACTGCTCGTCATCACGTGACTCCGTGACGACTATCTCATCGACTCTTGCGCCGGGTATATCACACGACGAAAGGCGTTGGATGAAATCATCCAACGCCTCATCATCATCTGATGCCGCACGTACCTTCACAATTCCGCCGGCATTCAAAACCGTGCCGGAGATAGACCGCTCCTGCGCCGCCTCCGCGACGAACGGACGGAATCCTACTCCCTGCACCAAACCATAAATGGTAATCTCACGCATTTTCTGTTCCCGCGTCCTTGGCTTTACCATCCTCAGCCGCCTTGTCATCCTCAGCTTTGGCTGCGGCTGCTTTCTCGGCCTCTTCCTTTGCTTTCTTTGCTGCAGCTGCTTTTTCGGCAAGCTCGGCCCTCTTCTTTGCCTCTGCCTCGAGCACTTCCGGTGACTTTGTATATGTCACACGTCCCTTTTCAGGTCCCGGTGTCTGATATCCTGCTACCATGTGGAGACATTTTTTAGGACATTTTTCCACACAATAACCGCAGGCTATACAATCAAAACGATCGATCGACCACGTACCCTTGATCTTGTCAACGGTCAGAGTCCCGCACGGACAGCATCTCGTACACAGACCACACCCTATACACTCATCGATCGTGATCTCTATATGACCTCTTGTTCGCTCCGGATACTCGTATGGCTCAAAGGGATAGCTTGTTGTGACCGGCTTTTTAAAAAGATTCTTCAGTGTTGCCGGCGCAAACTTCATTACACCCATATCTTACTCTCCTTTATTTTATCTCTCTGTACATGATACACACGGATCGATCGTGAGGATCAAAAGTCCCACATCGGCCAGCTCGGTGTTTTTAAGCATCTCGCACAATCCCGGAAGGTTCGCAAAGGTTGGGGTGCGGATTCGCATCCTCTCTACGAACGGCTTACCGTTTGCTTTAACATAGTAAACCGCCTCACCTCTGGGCTGCTCCACTCTCATAAAGTATTCTCCGTCCGGATTACCCTTCACCGGAACACTGAGTTCGTTTGAAGCAGGGATCTTGGCGATCGCCTGTCTGAGAATATCTATCGACTGGAATATCTCCAAAATCCTGCACTTGCATCTCGCATAGCAGTCTCCCTCATGGCTGACGATCGGCTCGAAGTCAATCTGCGGATATGCCGCATAGCCAAGCTTTCTCATATCGGAATAGATACCGCTCGCTCTTCCGAAAGGTCCGCAACAGCCGAGCTCATGCGCCTGCTCCTTGGTAAGGACTCCGACACCTACAAGACGACTCTGTACAGAGTAATCCTCTAAAAATGTCCTGCTCAGCGTATCTAACTCCTCCTCAACCTCATCAAGAGTTGAAAGGATGATCTTCATCTGGTCATCGGTGATGTCCTTGATCACACCACCAACGCAGTTTACGGAAAAGATAAGTCTTCCTCCGCTCGTCATTTCCTGCATATCGAGGATTTTTTCCCTGACTCTCCACGCCTGGTAAAACAGATTCTCGAAACCAAATCCGTCGGCCAAAAGTCCAAGCCACAAAAGGTGTGAATGAATACGTCCGAGCTCGGCCCAGATCGTACGCAAAAACTTCGCTCTGTCAGGTATCTCCACTCCAAAAATATGCTCTACGGTCTCACAGTAACCCATTCCATGCTGGAAACTGCAGATACCGCAGGTACGCTCAGCAACATAAGTGAGCTGATTGAAATCTCTTTTATCTACCAGACTCTCCAATCCTCTGTGGATAAAACCTATGGACGGGACAGCCTCAACGATCTTTTCATCCTCAACCACCAGATCAAGATGGATTGGCTCCGGAAGGACAGGATGCTGCGGTCCAAATGGAATAACACTTTTTTTAGCCATTATTTAACATCCCCCTCTCCCTCATTTTCAGCCTTCGGCTGGTCCTTATCCGGACCTAAAGGCTGCTCAACTTTTATTCTGTAGAGCTTATCCTGATAATCGACGGAGATCATCTTTATCTTCACTCCGAAAAGCTCCTTCATCTCATTTTCATAGAATACGGCAGGCGGAACGATCTCCGTGATCGAAGGCACCTCCGTATCGGTATCGATCACGAGTCTGAGTGTCGTATACTGATAGGTCGCATCATCTGCAAACGAATAACTCAATTCGAACTTCTCATCGATGAAGGCCGCACATGCCTGTGAAAGGCGAAAACCATCCTTTTTCAGTTTCATAACCTTCGGAAGAAGCTCTCCGACCTCGATCTGTTCTATCTTCTCTTCGGGATGTATAACTTCAGACATTTGCCTTCACCTCACTTTCCTCCGGCTTGATACCGTGTTTTTTATTGTATTTATGTTCATCAAGTCTTTTTTGGAAAAGCTCGACTGCCTGGACCACACCGTCGATTATTGACTGTGGACGTGCTGCACATCCCGGAACATATATATCTACCGGGATCACAGTATCGGCTCCTCCGAGGATGTTGTAACAATCCTTAAAAATACCGCCGGTACAAGCGCATACACCTACGGCAACCACTACCTTCGGACGAGGCATCTGATCATAGAGCTGCTTTACTACAGGCGCATTCTGCTCATTAATTCCTCCGGTGATCATAAGGATATCAGCCTGCATCGGGTCACCTGTATTCATGACGCCAAATCTCTCCGCATCGTACACCGGAGTAAGAGCAGCCAAAACCTCAATATCACATCCGTTACAGCTTGATCCGTCATAATGGAGCAGCCACGGGGATCTTTTTATATTTGCCATTATTTCCTCCTTTATATCAAGTGTGAGGCACATGTGGTTCTTCTGTACAAATATGTTTCCACACGCACTACTTACATTCTATGCACAGCCTCACGCTACTATCGCATGATCATCAAGATAATAAGATTTACTCCGGCAGAAAGCGCCGTAACTCCCCATGAAAGCTTCACCATCATATCCCACTTTACACGGGCTGAAGTGTTATCGATCAAAATCTCAATGAAGTATGTGACAAGCACTACTCCGATCGCGATCGGAATACTCCACCAATTTGAATTGATGATATAGAGTCCGACAACACCCATCAAAAATACATTCTCATACCACTCTGTCACCTGGAAGATAGCGAGATTTCTCGCACCCATCTCCGTAGTCAGACCTTTTACGAGCTCCTGATGCATATGATGAGATGTCGAAAGGTCAAACGGTGACTTTCTCATTTTTATGGTCAAAATAAACACAAATGCGATAAAGAATCCCGGCAAAAATGTGATCGCCGACCAATCTGATGTAGCTATCTCACTTACATTAAATGTTCCCTCCGCAAGATAAAAGCCCACGCATGTAAGCAACACTGCCGGCTCGTATGCAAGCATCTGGACAAGCTCTCTGTTCGCACCCATGGTTGAGTACGGTGTGGATGTAACCATCGCTGCGAAGTAAAGGAATGTAGCTCCTGTACTCATCACAAAGAAGCACATCAATATATCAGTTCCCGCAAAGAACATCACTCCTGTCACTACTATCATCACGAAGTATGAGATCAGGAAGAACATCTGCGAACGACTTACTATGATGACCTGCTTGGAAAAAAGCTTGATCACATCATAGAACGGCTGCAAAAGAGGCGGTCCTACACGCCTTTGCATCCTGGCACTTATTTTTCTGTCTATACCCTCAAGCAAACCTCCGACGATCGGAGCAAGGAGGATATATGCTACCATAAGGATAATTTTTGTAAATGTTAAACTCATGACAACGCACCTCCTATGATATATACCATCATCACTATCAGCACCGCTGTCGTGAAGATCTGTGACGGCTTCATAAGCTTTCTCTTACCGACAAGATTTTTATAATAATGGTTTGACAACCACAGTGTTTTTCTCTCACCGAACGAATCCACAAAGGAACGGTTGTCTCCGTAGTTGACACCATTCATGTAGGAATCCTTTCTGTTGTAGGTCATGATCTTTCTCGAATAGAAGTATGCAAACACCGGCACCGCAAACACGAGGAAGATAATGATCACAAGCAGGATCAGCACCTCCATCGGAAGCACGTTCATCGAGATACCGAAGTTCTCCTCTACGAGCGGATTGACAAACACGCTTGACAAAAGCGGGAACAATGCACACAGAAGAAGCATCAGAACCGCATGAATCGTAAGCGATACCATCTCATTTTTCTTTGTGACATCCTTGATCTTTTCCTCAGTCAGGTGAGTATGGCTTACAAGCTTACCCATCCACTTTGTCCAGTAAAGCGAGGTCGTCGCGGAACCGAAGCAGATGAACAGAACAAGTATGATGTTTCGCTCATCAACCGAAGCTCTGAGTGCCGACCACTTCGATATAAGCATACCGAAAGGCGCCAAGAACATTCCCGCAATACCTATGAACATAAACGCTGCAAGCTTAGGCATGATATACAGAAGTCCGTGCATATCCTCCACATCCCTTGAATGCAGAGAGTTCTCCGTCGCACCGACGTCCTGGAAAAGAAGCGATTTACTTATCGCATGGAATATCATCAAAAATACTCCGGCCCACATGGTTTCAGGCGTACCGACTCCGGCACAGGCCACCATCAGTCCGAGGTTTGATATCGTAGAAAACGCGAGTATCTTTTTACCGTCACTCTGCGCGATCGCCATCAGCGATGTTGCAAGGAATGTGAAACCACCGATCAACGCGATCAGATTTCCTGTCGTGGTTCCGGTCATCGCAGGTGACAATCTCAAAAGAACATATATACCGGCCTTAACCATGGTAGCCGAGTGAAGAAGTGCCGATGAAGGCGTCGGAGCCACCATCGCACCGATAAGCCATGTTGAAAACGGAAGCTGAGCCGCCTTGGTAAGCGCTGCAAACGCGATAAGAGTAACCGCGATCGTCGCAACCGATCCGTGTGAGTTCTCACACATGCGAACAAGGCTTCCCAGAGAAACCGTGTGCATATTCAGTGCAAAGTAGATGATCCCGACCGCAAGAGCGCAACCTCCGAGGAGGTTCATCCACAAAGCGCGGAACGAATTGGTAACGGCTTCCCTTTCTCTCGTATATCCGATAAGGAGGAATGAGCAAACACTCGTAAGCTCCCAGAAGAAATCAATCCAAAGAAGGCTTTCGGACAAAACAAATCCGAACATCGCCGAAAGGAATAAAAACAGTAGCATGAAGAAGTAGTATCTTCTATCCTCTACATCCTTGTGATGCTTATGATAACCATGCATATAGCCGACCGCGTATATCACGATCAATCCACCGATGACTCCGACTATGATACACATAAGTACGGAAAGTCTGTCGATACGGATATGTGCTATCTCAGCGAGCTTTACTCCCGAAAACTCCAACCAAACCATACCTGCCGTCGGAATGATGGAAAGGAGCGAAACCCAGTATTTTCTGTATTTGAAGCTCAAAAATACCACAACGAACATCAGCAGTATCTCTGCTGCAAGGATCGCATAATCAGCGATTTCCGTCTCTACATAAAGTGTGATTGTCTTTGAACCTCCGTCGATCCACATCCACGTGAGATATCCCACACCTGCCATGATTAGAATTGCTCCGATGTATGCGATCACGGCGCGGATGTTGCTTTTTCTGACCACAAACATTAAAAAAGCGATCACCAAAGGAAAGATGATCAAAAACGGAACGATCGGTAAGTTGCCCATATTATCCTCCTAAATAACACAATATATTCTGAAAGCACCCAATCATTCTACATGATATCGGGTGCCTTGTCAATCAGTTTTTTGTTATCTGTAGTATCTTAGTCGATACTGCTTCGGTGTGATCTTCATCTGCTCACGGAAAACCTTAATAAAATGCGAGTTTGATCCGAAGCCAAGGCCGGTAGCTATCTGTGAAAGCGTATAATTTGACTCCTTGAGCATGGTCGCGGCTACCGCCACTCTCTGATCTCTCACATAATCCTGGACGGTTGTCCCGGTCTCCTCGCGAAATCTCGTCGCCAGATAATTCGGTGACAGGCTCACGGCCTTTCCGATATCCTTCAACATCAGCTTCGTATGAAGATTTTCCTTTATATAATCCATAGCCTGGGCGATGGAACGACTTATCTTTGCTCGCCCCTTCTCCTCGGCCGCCTGACTCTCCTCGATAAACTCCTTGCTCTCCTGTACCTTTCTGGTAAAATCAAGGAACATGATAGTATGAAGCTCATCCACCGACTCAATGGTCTTGCAATCATCCATACGACTTATATAAAGATTCTTGAGTGCAGTCGCAGCCTCTGTCTGCATTCCACCCTGCATCGCAAAAAATGCTGCCATAGTCGTCGATGATACAAATAAGAACTTTTTATTCATCAGCTCATCGCTTGAGAGCCTGTCACCCTCGACACTGTCGATAAGGGCTTTACAGCTCATCACGCCTTCGATGTTTCCGTCTCTCAAACTGTAATACGGTATCATCGCAAAGCTGGGTATCCTTTTTTCCTTCTGATCTTCTTTTTCTTCGCTGTCTTCACGAAGGTATTCGAGATAGATCGGCTCTTCCATCCGGTCATCCTCCTTATGCAAAGTATCATATATCAATGCTTTTTTACTAGCAACATACCTATTATATCACAATTCTCCGATAAATCAACAACTATATCCATACCTCAAAAATGTATCAGGCACAAAATATCGGAACCACATTTTTGAGCAGAAAAATAAGTGCCTGCCGTGAAGGCAGGCACTTTGATATCCGCACTTTATCAGGATAGGATCAGCTCTTGATAAGACCAATGAACGATGTTATCTTCATAACACCGTCCTTTTCATTCATCCAGATCTCACCATCAGCTCCGACCATAACTCCCTGATAGTTTGCAAAGAGATCCACACAGGATTCATCCGTAACCGCTTTGATAAACTCAGGTGCAACGGTAGAATTTCCGATCAATGCTTTAAACTCTGCAGCATCCTTTACGGAAGTCGAACCTATCTCGATCGGATAATCGATCATATCAGCGATAGTATCCCAATCATTTTTAGCGACAGCGTTTCTGACAGTGGCAGCAGCCTTCTCTACTACAGCCGCACTGAGATCGGTGCATACGCTGTAATCCTTTTCAAATGAGAACGGGAAGATATCACCGATAGTCGGTGTAAGCGTAGCATCTACGGAAATATTTGCTAACGCATATCCCATCTTTGACGGCTCTTTTCTCTCACAAACAACCAGGTATTTGTTCGCACCTGACAATACCTGCTGACCAAGAATGGCAACCGGATTATAAGGTATTTTGTTAGTCTCTATATAGTTGAGAATAAGCGGTTTGGCAACTACCGGAATCTCAGGATCGCTAACCTGATTCATACCTCCTGCCTGATCTGTCGGAAGCGCATCTACGATTCCTTTTGTCTTTGCATATACGGTAAATCCTACCGGGTCATCTTTCTTCGTAAGAGCAACCTCGATTATCGAATAGTACGATACGGGGTTTTGTGTCACTTCGGTAGTCTTGCAGAGAACACGGTAATTATGACCTACCTCAAGCTGCTCTGAAAGCACTGCGATCGGCTCGTATGTGGCTCCGACATACTCTGTTGTCACACCCTTAACCGCTTCTTTCACGGAATCGGTGAGGGTCACATTCTCACATGTCTTCCACTCATACACCTTGACCTTGCACTTAAGTGTGGTCTTCTTTTTAGCTCCCTTTACTTTGAATGAGGCAGAAATAGTTGTATCTCCTTCGGCCTTAGCTTTAACAGATCCCTTTGAAGAAACTGTAGCAACACTCTTTTTGCTTGACTTCCAGGTAATCTTCGAGATCTTTTTGCCGTTTTTATTCACCTTAAGGGTGACCTTTTTGCCCTTTTCAAGGGAAACGCTTGTTTTGTTGAGCTTCGGCTTTTTCTTTGCGGCATCAGCACCAACCGTCGGGCTTACCGAAAAAGCCATAGAACAAGCGAGGGCTACAGCAACTGCCTTAGTTATCATCTTTCTCTTTTGCATAATGTAACCTCCTTGTATTTTGATCATTACTCTACTGAAATAAAGTAATAATAAATCGGCTGACCTCCGGACTGTATCTCTACATCCACATCGTCTCTTTCCATGCCTATCTTAGATGCTATCTCCTCTGCCTGAGACTCCTCAACCTCTTCACCATAGTAAAGAGTCACAAGCTCAGACTCATCGGTAAGCATCGAGCGGATAAGCTCCACTGTAACATCGACAACATCTTCTCCGACACTGACGATCTTTTTACCGCTGATACCCATGATATCCCCGGTCTTGATCTCCTTACCGTCAACTACGGTATCTCTGACGGCATAGGTGATCTCACCTTCTTCGATCTCGCCGAGTGCCTCATTCATCGCAACCTCGTTATCCTCGACAGACACACCGTCTATAAATCCAAGCATCGCAGAGATTCCCTGCGGGATATTTTTCGACTGGATGACAACCACATCCTGATCCTTTGCCATATCCTTTGCCTGATTGGCAGCAAGAAGGATGTTTCCGTTATTCGGAAGGATGAATATATGATCCGCGTCAAGTCTGTCGATCGCGGTGAGGATATCCTCCGTACTCGGATTCATCGTCTGTCCGCCTTCGATGATGATATCCACGCCCAGATCACGGAATATCTCACTGATGCCGTCACCCGCCGATACGCTGATAAAAGCGTTCTCCTTGTGAGGGAGCTTCTCTGGCTCATCAGCCTTGGCATTTTTCTTTGCATCCTCCGCGGCCATCTCGGCAGCTACCTGCTCAGCGTTGTGGATCACTCGTTCATTGTGCTCCTGACGCATATTATCAATCTTCATACGAGTCAGCTGACCGTATGTGAGCGCTCTTTGTATCGCAAGTCCCGGGTCGTTCGTGTGGACATGCACCTTTACGACCTCATCATCCGATACACATACTATCGAATCACCTATAGAGCTTAAAAATGCCTTGAAGTCCGTCTCCATATCATCAGTGAACTCTTCCTCGAGCATGATGATAAACTCTGTACAATATCCGAACTTAATGTCTGCCGAAGCGACAGCATCAGCATCAGCCTTTACTCTCTTTCCGAGCTGGAGATCTCCTGTCATCTCTCCGGCTCCTGCCTGCTTGTTGGTCACGGATTTGTCGCTTATATCCGTGTCGACATCACGTCCCAAAAGTACATCGTTGCAGCCCTGCAGGAAGAATAAGAGTCCCTGGCCAGCGGAGTCCACAACTCCGGCATCCTTCAATACTCT
>ONKC01000138.1 GCA_900318295.1 uncultured Eubacteriales bacterium
GTCGCTATGGCTGTCAGATAAATACCGTTGAGGTGGAAGTCGTAACATATCTTCCTGCAACTTATGAAGTATGGCAACCAATAACACTGACATACTACGACGACAGCAACAATCTTGTAACCGGTACTTTTTACGAACCGGCTGATCCGTTTTATGCCACAACAGATGTTGTTATAACTGTTCCTCATTTTAATATCGATGATATGGTTCTTGTTAAAAAGTATTCTCCGAGCTCAACAAATGGATGGGCTCCTTATATAGCATGGAGACCGCAGGATATAGAGTATCTGAAGGTTGAGCCGATTGAACAAAGAGAAAAAAAGCTCATGACGACATATACATACACCATTCCGCCGTTTGATGAGAATTCTATCTATGATGCATTTGGCGTCAGTCCGTTCACGCTCTATGAGGATGGTGAAACCTATACTTATGAAGTTGTTGAGACGTTGCAGGCTAATATTCTTGAAACCATCGGAAAATCAAATGCAGATTATAATATTATCAACGTCAGCAAAAAAATAACCTGTACACTGACTTCAGAACATGGCGTATTGTGGTATTTATTTGATGATATCAGAGAATTGGAGCGTTTAGATCCTCCTGAAGATGATCCGGATGCAGTTTGGTACGAAAACGGTTTGTTGACCAGACGCATTATGACCGTTGATGAGTTTAAAACCTGTTTTGATTTGAGTGAATGGGAATATGCGTCTCAAATTCAAAACATTTCCGTTTCCGAAGCAGGTCGTATGACGATCAGATATCAGAAAACAGATCCAGACAATCCGACGGCGGCTCCTCAAATTGCTGTCGCTTATATTTACAGCTCAAAGATTTTTACAATCAAAACAAGTTCTTTTGTGTCTCCGTTTTATAGCTTTGGAGCAGACGCATCAATCAGAAGCTTCTTCGGTTACCGTGATCCCATAGATGGTGTGACAAAGCCGTATCACGGAGGAATGGATCTTGGCAAAACAGTTGGTAAAGGTTCATCCTTCTTTATGCCTATAACAGCCACTGCATCCGGTGAGGTGGTTTTATCTGAATGGACCGATTATGGTAATACAGTGATCATTGAACATACGCTTGGCGACGGTTCACATATTTGGTCTCTTTACGGTCACATGGCATGTGAACAAAATATGACTGACGAAAATTATAATCACGCGAGCTCTGTTCCGTACGTTTCTGTCGGTCAGATCGTGCAGCAGGGAGAAGTCATCGGGCATGCCGGAAAGACGTTTGGGGATAATGGATATGCTAATGGACCCCATCTGCATTTCGAAATCAGAACCGGTTATATGTGGGGCACAAGAGTAGACCCTCTGAACTACGTTGATTTTTCAATGAACCATCCTTATGCTTAAAAGAGGTGTTATTAATGGATGACAATAAAGAAGTAAGAAATGAGTTTTATATTCCTCCAAACTATACTGATTCAGGAAAGGTTCTGAACGGCAGCTTCAATTTGCGCAACGTGATTGAGGCTGCCGCAATCGCTCTTATCATCGGTTATCCTGAATATCAACTTATACACACACAAATGACTCTGAAAATCGTTATAATGGCTGTGTCTATCCTTCCATTGGCGATCATCGCACTCGTCGGCATTGACGGAGAGTCTCTTACTCAGTATGCCGGACACATCATTCTTTATTTTAAAAACCGCAGAAAACTTCACTTTAAGAGAGTAGGTGTTAAACATCATGGCGAAGGCAGTAAAAACGCCGGTAAAGCCCAAAAATCCTCAAAAAAATCAAAAGCAGCACAAAAAGTATAAAGAGGATTTTGTTCAGAACTATATCCCTATCAAAAATATCGCAAACGGTATTATTGAGACAACGGATGGAAGATTCATCAAAATCATCGAGATCGAACCGATCAATTTTGTTCTGCGCTCTGAAGAAGAACAGTATAACATCATCTGTTCCTTCGCTTCTTGGCTGAAAATTGCCCCTGTAAGAATGCAGTTCAAGAGTATTACCCGTCAGTCTGACACAAACAAGCATATTGAAAACGTGCTTGCTGATATCAAGAATGAGAAAAACAAATCCTGCATCGAACTCTCAAAAGACTATATAGAACTGATCAAAAACGTCGGAAACAGGGAAGCCCTCACCAGACGCTTTTTTATTATCTTTCAGTATGAGCCTCAAAGACAGGCTGACGGTTACAATTTCGATGCCGCTGTAGCTTCCCTTACCGCCGTTGAACAGACTGCGAGACAGTATTTTAACTATTGCGGTAATTCCATCATCAAGTGGAAAAACCCCAATAACGCCGTCGCTGAGATCCTTTATACCTATTTTAACCGTAATTCCTGTGTAAACGAGTCTTTTCAGAGCAGAGTCAATCGCGTGATCAAGGACCACATGGAATCCAAGGGGCTCGTGCCCGGTAAAGATCCCGTTCCCAAGATCCGTTTCCTGAATTATATCAGTCCTCGCGGTATCGATTTTACACATAACAACTACTTTGTTATGGACGGTCTTTACTATACTGTACTTGCTCTCAGGTCGAACGGATTTAACGCAAAGGTCCGTGGCGGATGGATCTCCCGTTTCGTAAATGCCGGTGAAGGCATCGACGTTGATATCCACGTTAAAAAAGAAGACAGATCGAAGGTCACGGATAAGATCACACACAAGATCACGCTGAACAGCGTTAAGTTGAAAGATTCCCGTGATACAAACAAGGACTATGATGAGTTGATGGGCTCGATCAAATCCGGATATTATATCAAGGATGCTCTTACAAATTACAACGAGGATCTCTACTATATTTCCGTGTTTATCACCATCTCTGCAAAAACACACGAGTCTCTTGTTTTTAAGAAACAGCAGGTCATCAATATGCTGAAAGCGAATGACTTTACAGCTTCAACGCTCAACTTCCAGCAGGAGGAAGCACTGAATACCGTGATGCCTCTGCTGACTCTGCCTTCTGCTATAGAATCTAAAACAAAAAGAAATGTGACGACTTCCGGTCTTGCCAGCACTTATATGTTTACCTCGTTTGAAATGTGCGATGATACAGGGGTTTTGCTTGGTATCAACCAGTATAACAATTCCCTTTGTATCGTAGATATCTTTAATACGAAAAAACATAAAAACGCAAACATGAATCTGATCGGTACTTCCGGTTCAGGTAAAACGTTTACGATGCAGTTGCTCGCTCTCCGTATGAGAATGCGCGGCATCCGTTGCTTTATCCTTGCTCCCATCAAAGGACGTGAGTTCCGCCGTGCCTGCAACGCCATCGGAGGTACGTACGTTCGTATTGCTCCCGGTTCTCAAAGCTGTATTAATATCATGGAGATACGTGAAACCTCTTCACCTGATCTCGACCTCATCGACGAAGCGGACTATAACGAAATGTCCATGCTTGCGAATAAGATCCAGCAGATTATGACGTTCTTCACTCTTCTGATCCCCGAC
>ONKC01000103.1 GCA_900318295.1 uncultured Eubacteriales bacterium
GGCCGCATCACTCGCAGTAGGTCTTATCGGAGTCACTCCTGCAAAGGCCGCAAGCGAAGCCGATCTCACAGAGTTCGTAACAGCGTTCGAGGCAGCAAAGGCAGCCACAGCTCAGGTCGCAGAGTCAAACATCACCCAGTCAGTATCAAACGGTGAAGTGAGCATGTCAGCCATGGGACTTATCAACTTAAGCATCCCGATCAAAGATCTGACGACAACTATCGATCCGATCTCAAAGAAATCAAAGATGACCGGAACACTGACAATCCCGGATCTTAGCATCCTTTCGACTGTTAATCCGGAGATCTCAAAAAAACTCAGCGCTTCAGGTATCGAAACAGGTGACACAAAGATTGAGGATTACGGCGATCTCACAAAGAAAGCCCTTTACAGATATAACTCTAAAGTAGGCCGTGCCGAGGTAGCAGCACTTCCGGGTTCACTTCAGGGCACATCGATCCTTTCACAGCTCGACATCACCAAGCTCAAAAACCTCATCCCGTATCTGACCATAACCAAAGGCAAGTCAGACATCACACTGAACATCAAAGTTGACGAAGCCGGTATCAAGGCTGCAAAGTCAGATATCAAGGCTGTCCTTAATGGTATTATCGGTGATTCAGGGTATGACGATCTCCTCGCAGAGATCAAAAAGATCGCAACCGTAAAGGATATCGATCTCACCGTCAAGTTTGTGATTGACCCGGATCTCAATGTTCTCAAGCAGCACGACATCGATGCAAAGATCGGGCTTTCACTCAGTGACTTCCCTGTAACAATAAACTTTAAAAATAGCACGACAAGCAGCATAACTACCGAGTCTGTAGCAATCCCCGAAGCATTCACAAAGGGTGCTCAGCTTATCGCAAATTACCCGCTGGCAAAGGGCGGCGCAAAGCTCGTATCTACACTTTCAGGTAAGAAGACCGTGTTCAGCGTAAACGGAGTGACAAAGACTTCAGCGAAGTCGATCACCATCCCTGCTTCAGTCAAAGTGCTCGGCAGCAGCTACAGTGTTACCAAGGCAGCAAAGAACGCATTCAAGAAGGCAACCAAGCTTAAGAAGCTCACTATCAAAAACAAGACACTTAAAAAGCTCATCAAGAAAAGCCCGTCAAAGTACGGACTCAAGAAGAGCGTGAAGATCAAGTAACACCTCATAACACACCTTGGGCCACCCTATCCGGGGCGGCCCATTTTTTTTGCGAAAAACCTTGAATTTTGGTAGCGTATCGTGTATAATATGGCGGAATGCATTTTTATAAGGAGAGAAAACAGTCATGAAATACTTTGGTACCGACGGTTTTCGCGGTGAAGCAGGCACTACTCTCACCGTGGAACATGCGTACAAGGTAGGGCGATTTTTGGGGGCATTTTTCAAAACAGAAGAACATCGTCCCCGCATCGTGATCGGCAAGGACACTCGCATCTCCGGCTACATGCTCGAGAACGCTTTAGTCGCGGGGCTTACCGCCAGCGGCTCTGATGCGTATGAGATGTACGTGACGACCACACCGAGTATATCCTACATGGTCAGGCGCAAAGGCTTTGACTGCGGGATCATGATCTCGGCAAGCCACAACCCCTACTTTGACAATGGCATCAAGATCATCGACGGCAAAGGCTTCAAGCTCTCACCCGATATCGAGGAACAGATCGAAACCTATATCGACACCGGGAAACCCGAGCTTCCGTTCGCCGTACGAGACAAGATCGGAAAATGTTACGATTATTCCAGGGGAAAGGAGACCTACACCGACTACCTCGAGGCACTCGTTCGCGAGGCCGTGGCAGAGGACGGCGACGGTTTTAAAGAAAAAACGCCGTTTGACGGCCGCACCATCGCTCTCGATCTGTCAAACGGATCAGCCTACAAGCTGGCCGTGCAGGTATTCGAGGATCTCGGCGCACAGGTCATCGCCAGAAACAGAGAGCCCAGCGGCACAAACATCAACCGCAACTGCGGCTCCACTCACATCGAATCGCTGCAGGAGCTCGTCTACGACACCGGCGCACAGGTCGGATTCGCCTACGACGGCGATGCGGACAGATGTCTGGCAGTCGATGATGAGGGCAAGGTGATCGACGGAGACCACATCCTCTACCTCTGTGCAAACTACATGCAGCGTCACAAAAAGCTTCGCGACAACACAGTCGTCACCACCGTGATGAGTAACATCGGCCTTTATCGGGCGTTCGACGAACTCGGCATCCGCTACGAGCAGACACCGGTCGGCGACAAATACGTCAGCGAGAACATGATGAAGAACAACTTCTCCATCGGCGGCGAGCAGTCCGGCCATATCATTTTTGGAGATCATGCAGTCACCGGCGACGGTATCCTGACATCACTGATGATCATGCTCGCATGGATCGACGCAGGCACGCCGCTGTCCGAGCTCACGGAGGATCTGCACATATATCCTCAGCTTTTGAAAAATGTCAAGGTTGCGGATAAGCAGGCAGCACTGTCCGACCCGGATGTCACGCTTGCCGCGGACCGTGTAAGCGACGAACTCGGCAATCACGGACGCCTGCTCTTACGCGAGAGCGGCACCGAGCCACTGATCAGAGTCATGGTCGAGGCAGAGACCGATGAGATGTGCCGCGAGAATGTCGAAAAGATAATCGATGTCCTAAAGCAAAAAGGATATGCCATAGATTAAAAAAATAAAGATTAAGGAGTTTAAAAAATGAGTTACACTGTTGAAAAGATTGAAGGAAGCAAAGCAAAGTTTACTATCACTGTTGAGAGCGAGGCTTTCAACGCAGCAAGAGACAAGGCATTTAAGAGAAACAAAAACAGACTCAGCGTGCCGGGATTCCGTAAAGGTAAGGTACCCCGCAAGATGATTGAGAAGATGTACGGCAAAGAGGTATTTGACGATGATGCCATCAACCTCGCAGCACCGGATGCCTACGAAGAGGCAATGAAGGACTGCGACCTCGAGATCATCTCGAGACCGAGTTATGAGATGGTCGATGTCAACGACGACGACACCTTCGTATTTACTGCAACCGTAGCCATCCGTCCCGAGGTTAAACTCGGCGACTACAAAGGCATCGAGGTAGAAAAACGTACAGTCAAAGTTCTCGCAGCCGATGTAAACGCAGAGCTCGACCGCATCCGCGAGCAGAACAGCCGCAAGATCGAGGTTACCGACAGAGCCGTAAAGAAGGACGACATCGTAAAGATCGACTTCGACGGATATGTAGATGACAAAGCCTTCGCAGGCGGCAAAGGCGAGGATTACGATCTCGTGATCGGCAGCCACAGCTTCATCGATGATTTCGAGGATCAGCTGATCGGTAAAAATATCGGCGACGACGTCAACGTAAATGTCACATTCCCTGAGGAGTACCACGAGCAGAGCCTCGCAGGCAAGCCGGCACTCTTCAAAGTAAAGATCAAAGGTATCACCGAGAAGGAGCTTCCGAAGCTTGACGATGAGTTCGCCGAGGAGGTATCCGAGTTCGAGACTCTCAAAGAGTATAAAGACGATATCAAGAAAAATCTCACGGAGCGTCGTAAAAAAGAAGCAGCTGACGCCAAGGAAGCAGAGGCACTCGAGAAGCTTGTCGAGTCAACAGATGTTGATATCCCGGAGGAAGCTATCGATGATCAGACAGAGGAGCTTGTACGCGAGTTCGGTTATCGTATGCAGATGCAGGGAATGGATCCTCAGACCTATATGAAGATGACAGGCATGACACCTGAGGTTCTGATGGGCCAGATGCGTCCGGAGGCTGAGCGCCGCTTAAAGACACGCTTCATCCTCGAGGCTATCGTCGATGCAGAGAAGATCGTAGCCGATGAGGCCGAGGTAGATAAAGAGATCGAGGACATCGCAAAGATGTACCGTCAGAAGCCTGAGGACTACAAAAAGAGTCTCTCAGACAGAGAGCTTGACTCCATCAAAAAAGAGATTGCTGTCAAGGCAGCCGCAAAGCTTGTCGCTGACAAAGCGAAAGAAGTTGAGCGTGAAAGCGCGAGCACATCCGAAGAGTGAAAAAAAGGAGGATTTAACCTATGCCACTTGTACCTTACGTCATCGAGCAGACGAGCCGCGGAGGCGAGCGCTCATATGACATATATTCAAGACTTTTGAAGGAACGTATCATTTTTCTCGGAGACGAGGTCACAGATCAGACCGCAAGTCTCGTAGTAGCACAGATGCTTTTCCTCGAGAGTGAGGATCCTAAAAAAGATATCCAGTTCTATATCAATAGCCCGGGCGGATCAGTCACCGCCGGAATGGCTATCTACGACACGATGAACTACGTCAAGTGCGACGTATCCACTATCTGTATCGGTCTGGCAGCAAGTATGGGAGCATTTTTACTCTCAAGTGGAGCCAAAGGCAAGCGCTACGCTCTGCCGAACGCTGAGGTCATGATCCATCAGCCGTCGGGCGGAGCCAGAGGTCAGGCTACCGAGATCAAGATCGTAGCCGAGAACATCTTAAAGACCAAGGATCGCCTGAACAAGATCCTTGCAGAGAACGCCGGACAGCCTGTAGAGAAGATCGCCGAGGACACCGAGCGCGACAACTTCATGGATGCCAAGGAGGCTCTCGAGTACGGTCTTATCGACGAGATCATCACTTCCCGTGCGGATGCTGATGCAGACAAAGAGGATAAATAACAGACGATTGCCTGAGGGCGTTTCGTCACGGAGGGAGCACTAAACATGAGTAAAGACAGCGTACACGGATCACTCTTCCACTGCACGTTTTGCGGTAAAAATGAGCGCCAGGTCGGCAGACTTATCTCCGGACCGAACGGCATTTTTATCTGTGACGAGTGTGTGGATCTGTGCAACGAGATACTCGAGGAAGAGGAGCAGAACGGCTTTCCTATCGGAGAAGACGATGAGCGTAGCGAGATAAATCTCTTAAAGCCCATCGAGATCAAGCAGTTCCTCGACGAATACGTTATCGGTCAGGATGCCGCAAAAAAGGCCCTCTCTGTCGCAGTGTACAACCATTATAAGAGGATTTTGTCGGGCCACAGACTCGATGTCGAGCTGCAGAAGTCAAACATCCTTATGGTCGGACCGACGGGTTCCGGAAAAACATACCTTGCGCAGACACTGGCTAAAATCCTCAACGTACCTTTCGCTATCGCAGATGCAACCACGCTTACCGAAGCCGGCTACGTCGGCGAGGACGTGGAAAACATCCTTTTAAAGATAATCCAAGCCGCTGATTATAACATTGAGCGTGCCGAGCACGGAATCATCTACCTCGATGAGATCGACAAGATCACGAAAAAAGCCGAGAACGTCTCCATCACGCGTGACGTATCGGGCGAGGGCGTACAGCAGGCATTGCTAAAGATCCTGGAGGGAACCGAGGCAAGCGTGCCGCCGCAGGGCGGAAGAAAGCACCCGCAGCAGGAGTTCTTCCATATCAATACGGAAAACATCCTGTTCATCTGCGGAGGAGCATTTGACGGACTCGACAAGATCATCAGCCACCGTATCGACCGCAAATCTATCGGCTTCGGCGCAGAGATCGCAGATCCGACCGAGCAGAACGTCGGCGAGCTTTTCGCACAGGCGATGCCTGAGGACTTCGTAAAGTTCGGACTCATCCCTGAGTTTATCGGACGAGTTCCGGTGACAGTCTCACTTGACCTGCTCGATGAGGACGCGCTTTTAGAGATTCTGACCAAGCCGAAAAATGCCATCACCAAGCAGTACGCAACACTTATGGACCTCGATGATATCGGGCTTCGTTTCGAGGAGGACGCACTTCGCAGAGTCGCACATCTGTCAAATGAAAGAAAAACAGGTGCCCGCGGACTCAGAGCCATACTTGAGACGGCCATGATGGATGCGATGTTCGAACTGCCATCACGTGAGGACGTATCCGAATGCGTCATAACAAAAGAAGTGATTGACGGCGAGGGCAAGGCCAGATACCTTGACAAGGACGGCCAGGCCCTTGAATCGAAGGATGCCGAGGACGAGGCCAAAAAAATCGAGGCTTTAGAGGACAAATCAGCCG
>ONKC01000017.1 GCA_900318295.1 uncultured Eubacteriales bacterium
TCAGTCAGATCGCTGATCTTGTTATTCAGTTTGACAAAACGTCTTCTCATCGCCAGTACGACAAGTAATACGATAGCCATACCGCAAATCATCACGATAACACATATCAGTATGATCGTAATAAACAAAGACTTTGACTGCTCCTTGATATAGTCCATGCTGATATCAACCACAGCAAGAGCCACAGTGCTTCCGTCCGCCTTGATCGGAGAATACGCACTGATATGCTCTCCCCATTCATCTGTATACGGATCACCCGAGGTAGTCTCGCCGGCATACGCTTTTTCCAAAGCCTCGCCCGAATCATCAAACTCATCTCCCGCGATTCCCGGCTCCTCAGGATCGGAATCAACTACATACACATATCCGCTTCCGCCCTTTTTTATAGTATATACATACTCAACTCCACCGTTTTCCAAAAACATGGTAAGCGGGTCGTGGAGCTTCTGATAAGCCTCACTCTCCTGATCTCCGTCCGCTATCTCACCTACCAATGAGCCGTCGACGGAAGCCGCCACACACTTTGCGGTATTTTCCGCGGACGCACGGATCTGAGTCTCAAGGCTGTTGTAGGACCTGTTATAAATAACAAAACCAAGCACAACATCCGAGACCAAAAGCATCGTCAAAAGTACTACGATCAGCTTTACCGTCATACTGATTTTTCTAACCTTCATTTTTATCCCTCCAATAAGAATAACAAACTACTCCGAGTATATCATATATTTTTACACAAATCAAGAAATATATCACTCAAAGACCCGCACACAAACCCTCGCTGTCATAGGCTCTTTCAAAGAGTATTTCCTCAAAAAGATCCGCCAGGTTCTCCTCGGCATGCTCGACCTCTCTCGCATAGATACGGGCATTTTTTTCACGATCTTCCTTCGAAAGAATTCCTTTTTTTAAAAATACCGCGGCGTCCATATCTTTGTTCATGAGATAGCTGAGTACGACAAGCTTTGCTTTACCCAGATAGTCATAATCATCGATACTGCGATTCAAAAGCAAAAATGCATAGTAAACCAGGAGATGCTCATACTCGTAGAGGCGGTCCTCTTCTATCAGATATTTTATCAAGTTGTCAGATGTTTCCTTGTATATCTTCGAAAATTCGCCATTTTTAGCATCATTTACAGTCTCGTCTTCTTCATCTCCCACAAAGCCATCATACAGCTCCTCCATCTTTTCCTGCCAAGCAAAACCGATACTCGCAAGTCCCGAATAGCTCCCCATCCTGATCAGAAAATGGCGATAAGCATAATCCTTGCCGGGCACATCCCCCGATTTGTCTTCGGATCCAACATAGCCCTCTTTCTCATCTGATGGCCCGCCGCACATATCCGGCACCGGCACTCGCTCCGGCAGCCTCTTATCTCCTGCTTCCCAGACATTGATAGCTTCCTGGACACCTTCGGCATGCTGTAAAAATATTCTTATCCTACTATTTATATCATTATCTCTATTCTGAAGTATGTCGATCGCATCAGCTCGGACATTTTTTAAAAATCTTCCGAGTATCGGCTCATCTTCATCAACCTCTTCAAGCGACTCACTCGGACCGTATTTTCCTCCATGCTCAGATATCGGATCATCCTCAGATATTTCCTTTTCGACAAATCTCATCTTTTCAGGCGAACCGTATATCAGTCTCGCTGCCTCGGGACAGCTCGCACTTACTGATATCTCTCGAAGCATCCGGGCTTTGTCTGCGTTCGCATCCTCTCCGTCAGTATCTGAGAATGCCTTATACTCCAAAAAGTTTCTGGGAGTGTTGGTACAGACTTCGCAAAGAGAATCTTCTCCCAGCTCCTTATACAGGTCGCAAAGATTGTGCTCATCCAAAAACGGACATCTCATATCTTTCGTCAGCACAAATCCGTGCTGTTCATATACTTCCTCGTATTCATCGTTTTCTTCGCTGTCAGGATCTGCGTCATACGTTTTTATGCATGCACGCAAACGCGCGCCGAGGTCTCCCCCGACGCGCATATATGCATCATAGCTTGCATCATCAATATCGATTTCCCATCCGGCGCAGCAGGTATCCTCACACCTGTCTGCTATACAGCAAAAGCTTTCATAGTACTCCGGATATACCTCTGTCATATGCTACCTCTTATTCTTGCGTATCGCCTTCTCCGGTGTCACCTGTATCGCCGTTATCACCTGTATTGTTGTCGTTTCTTTTCTCGGTCTTTTTCTTTGCTGTACCGTTTAATTCGGACAGGTACTTATCGGCCTGTACGGCTTCCTCGGTCCCGGCCTGGATCTCGATAGCTTTTTCGTAGTATTTTTTGGCCTTTTCTTTATTGCCCTTGTACTGATAGCAACGTCCGATCAGATACAGGATCTTTTGGTTGTTTTTAGCTACTTTATTCAAAGCCTTGAGCTGCTTTAACGCCTCATCATAGCTTGTATTGATCATCTCTCTGGCCTTAGTGATCATCGACTGAAGTTCCTGATCGGTGATGGTTGAGACCGTCACATAAAGGCTCTTTGCTTCCTTGAGTGTGAAATCTTTCTTTTTACAGTCACCCACAGCCGCTACGGCTCCGAGTCTGTCTCCGGCGATGTAAAGCGATACCGCCTTCAAAAGCTTCTCATAGTTTTCGGATTCCTTCTGAGCCTTCGTGTCGGAATTCTTGATCTTTTCATTGAGATCATTTATCTGATTCTGAAGGTCTTCCTTTTCTCCCTGAAGCGAGGTTATCTGCGTATCCTTGACTGAAAGCTTTTCGTTCACGTCAGCGATCTCGCTTCCTTTATCCATACTGCCCTTCATAAGGGTAGGTCTGATAAGCACAAAGGTCACAGCGATGCCCACAACCAATCCGATTATCAGATACATAAACGGCATCAGGGACCTCTTCTCCTCGTGGTAGGTTCCCACCGGCTTGACGTTCTCTAAGGGATCCTTTTTTGGCTTTGCTTTTTTGGCCTTATCCTGGATCTCTCCACCACCCGTTACCTCGTATATTTCCTTTAAATATCTGAGCGTGGTCGTATTATTCGTATCGATCTTTCTGACACGCTGCAGACATTTTTCAGCCTTCGCATACTCCTTTTCCTTCATATAGAGAAGAGCAAGAAGATGAGCCGCCCTGATAAAATGAGGGTTCAGACTCACAACCTTTTTAAGCTGTATGATCGCAAGGTCCGCATTTCCGGACTGCGCCGAAGCCAAAGCAGCGTTGTATTTTTTGATGGTCTGATCCGTAGCATCGACTGCCACGGTGTTTTTCTGAAGTGTATCTATATAGTAATCTGCGCTGTTTTTCTCGGGTACGAGGTATTTACTCAGAACCCACTCGCTTAATGCAGCGGTGATCTCACCCATCTCGTAATACACGAGTCCTAAAAGGTTTCTCGCGTCTTTGTTTTCTTTAAAAAAGCGCAGACTCTTTTTGAGCGCTTCGACGGATCCGGTCAGATCACGTACTCTCGCCCTATCAAGTCCTATATTGTAGTAGGTGCCTGAAACACGCTTCAAATACTGGACAACTGAGAGGTCAGAGCCACAGAAGCCACACTGGTAAGCATTGTCCGCTACCTTGGCACCGCATACGGGACATTTCATAATGTCTCTTCCTCCTGATTAAAGTGTATTCTTCGCATCCTGTATTATCTCGCGTATGATGTCGGTCACATCGGGAAGGTCGTTGTTATAAACGACATCTTCAACCTTTTCGACATCCTGGCACGGCTCAAACTTGGCCAATTCTTCATCAAAATTAAGCATCCTGATCAACTCCTTATATATGCTTCACACCGTGATCGTGGGAATCTGCCACAATCATTTGCTCAAATGCTCTAAGCGTTCCTTAACCTGGTTCATCATGCTTTGGTATTTTTCCTGCTTTTGCTTCTCTTCGTCGATCTTTGCCTGTGGGGCTTTATTAACGAAGTTCGGGTTTGAGAGCATTTTTTCGGAACGCTCAAGCTCCGATGCAAGTCGTTTTTCTTCTTTTTTCAAACGCTCGATCTCTTTATCGACATCTACAAGCTCTGCAAACGGGATGTAGATCGTACCGCCTTCGATAACGACAGATACCGCATCATCAGCTATACCCGACTTATCCGGCTTTATGCTCACCTCGCTCGCAAGACCGAGCGTAGCGAAGAAGACTTTGTTTTTCTCAAAGTTTTCTCTGACCTTCTCATCCTCGCTTACCACGATGACATGTGCCTTTCTTGACGGCGGTACATTCATCTCGCCTCGGATGTTTCTGATGCCGGAAACCGCTTCCTTTATCCTCTCAACATCAGACTCCTCGGCTGCGAACTCGCGAAGCTTTGAGTAAACCGGCCAATCCGAGATCATGATGGACTGTGAATCGTCATCAAGCAGAGTCTGATATATCTCCTCTGTGATAAACGGCATATACGGATGGAGAAGCTTCAGCGCATCCACCAGCACCGCATTCAAAGTATAGAGTGCAGCTGCCTTGGTAGTATCCGTGTCACTGTACAGACGCGGCTTAACCATCTCGATGTACCAATCACAGAACTCATCCCAGATGAAATCATATATTTTAGACACGGCGATACCAAGCTCATATTTTTCCATCAGAGCGGTCACATCGCGTGTCAAGTTGTTTAACTTGGAGAGGATCCAGCGGTCAGCCGCGGTCAGATCCTTTGCATCGACATTCTCATAATCCAGGCCTTCGTTCTGCTCAAAGTTCATCAGCATGAACCTTGACGCATTCCATACCTTATTTGCAAAGTTTCTGCTCGCCTCGACTCTTTCCCAGTAAAAACGCATATCGTTTCCGGGTGCGTTTCCTGTCACGAGTGTAAGTCTGAGTGCGTCCGCACCGTACTTATCGATAACCTCCAAAGGATCGATACCGTTTCCGAGACTCTTACTCATCTTGCGACCCTGTGAGTCACGCACTAGTCCGTGGATGAGCACCGTATCAAACGGAGTGTGTCCGGTATGCTCGATACCGGAAAACATCATCCTGATAACCCAGAAGAATATGATATCGTAACCGGTTACAAGTGTATTTGTCGGATAAAAATACTTAAGCTCTTTTGTCTGCTCAGGCCATCCAAGCATCCCAATGTGGAGAAAGGCCAGAGTGCTGATGAGAACCATGTATCAAGTGTATCAGGATCCTGACGCATCGGCTTGCCACACTTCGGACAGGTCGGACGACCGTTCTTTGTCACGACCATCTCGCCACAGTCATCACAGTAGTAAGCCGGAATACGATGTCCCCACCAAAGCTGTCTTGAGATACACCAATCCCTGATGTTCTCAAGCCAGTGGAAATATGTCTTGTCAAAATGCTCAGGGACGAACTTTGTCTCTCCCTTTTTAACAGCCTCGATAGCCGGCTTTGCGAGCGGCTCCATTTTTACAAACCACTGCTTTGAAACTCTGGGCTCCACAGTGGTACCGCATCTGTAGCAGGTTCCGACATTGTGGTCGTGGTCCTCTGTCTTTATCAGAGCGCCTTCCTTTTCGAGGTCCTTTATGATAGCCTCTCTGGCCTCATAGCGATCCATACCCGCATAAGCAGGATAGTCATCAGTGATCTTTGCATCATCAGTCATGACATTTATTATAGGAAGGTCATGACGGCTTCCCACCTCAAAGTCGTTCGGGTCGTGTGCAGGTGTGATCTTAACCACACCGGTACCGAACTCCATATCTACATAATCATCTGCGATCAGAGGTATCTCTCTGTGTACGATAGGAAGGATAAGCGTCTTTCCTACGAGATCTTTGTATCTGTCATCATTCGGGTTTACGGCCACCGCAGTATCACCGAGAAGTGTCTCGGGACGAGTAGTAGCAAGCTCTACCGCTCCGCTTCCGTCCTTAAACGGATAACGCAGATGCCAGAAGTGTCCCTTCTGATCCTCATACTCAACCTCGGCATCCGATATCGTAGTCAGACAGTGAGGACACCAGTTGATGATTCGCTCACCTCGATATATAAGTCCTTTTTCATAATACTTTACGAAGACCTCATTCACCGCACGGTTGCAGCCCTCATCCATAGTGAAGCGCTCACGCTCCCAGTCACAGGAAGAGCCCATCTTTTTAAGCTGTGATACGATACGACCACCGAACTTTTCCTTCCAGGCCCATGCACGATCAAGAAAAGCCTCTCTTCCTATGTCTTCCTTTGTGAGTCCTTCCTCCTTCATCGCCTCGACGATCTTTGCCTCGGTCGCGATGGAAGCATGGTCCGTACCCGGCATCCACAGAGTCTCATAGCCCTGCATTCTTTTAAATCTTATAAGAATATCCTGTAATGTATTGTCCAGAGCGTGACCCATATGAAGCTGGCCGGTGATGTTTGGCGGCGGGATCACGATGGTATATGGATTTTTGTTCTCGTTTACTTCCGCATGAAAGTACCCCTTTTCCATCCACATCTCATAGAGACGATCCTCTATTTCTTTGGGATTGTATGTTTTTTCAAGTTCCTTGCGCATCATTACACCTCTTTTTATGTAAATATTTTACTGTTTTATATAATAATCTTATTATTTTTTTCGTTATGTATCTATATATGCTCGATACCGACACACCATCAGTAACTCAGTATCTCACATCCGGTCTCGGTAACCAAAACCTCAACCTCCCACTGAGCTGAAGGTAACCCGTCATCCGTATATACGGTCCAGCCGTTATCTTCATCTATAAAGATCTTGTCCGTACCCATGTTTACCATAGGCTCGATCGTGAACACCATACCGGGCACCATGAGCATCTCAGTCCCCGGCTTTGAAACATAGCTTACAAACGGATCTTCATGGAACTCCAGACCGCAGCCGTGTCCGCCGATCTCCTTGACTACGTTGTATCCGTGGTCAAGAGCATGCTGATGAACAGCATGTCCCATATCGCCCATAAAATGCCACGGGATTACGTTTTTTATCCCGATCTCCATACATTCCTTGGTGACCTCCACGAGTTTTTTCCACTCGGGGTCCACATCACCTATCATATACATCCTCGAGGAATCCGAAAAATATCCGTCGAGTATGGTCGAACAGTCTACATTGATGATATCTCCCTCCTGAAGGATGATATCTGTCGACGGGATACCGTGACATACCTGATCGTTTATCGAGGTACACACGTTTTTGGGATATCCTTCGTAGTTCAGATCCGCGGGGATACCGCCCATCTTTGCAGTAGTCGTAGCTACTATATCATCTATCTCCTGCGTGTTCATCCCGGCGTGTATCTTTTCGCCTATCTCATCGAGCACGGCTATGTTTATCACTGCGCTTTTTTTGATACCCTCTATATCCTTCTCTGATTTGATCAGGCTTCTGTCAGGAACGATATGTCCCTTCTTCTCATACGAGAGTATCCTCTCATCGAATGCCTCATGGCACATCTTATACTTTTTCCCACTTCCACACCAGCACGGTGCGTTACGCTGCCACTTTTTCATCGTCTTAATCCATTCCGGAGCCCATGCCCCTTACCAAAATATATGCTTTTCCATAATACCACAGTTTTTATCTTACGTCAACCGCCTGCTGATGACGTGTTTTCGGGCATTTTTAATCGCTATCTCACGATCAGACACTGTTTAACAACCGCTCGGTCCTCAAAAGTAACTCTTCATATGAAACGTATGGAAGCTTGTAATAATCGCAGTCGTCATTCATCATAACAAACGAGTCACCCACCTCGTCCACGATCCTGCACGTCTCACTTATGACATTATAATCCTTGTCAAGAATGATCGTTTCAAAGGAAAAATCGATAATGTATGAGTCTGTAAGCTCTGAAAAACGAACCCCTTCTATCAATCCCGGATCTCCACCATCCACGATCCGAAGCTGTTTTAGTGTTGATGCATCTATGATCTGAAGCGTGTGATCTCTGAGAGACGCGATAATCAGTTTTTTATCCTCCGAATAAATGGCGTTATCAACCATCGCCATTTTTACATCCGGAGATTTATTCAATACAGCAACAACATCTTCCGTACCTTCGTCCTCATAGCTTTGGTAAGAAGAATACTTTCCTTCATATTCATTTCCGATGGTCTCACAACCCTTGGCATTCTCCACGGAATATCTGACCACGTTATCTGCCCTTTCGTTACAACAAAACATACTCTCCCCGGAGATCGTGACATTTCTGAGACCTTCTTCAGGAGCAAATACAAACTTTTTATCGGTATAATCGAGAGAAGAATTATCCTTATAAATATAAAACTTGGCGTTACTACACAGATAGGCAAACCCATCATCCTCCATCCACCCCTTTACCACAGTTTCATCCGGATAATGCACGGAGACACTCTTTCCATCTTTGGCATTCAACAACACTATGATCCTGTCTCCATACAGATAGATCCTTTTTTTACCTACAATAATATTCCCTTCAACATAGTCTGAAACGACTGAATCCCAAAGGAGTTTTTTGCTCCTGATATCTACGGCGTGAACCTTTGTTTTTGTATTTGAGGCTGTCGTATATATGACCTTATCACCTTTAAGAGTGCATGACACCGCACTTTTACATGTCTTTTTATCGGAATACAAAATGTGTCCGTCGTTTTCATCTGCCACAACAAGGTAAACGGATTTACCATCATTTAGCATATACGCAAAACAACCTTTATCGAATGAAACGCTCGATATACTCAGCATGTCGGTTTCCCCAAACAGCTTTTTCAGATCGATCCTATAACGTTCTTTTCCGTCATTATCTATTCCTCCGATCACATCATCGCAGAAAAACAGAGTAATCTTTCCATCCTTTGACTCATCAAATACAACATTATCTCCGAGCATTTCGATGGTTCTTTTTTCTCCGCCTGTTAATGAATAATAATAACAACCATTTTTATCCGTAATAATATAACCGGAAGATCCGCAAAAACAACCGCCAAACCACTCACCTGCTTCACCCGAAGGTCTGTCATGATCAGCGATAACCTCACCGCTTTGTACATCAAAGATTCTGATATTCATGTTATCATCCAGCATAATATAGCGGGTATCATACGAAACATCAAAGGATGCCAGCTCCAAATCCATATCATATGTCTTTACCGGAGCATATTTGTTGTCTATTCCGTAGGTGTTCATAGCCTTATAAAGAGTCGCAACTGCTTTGGGATTGTATGGTGTTTTATCGTCCTCGGGCATCACACTATAAAGAGCCTCTATCGCATCCATGCGACGTCCCTTTGAAAGCTGCTCATTTGCTGTTTCCGCGACAGTGGCCGCATGCTTATCCCGAAGTTCAGCATACTGCTCGCGGATCGTCATATTTTGTTTATTTATCTCTGTGTTTTGCTTTGAAATCTCATCATTTTGACGACTTATTTCCAAAAAGGTTACAGAAACAAAAATTCCAAAAGTCAAAAGGCAGGCACCGATACATGTTGAAAGTGCAATAAGTCTTTTAAGCTTTGCTTCGCGATGACGTTGTCTGAGGTCATCATAATTCACCCCTATGATAGCAGCGCAAAGCCGCATGATGGCTGCTTCCATTTTTTTGTTGATCTCTTTTTTACTCTGCCCTCTGACATCTGCTGCCAGAGGCTCGATGCTTTTTCTCTCGATCCGGACGCCTCCATCATCATCCCGTATCTCTACATCCTCATACGTAAGCATCTCCGGGAAGGAATCCTCCGGCTCACCGTCAGCCAGCACAACCAATATATGCGAATGATCCCTGATCCGTAAAAATGTCTCGACCTCCATCATGCACCAGCTCGATTTCAGATACTCGGGCGTACATATACAAATAAGATAGTCAGAGTTTTGCAGAGCATTGTTTATGGTTTCGGATAGATCCGAAGAGAGTGGCAGTTCCTCCTCATCACGAAAGATTCGGGTGATCTCTTTAACCTCTTTATCCGAATTTTTGCGCAGCGAACGAGGCAGCTTAAAGCTCTCCAACCTTTTATGGATGGATTTTGCAATATAACTGTCCTTTTCGTTGTGCCTATAGCTTATAAATGCATCATAATGTGCTTCTTTCAGATTTCCCATAACAATTACCTATCTATAAAATCTATTCATTTGATCTGATCTCGGACAGAAGCTCCCCACGCCTGCTCCCGGTCAGATACTGCTTCGAATACTTCAGATATTTTTCACTCGGCGACTCCATCATAAACAGTACCGCATCCGTTGATATGGAAAGCTCTGTGACAAAAAGCACCATCTCACTTCCCGATGTAAATGCTTCCTCGATAAAGGTGAATGCATTTTCAAGTGAGACCGCCACACTTCTTTTTATACCATCGGCTTCTGCTGTATCTTTTTTTGAAAAATACTCCCCCACCCGGTTTAAAAGCGCCGTGATGATAAGCTCCACTACGGTGATCCTCTCATCAAAGCCTGCCTTTAAAAGCCTTTCATAGATAACACTCGGCGCGCTGCCTGAAAGTATCTCATCTATCGGATATTCATCCTCGTATTTGAAATAAAGGTCTAAGTAAACCGAGAACTCCTCTGCCACATCCTCCTGTGAGAGATACTCATATATGACATCCTTTGTGACAGGGATTTGTTCCTCATGATACACCGTCAAAAGATTGCTCAGATCTTCCCAACCCCTGGCTGTCACGAAATGTCTTCCGTCGGTATCTGTCTCCATTCTGTAAAAATCTCCCGGATGGATATCAAGATAGCCTCTGATCGCACGGTGTATGCCTGCATCTATGGCGTATTCTTTCCAAACTCCGTAGTCAGCTTCCACAGGGATCTGCCTAACACGGTCAAGCGTTACTACATCGAACTCTCTTACGGATTTATTGTACTCAGGCGGGTTACCCGCGGCTACTATGATCCAGCCTTTAGGCACCTCCTGATTTCCAAAGGTTTTACACTGTAAAAACTGTAGCATGGTAGGGGCCAGAGTCTCAGATACACAGTTTATCTCATCTATAAAAAGTATCCCCTCTCTGCGTCCGGTTTCCTCCATCTGATCATAGATGCTTGCGATGATCTCACTCATCGTATACTCGGTAACAGAGTAGGTTTTCCCGTCGTATGTTTTTTCTTTAATAAAGGGCAGACCTACGGCAGTCTGTCTTGTGTGATGGGTGATCGTGTACGAAACAAGACCAATATCACATTCATCGGCAACCTGCTCCATGATCTGGGTTTTACCGACACCCGGAGGGCCGATAAGAAGGAGCGGGCGCTGTCTGACGGACGGGATTTTATACTCTCCGTTTACATCTTTTTTAAGATATGTTTTTACGGTATTTATAACCTCTGTTTTTGCTTCTTTAATGTTCATTTTTTCCTCCAAAACCGATTCAGAGATCGGTCATCATATATGATCTGATCATCTTTTTGATGTATTCATCCGAAACTCTTCATCATCAAGCATCAGCTGTATCGCCCACGGCGGAACCTGCTCTTTATCATAGGACTCTAAGTATAAAAATGCGGTCTTATATCGAGGCTGTTTTTGGGGATATATCCCGCGTCCGTCGGTAAAGTATAAAAGCCCGCCAAGTTCTTCAAATGCACCGTTTTCCACTAGCTCATCCACATAAGTAAACGCCGGTCTGAAGTCCGTGTTTCCTCCGCCTCTTATCTCAAAGTTATCAAAAAGAGCGTCTATCTCATCGACTCTTTTTATCACGTTATCCGATCTCACCTTATCATCAGCCTGGATAACATGGACTCTTCCCTCTCTGAAAAAAGAATCTTCTTCGGTTAGGAGTCGGAAGGTCTCGTTTAGAAATCCCTTTACAAGCTCTCCGCTTGTCGAGTAACTGGTGTCAACAACTACAACAAAATCCCTGACTCTTTTTTCTTCTTTTGTTTCAAGCGGCTCGATGAGAGGCATGTTTTTATAGAGAGAAAGTCCGTACATATATAACCCGATATCAAACTCATCGGGATCTGTCTTTAGCTCCTCTCTCATCACCATAAAATCCTTTAAAAACTTCCGATAGCTTCTCCTGCTTTTAGCGGCACGGATCTGCTTTGATAACGATATATCTCCGTCGTCATCCTCATCACCTGATCGATGCTTTTTCTGCTCGGTCTGCTTGCCGATATCCTGCCATTTATTTTTCATGATCACCTGATCATCGGTAAGCTTTTCTTCCTTTGGCCAGAATACATGATCATCAGTAAAAAACTCTTTTTCCAGTGAGTCAAGCTGCTGCGGCGGTAGTCCAAAAAGATACCTGTATACAGGAACTGCAGCCACTACTTTTCCCTCACTGTCAAACTCATCATATATTCTTTTTCTGATAAGACTTAACGGTCTTTTGATCGCATCAATATCCATCTTATCCATGGTGTACTCCGCCGCTATATCGCATGCTATGTTCCATATGCGCATATCCCTGTCCCCGCGAAGCCATGGATGTAAAAACAGGCAGTGTAAAACAGAATGGAGATACGCCCTTAAAAGATAGTTATAATTATCCTTAAAAAGAGTGATTATTTTAGTGCTTTTATAATAATATTTTTCACCGTCAGTGGCAGTACCGACAAGCCTTTGATCAGATTTATATTCAAATGAAAACAAAGCGCCGCTTAAAAATCTAAGATTGCTCAAAAGATCGTCAGCGGCCACATTTAAGGCTTTCGCGGCAGTCTTTTCTTCCCATACTTCTTGAGAATCCTCATATCTTATATCTCCCACTGCATCCTCCCGACCATGTCATATCACCTGCATTAGGTCAACAAAAACACTACTTATTTTTCACTTATTATCCCACTCTTTTTTCCACGATAATAGTTTTGCCACTCCCTCGGTCCATCTGACGGCTGTCATCTTTTTAAGCGCATACGCGATGTGCTCATCCGATAAAACACCTTCACCGCCAAGACTTTTTATAAGGCTTAAATCCTTATCTTTTATAGCTTCGTCAACGTATCTGTCCATATGATCTAAAAGATAACTCAAATAGTTTTCTTTGATCTTATCATCCAGGCTTATCGGCCTTGACAGTCTGAGCGCTGCCATCTTACAAAGCGTCTTTTCATCCTCGGTATCTGCCGCTTTTTCAAAAACATCATCGTACATACGGATATCAAAGACATCTCCGTCGAAGCACTTCCTGGCTCTGAACCCCTCTCCTTCTATGTTCAGCTCAAAGATATGAGCCGGCCCTATAAGGTCATATTTTTCCGTGTACTCGGAAAAATGCACCGCCGCATCTTCAAACCATACATCAGTAGCGGAGGTTCTTTGAAGCAATATCTGCCTGAGAGAGGATGCCTCTTTTACACTTCCTCTTATGCGTATGGTATCAAGCTTTTTACAGTTCATAAATGCATCGCTGCCTATCTCGATCGCAGTGTTCGGGATAGAAACGCTTTTCAGTTCATAACACTGATAAAAACAAAGATTTCCTATCTTTCGCAGTGTATCAGGGAGCGTCACAAAGCCAAGCACATCTCCGGCAAGTCGAAACTCGATACCGTCACCGGTATCGGAGTCTGTATTCTTACCCGAAAAAGCATACTCCGATATCTCTCTCACCGGCTTTCCGTCTATCACATCCGGGATCACCACATCACCCATGTCCCCGTACACGGCATCTATGGATATACCATCCGGTAATTCAGTGTATTCAAACCTCATATGTCACCGCACCCTCGCTTTTTAATCTAACGGATTAATTATACAAAAAAAAGCCCTGACTATCAAGGCTTTTTCTTCTTTTTGTCGGATGTTTCAATATTTATAAATCTCATTTTACTGTCATCATTCTTTGGATCTTTTACTGTCCGTCTGGTCTTCGGAATAGTTTTCTCACACTCAGCACAATACTTTCCGCGTGCGATCGGGATTCCGCATCTCAAACACTTTTTCCCTTCTCCGTGCAACTGGGTCACCTGAAGTCTTCCGTCCATCAAAAGCTTCGATATGACTGTTTTTTCGATACCTGTCGCGTAAGATATCTCCATGATGTTGCTGGGGCCTCTTTTTTCCAAAAACTCTCTGACCTTACCAAAATCATCGAGAAAAACATTTCCGCAGTCCTCGCACTCATATCTTCCGCCGCCACGAAACTTCACTATCCCGCCGCATTTTTCACAAAGCACGGTGTTTGGTTCAAAGCCTAAATCTTTATCTGACATAGGAAGCCTCCCTTCCACTCTTGTATCCTACCTGTATAATATAACAAAAATCGCCTGAAAAATCAACCTCAATCTCCGCCATAAAGGCTTTTTGCTTTCCCGATGGCGCTACATTTCCATTCGCTTTCTGGCGAGGATCCCATACTTGGTATACATCCTCATAAGCTTTTTTCTAAGCGGTTTCCATGCGAAAAATATAACGACAACCGTACAGCCTGTATGTACGAGATCGAGCGGAAATCCCGATATCTCCATCGTTACGAAGCTGTCTAGGGTGAGGCTTCCTGTTATCAATATGGCTGATGCAATATTTACTATAACAGAATATATACCCAGCACCATAGGGATCGACAGGACCATCGGTATCACTTTGTTATCCGTTTTTATAAATCCACCGATAAATCCGAGCAGCGCCCAGGCTATGATCTGAAACGGTGTCCACGGTCCCTGCCCGATAAAAAAGTTTGATAAAAATGCGCTGAGCGCTCCGATGATCATACCGGGCACAGGTCCGAATATGGAAGCTACCGTGATGACAAGCGCGGATACCGGCTTAACCTCCGGCGCCCATGCCATCACACCTCTCGATATCGCGATAAGTGCGGACAGCGATGTGACGAGCACGATCTCGCGCGCCATGATCCTTCTGCGATAATAAAGCGCAACAATAACAGCACCCACAAGTATGATCAAAATACTTATGAGATAATAATTGTCTATGAGGATGTTTTTACTTCCTACCATAATATCCTCCATTCCGGAGCGTAGCGACGGAGTGGCGACGAGAACATCCAGTTCTCGTCTGCCATCAGTGGCTATTTGTGACGCTCCGGCACAAATAGCCGTTTTTCACACTATCCTCCGCGACGAGCACTTGCGCACGTAGCAGCATGTCGGCCTCTTACACGCATGCCGGATCAAAAGTTATCTGTCAACGTCTGACTATCAGAGCAGTTTTATCTCCTCAGGTCTTAGGGCACCGTCCCAAAGCTTCGCTATGACCGGCTTATACATCGTGTTGGAGCATAGCACATCATGTGCTTCACCCTGTGATGCTATATCTCCTCCAAACATAAATATCACATCATCAGCTATATCCGCCACAAACTCCAGATCATGCGTGATGATGAGAACATCTCTTTCCTTAAATCCGATCTCTAAAAGAGTCTTGACTCTTTCCTTATAATCTTCATCCATTCCCTTTGTCGGTTCGTCAAGTATGGTAAGAGCCGAACCCCTGAGCATGATCTTTGCAAGTGCTACAAGATGCTGCTCACCTCCGGAGATATCGAGGGGATGTCTGTCATACAGATACCCAATCTCAGCCTCTATATAATCCGGTATCGGCGCGACAGATGCAAGCTCCTCCGTAACCGTGTCCTTTACAAAGATCATCAAAACATCCTGCGGTAAAAGACTCACGGATTCGAGTTTTTTCTTTCCGTAAAATCCCGACAGATATCTCGCAAGCGTAGACTTTCCGGCCCCGTTCGGACCGACTATACAGGTCACTCCCTCATGTAGGACAAGCTTGGGGATATTTAGGGTAAATGAACCAAATGATTTTCTTACGGAGTTTTCAGAGTATATGATATTTCTCTTTGCCTCCGACTCATCCCCGTTTTTATCTTTCTCTATTTTAAATGGTTTTTTAGGATCACCGATCTGCTCGATAAGCTTTTGCTTTTTTGTTTTTAATTTTTTATCCGTCACGGTACCTTCTTCAAGATATATCGTTGCATCCGCATACTCCAGGATATGATCCAGGTTATGCTCTACTATTACAAACGACACTCCGAGGTCTATGTTAAGCCTTCTCACAAGCTCAAAAAACTCTGCTGTGGCGATGGGATCGAGCATCGACGACGGCTCATCCATCACTACCACATCAGGATTCATACACAAAACCGAGGCCAGCACAACCTTTTGCTTCTGACCTCCCGAGAGAGTGTCCGTCGCCTGTTCAAATATAGGATCTATTCCAAAAACAGTCGCGACCTCAGCAACTCTGTTTCTGATCACATCACTTTTAACTCCGGTAGACTCCAAACCGAAAGCGAGCTCATGCCACACCCTGTCGCAGACTATCTGATTATCCGGATTCTGCGAGACAAACCCTATCGTACCCGGATGAATATCCTTTATATTTTTACCACCGTATGTGATGGTACCGTCAAGGCGTCCTATCTGTGACAGTCCCGGCACCAGCCTTCTTACAAGCTGAGTCTTCCCCGCTCCGCTCTTTCCTGCGATCACGGTGATACCCTCACCTATACTAAGGCTTATATCATGCAGTATCTCATGATCATCTATTGAAAGTCGTTTTATATCCAGATCGAATCTTTCCATTGAACACCTCATAAGCAGCAAATACTCCAACTACGACAACATTTATCACATCAATCCCTATATCTAAATAAGGCACTATTATAGTTCTGGGGATAGTCAGATAAAACACGATAAATAGTGCAACAATAATCCCTATCTCAATGATATCGTTTCTGTTTATCCTTATCTTTTTAAATGTAGTTCTCCTGCCCGTACCATACCCTCTTACGATCATAGAATCAGCTGTTTCTATCGAGTTTTCCAGGATCCAACCTATCATGATCGAAAATGTATTTATACATATAAAAATATATTTAAAAAACCCGGTTTTATCCAAAAAAGCTTTCTGATATAAAAACACCTCTTTTGTCTTTTTTGAGTATTTACTTAAAGACCTTACCGCCATCGATAATAAAAGCGCTAAAGGCGGAAAAAGATATGAGGTTACGGATATGATCTTTTCGGATGTCATGTTATCACTCATCAGCTTAAAGCCGAGTATCAGGCAGCTCACCTGACATCCGAGTATCACTCCGTATATGATGGATTCCAGCGTGATTATGTTGTCATTCAGATAAAAAAGATATGTTTCACCTTTATGGTTTACCAAAGGATTTACTATCGTTGTCAGAAGTATTACTATACAGACCAGGGGTACGGATTTTGGTTTAAGAATTATGAGAGATACAAGTATGATACCTATGCCTATGGGATTCAAAGAAAAACTTATATACAAAAGGAGCGCGATATAGCCGACAAACTCAACCAACGGATGTCTGAGTTCCATCTTCATCACGCTCCTTTCATCATTTAAATCCGATAATCCTTACTTCTCTCACTGCGAACCAATATCTCTCCCCAGATCACATGTATAGCGCAACCTGATATACTCGGATTTTTTCAGAATATATCTTGACACTCCGTAGTTTGGATACCACCCGTCCACACAATAATTCCATCCGGAAAGCTCTCCGCAGTCATACTCTCCAATATTATTTATCGATTTGATATAAACAGTGCCAAACGCCGGAGCATCCTCAGATTCAAGGTTTATTTTTCTTGCCTTGCATTCTCTTGAAAGTACATCCCAGACCGACTCACCCTTATAGCACTTTACTTTGGTTTTGCCCAGTATGATCCCGTCTCCCACATATTTATCGAGGCCCTCCGTAAGCTCATCCATATGATCAAGAATGGTTTCACAATCTATGGAAAGATAAACATAAAAATAATCCTTTGTTACCTTTTGATCTTCTTCGTTTACCGGCTCGGGTTTTCCCTTAGGGACGGGATCGGTCCCGAATTTATCCTTCCCTTTTCCTTTTCCATCCGAGTTTTTTCTTTCAGGAAACTTGTTTTTATCCTTATCTCCTTTAACGGAAGGCTTTTTTGACTTGTCCGATGCTTCTTTTGACTTGTCTATTTTTTCCTTATCTGAGTCACGTGATTTTGAGTTGACCTGGGAAAGCTCATCTTCAGAAGCACTGTTTTCATAACCTCCGCTTCCCGAGACCGCTTCCCCCGAAGCAACACTCATCTGATCATAGGCACTTGAAACAAAGCGGCTTATCCGCTGCGTTTCGTCTACGGAGCCTATCCTAAGAGTACATATCCACAGAACGATACAGGCCACGGCCAGCACAAATACCGTCAGATTTTTCCAATTTCTCTTTAAAAAGTACATTTATATCCTCCATCCTTAACCGTCAGGCAGTGATATAGTCTGATCTTTTGGGAAAGTCTGACTTTGACAGTTGGGCTAACAGCGCTGAATTTCACAGCATTTCTCCCGAAAAGCACCAACATTATATAATACATCTGTGTAAATGTAAAGAAAAATAGCGTGGAAAATTTGACTTACCTATTTTAAAGTGCTATGATAGCCGTATAAACGGGCTGTTTGTTTATAAAGGAGAGATCATTATGGATATTGCTTCCTTAACACTTTCAAATTATATAATGATAGCAGAATTGCTGGGCCTGTGGGTCATGCTCGATTCTAACGTTCATCTGAAAAAAAGAACGATACTCCTGACCCGAAACGTGATCATCCTGATCTTTATCGAATCGATCCTTTGGGCTATCGAAAGGTATTTACGAGAATTAGATTATCTGACCACTGCAAGGATTTTTCTCACACCCACCATATATCTGCTTCACCCTCTGATCATGCTTATGATCATGGAAATGGCCGAGCTGCTCAACAAGCACAGGTTTTTATACTATCTGCCTGTCCTCATCAGCATACCTCTTTTGTATACCTCACAGTGGACACATCTTATATACTGGTATGCAAATGAGAACCTGTTCATAGGTGCAGACAGCATAATGCGGTATTATCCTTATTTGCTTTTCTTTTTATATGTTCTTCTTTTTGTGGGCGGCTTTACATTCCGCTACTCGAAGTACGGCGTGGCGGAAAGAAAAGGAATTCTTATCAGTATTTTTACCGCATCAATCGGAGTATTTTTACATATCATCTTTAAGATAGATGTAGATTACAGCACTCTGTTCGCATCTGTTTTGCTTATATACTATCTGTCGTTGTATGTACTTACCGCAAAGGAAGATACGCTTACTCATCTTTTGAACAGACAGTGTTATTATTCTGATTCCGAAACCCTTAAAAATCAGATCTCTGCTGTTGTCTCGATAGATATGAACGATCTGAAAAAATACAACGACACTCAGGGACACGACGCCGGAGACATTGCTCTTAACACTGTTGCGGGTTGTCTTACACATACCAAAGCAAAGAATAAAAAGGTATATCGAATCGGCGGTGACGAGTTTGCTGTTTTTTATATTAAAAAGTCGGAGGAAGATGTAAGAAAAGACATAGCTGCTATGAAAGCAAACCTGGCAGAGACCAAGTACACATGTGCTTTCGGATATCAGATGGTAGACGCAGGCGATCGGGATATCGATAAAGCCATGCGGTCAGCCGACAAGCAAATGTACTCCCACAAAGCCAAGCTTAAGGACTCCGATGCCAGACGTATCGCGGCACACAGGGAAGCCACCATCCGCGTCATGCATGAAGCACTCGGCTCGGGAATGTGGGGTATGGAGTTCGATGAAACCGGCAAGATGACCTCCGTCGAGTGGAGTCCGGAGTTCAGAAAAATGGTTGGATACAAGGATGAGACGGATTTCCCGAATGCTTTGGAATCCTGGTCCGATCTTTTACATCCGGATGACAAGCAGACAGTACTAAAAAAATACAACGATGCCATATCCGATTATTCGGGCAATACGAACTATGATGTCGACTATCGACTAAAGGTAAAGAGCGGAGAATGGAGATGGTTCCACGCTATCGGAAGGCTTTTACGACGCGATAACGGTGTTCCTCTTTCATATGTGGGAATGTTCGTAGATATAACAGACCAAAAAAGGCCCTCATGACGGGCCTTTTTATTATTTGAAAAAGTTTTTTACTCCGTAGTAAATACCTTTTGCTATTTTACTAAGTGTCTTTGAGGAAAGATCCGAGCGTTGGTTGCCGAGCTCGAGATCTATCGACGGGATAGTGCTGTATGAGGTCTGAGTCAGATCCATAGCCAAAGCCCCGTTGCCCATCTTTTTAATCCCGGCCTTTACAAGCCCCGCAACAGCCTTTTTCCCGAGCTTCATATGTTCCTTCCAATGAGATTTGACAGGCTCCATATTTTTATAAGATTTACTGTTGGGGATACTGCAGAAAAAGCATCCCTTGTCATACGAAAGTCCGTCGCCGTCATAGTGTAGCGCGATGTGACAGTCAGCGTAGTGATTTGCTATCAGCGTGCGCGCTATATTATCAAGCTGAACATCGCTTTTTTCACGGATCATGAGAACATTATATCCCTTTTCCAAAAGAAGCTTTTTGACCTTCTTAGCCACCTTTAGTGTAGCTGCCTGCTCGCTCGTTCCGTTTTTAAAGGTCATCCCGCCGGCTACCGCTACTGCATATTTTGCTCCTGCTTTCGTACTCCCGCTGATGATCTTCGGGCTGCCATCCGGATGGCACAGAGTCTTTACGCTTTCGCCTCCCTTTGTCCCGTGACCGGCATTTATGCAAACCGTTATATTTTTAGCGTTAGCGGATGTGACGGTATACAGCGTCGCTTTACCGCTTTTTATTTTTGAATTCTTTGCGTATTTCCATTTTGATTTGAGCTTTACTTTGGTCTTTACATAGGTTGAACTAACAGAATCCGCTTTAGCTATACCCGCGTTTCCCATGCACGAACCTACTAAAGCTAAAACGAGTACGAGCGAACAGATCCATCTATCCACCCTTTTTCTGTAAATAGTATTCATGATATCCTCCTTATCATTTTTCAACTACAGTGTACGACGGAGAAAAACCTCCGCTTCCATTCATCTTAAAGAACCCGCGGAATATACGGTCGACCGCACTTTTGACTCCGGATTTATCAGTTCCCAAAAGGATGACCAGCACCTGTTGGCGATTGAATCTTGTAAAAATATCAACGTCTCGAATAGCTTGCATGATCGACTGCTCCATATAATACATGGCACGGTCGAGTTCTTCTTCGTGCATCTCCTCACCCGGTATCGGATCAAGAGATATCATGATAAGCTTAAACTGCTGATCAAATCGTTTTTCCATCTTACCGACAAACTCATACAGTTTGGTAAACTCTCTGTACTCGACATCAAGCGCTCCTCTGTAGCTTCCGCTGTTTTCAATGGCAGAAACCATCTTGTGTACATCCACACGCTCACTGCTAAAATCTTCAAGCCCGTCATCGTAGAATACGTAGCCGTCCTTTCCGTTTTGTTTGATACTGTACAGAGCCTTATCAGCTTTGTTATATACTGTTTCATAATCATCATCAGGCGTGCACATGACAGCTCCGGCAGACAAAGAGCCAATAGAAACTGCCGGATCACCCTCTTTCTTTTTTTCAAAAACATTCAGTATTGTCTCTATCTGAGATGCCGCATTTTCTTTTGATATTTTTTTCATGAAAAGAATAAACTCATCACCACCGAGTCTGCAGCACAGGTTCCCTTTCTGATTCTCAAGAAGAGTTTCACCCACCATATGAAGAACCCGATCTCCCGCCTCGTGACCGTTTATATCATTTATTCTTTTCAGGTTATCAAGATCAAAGAATACAAAGCAGCCTTCGTTCTCCCTCATTTCCTGGGCGATCGCACTTTCGCCTGCATTTCGACTCATGATACCGGTTGCAACATCTATCTCGTCTGCAGAGTTTTGTGCAGTAAAGGTCTCCATAACCTCCTGTAAAAGCGCTGATGAAACCTCAGCCGGCTCATCATTAGTTTCCGCAGAATCCTCTCTCATGATATCATTAAGCTGTCCGCTGTCCCAAAGCCTTATAAATACATCTACAAAATGAGGATCAAACTGACGCCCTTTCTCCCTGATAAGTTCTTGGCTTATAAATGTTTTTTCATATGCTTTACGATATATTCGATCTGAGTTCATCGCATCGAAAGCATCTGCTATCGCGACTATCCTCGCCTCTTCGGAAATCTCTTTTCCCTTGATACCGTTCGGATAACCGGTCCCGTCATAGCGTTCATGATGGCTGAGCGCAACATCTGCAGCCACGGGAATACTGCTTCTGCCCTTTAGAATCTCCTCACCCATGGTCGTATGCGATTTGATTATTTCATATTCTACTTCAGGCAGACGTTTTGGATTGTTTAAGATAGAGTCCGGAACGCCTATTTTTCCAATATCATGCAACAATGCTGCATACCTGAGATTGCTGACCCTTTCCTCATCCCATCCCAAGGCTTCTGCTATCTTTACCGAGTATGCGCTCACCCTCGTCGAATGGGCTTTAGTATATGGATCCTTGGCATCTATCGCATATGCCAAAGTCTGAATAGTCTGAAAGGACATCTGCTCAATCTTTTCTGCCCTCTCCTTGGCAACTGCCGTTTGCTTTTTTACCTCTTCATTCAGTCTGTAAGTATACTCAATCTCAAAAAGGATGCTTCTGTGATACTGTATCATCGCGATCGATGTAAAAATAGTCATACTGGCAAATAGCATCGGAAATCTTGCCATGAGCTCATCCGAATAATAGGGTTTTACATACTCACGAAGCGGACTGTAAAAAAGTACTGTATAAAGAATTATATAGTATACGGACAGATAGATGCTATGCTTTACACTGACAAAGTATCCCATTCCGATAGGAAGTAAAAGAGACCAGAGAATGGCCGTACCTTTTGCCGCTCCGGTGATAATATAATATGAGAAAGCAAAGAAACAAAACGCTGTCGGTATGATTATAGCGAGGTTTCTGCGTTTGAACACTCCTGAAAGAATCGCACAAATACCCCCGGCCAGAAAGGTAATGGCAGATGGTAGGATCATCTCGTAGTCCTGTACGATCACGTCCAAGACAATAAGAGCAAATCCCAGTATCGCCGTAAATACACTGACGACAGTCAGCGCCCTGAGATTGGCTCTGAGTCTTTTTCCGGTATATATCGACCGATTCAGGTCATTCCATGTTTCGGATAATACTTTAAACATACATTTTCCTTCACTTCATTTTTCTATCATAATAAGTCATGTAGACTTTATTTTATCATAATCCGGGAGAATATTCCAGCTTTTTTAGTTCCTTACACAAATACTCATACCGTTCCTTTTTTTCAATCTTTTGGAAATGCACCTCGCGAAACTGTTCCGGGTTGTCCTCATATGAGAGTACCTCGTCACCAAACTGCTCGCTGGTGAGGTCGAACACATGGCCATCAACATCGTTATAGCAGTGATAGTTTCCGCCCGGACGAAGAACGCCGTAGACCTTTCCGCCGAATATATCCTGCACTAAAAAAGCGGTTATCGAGCACTGTCCGAGTGTGATGTTTTCCCTGCTCCACTCCTCACGAAGTCTGGGAGCACAGGTGTACTCACACCATATATCTTTTAGTTTTTCATACAAAGTGACAGGGGTATCTATACCGGGATATTCATCCGTTATAGCAGGCACCGTAGCCTGATCTCTTCCGTAAAAGCTTTTTTCTTCCATTACTTTTCTCCTTCTTTTGTAATAAGTAAAGGCCCCCTTGTGATATATTCTATCACAGAAGACCTTTACTGAATAGTGTTTTTTTTATTTTTTCAGATGTGCCTTATTATAAACTTCCGAAATCAACGTATTTTTCAAGAGTTACTTTTCCGTCCTCATCTACTTTTACGTACTCAAGTCCGATCGACGGAACTGCGTTTTCAGCAATCTCTGTCTGCTCAGCTATGAAGCAGAATGCATATCCTCTTTCCTTTTTTTTGCCAAGGAGCGCAAGCGCTGTATAGTTTGCACCAACCAGTGTTTTGGATGCCTCTTCAAAGTATTGTCCCTCGGTCTTTGAGATATCCGGTCCTGCCTGAGCATATCCGGCGCCCTCATCTGTTCCGAATACTTCCATACTGCTTTCCGAAAGCTGTGTTATAGTTGCTCCGCCGATAAGGTTCTCTGTGATATCAAGTATGGCGTATGCGCTTTTTCCTCCGAAAAGTTTGGGCGTAGCACTGCAGAAAACCTTGTACTCCTGACCTGCCTCACTTTGCTTCTTTCCGATCCATGCTACCGGTGAGTATGTAACATCGGCAAACTCTGTTGTCGCTTTTTCAACTATTGCTTTAAGTGCGTCGTCTACAACGGGTGTTTCTGGCTTCTCCCAAGCGTTTCTGTATAAGATAGGTTTGCGACTGCCATCTCCGATCTCTATCGGAGTGATCTCACCGATCGTCACTCCGTCTTCAGGAGCTATCGATCCGTTTACGAGAGCATAGTATGATACAGGATTGGCTGTTACCGTGGTTGCCTCACAGATGAAGATGTAGTTTATAGCGCCTCCGACTTCCTGTGTGGCCAGTTTAGCGATCGGATCGTAGATTACTCCCGTCAACCCTTCAATTCCTTTTTGAAATGCTGCGATCTCAAGAGCATCAAGCTTCGGTGTATCGCAAAGAGAATAGGCTCCAAACGGGGCATTTTTCTCATATACAGGGCTTGTTACATCATATGTATTAAACTTGTCGCTGCCATCAACTACTTCGAGTATAACATAGCTGTCTATAGGTGATGCTGTTATGATAGTCTTTCTTGCAAAGAATCTGAATTCCGTACCCTCATCAGTCTCTCTGTAGGCTAAGGTCGCAACCGGTGTGTAAGATACACCGTCGATCGAAGTGTTGATCGTCTGGAAGATTTTTGTATGTGCTTCCCCAATCTCCGGATCCTTTGCAGTGATCCAGTTACCGCTGTCATCAAAAATCTCCTCCTCTGCTTTTGTTACTTTAACCTTGCATTTCAGGGTGTATTTTTTCTTGTTCTTTGCCGTAACTACAGCCTTGATGGTTGCCTTCCCTGCTTTCTTTGCGGTAACAACACCCTTTGAAGATACCTTGGCCACCTTTGACTTGGTAGATGACCATTTGGTCTTTTTAATCTTTACACCGTTTGCTTTGACCTTAAGCTTTGCTGTCTTTCCCACTTTAAGACTGATTGACTTTTTGTTCAAGGTCGGTTTCTTTGCCTTTGCCGCTGATCCGATAACCGGACTGATCGTGAGCGCCATCGCTACTGCCAAGCCGACAGCCACTGCTTTCTTTGTTGTTCTGATGATCTTTTCTTTCATAATGGGTTCCTCCTTTTCTTGTTTAGAAGTCTTCGTTTGCTTCACTATTTTTTATCTTTTGTAACCTTAACATCTGTTCCTGGAGTTCATTTAGCTCCTTTACCTGCTTTTTGTAAATACTGTACATGATGATCCATACGATCAAAAAGCCTAAGATCTGACAGCCTATCATGATCAAAAAACCTATCGGATCATCCGACGCCCAACCAAGAAACTTTGATAACGGGACAAACGCGCCTATGACGACCAGCGCATGCGCTGCAGTAGCTACCGTCAGCGGCCAGCTTTCTATATCGTAAAAAACCATAGTCCCGAAGGTAAGTGCACCATACAGTCCGGATAGTATCGACTGAATAAGGAATGCCAATGCTATATTTCCTGTCATGTCTAAGAGCTTTCCGGATACGAGCACGAGCTCTCCGGCTCCGAGAGATCCTGACAGCATTGCTATCCCATCACCGAGAAGGAGTCCGACGGAAAACCCTAATTCTGCTTTTCTGATTATGGTCTTCAGCATAAGTATCCCTCCTCTCCTGATAATCGCTCTTTTATGAGTGGAATATATCGTCTGGATGCCCAGGTTTCCGTGCCGTTTTCAAACTCTATACGAAGTGTACCTACGACGGTAAAATCATATTTACTTACTCTTGCCAGATTCACTATCTCGAACCTCGATACTCTCAGAAACATGTCACTTAAAAGCTTTTCCATGTTTTGCATCGACTGTCTGGCCCTGTACTCATTTTCCTTAGTTTTTATGCGTACATTTTTCGCATCAGATGTGATACTTATTATCTCATCCTCGTTCAGTACACATGAACGGTCATATTCATCTAAAACCGTAAACTGTCTGGATGTATTTGGCTTGATCCGCCGGACGAGTGTCTCGATATCTTCATCCTTTGCATTTGCCGTTATCAGGATATCGATATGATCGATAGACTCATCCCGGCGGAATCTCATTTTGATCTCTCTCATGTATAATATCAGCTCATTTCATTTTTTATATTGAATGATCTTCGACGGTTGTCTCGCAGAGGACATTTCCGTCATAAGAGATCTCTACTGCATCTCCGACCTTAATTTTGCTTAAAAAGTCCTCCGAGATCGCCGTGGTCGCCCACTGAACATATGAAGCGTTCTTTTTTATGTGCCATGTCTTCCATGTAAGTCCGCCTGTAGCATCCTTGGTTCTAAAGCTGAACTTTGACAGATCGAGTTCTATATCTTCATCTGTAGAGTTTGCAAAAATAGCACCGAAGTTGTACCACTTTTTGCCGTTAGTCTCTCCCATGTAGCAGATCCACGTATCTTTGATCTCGAGACCTTCTCTCAGAAGATAGCTGTTCGGCTTTCTGGTTGCTTCGTCTGCGTGATCATCCATATATACACTCATGTAACTGTCTTTATCTACCGTGAGATCGCCTGCCGGTGAAAGATTAACAGTGATGAAGAAGTATCTCGGATCAGGCTTCGGTACTACAGCCTTTCTCTCGCATAACAGAAGGATGCTTGTTCCGTTTGTTACCTTTACAGCGATCTCCGCCAGTGGTGTGATACTCACACCTACTGCTCCGCCCGTTAGCATGTCAGCCAGGTCGACAACCTTCGGTGATAAAGAACTGTCGAGTACCGGTGTATCCGTGAGGTGCCATCCGCCGTCAAGATTACTATCGATATCCTCAAGCATAGTTGTGTACTGTCTTGTAACCGCAACAGAGCCGTCCATATACTCGGTTATCTCGAGGATCTCATAGTAGGTTTTGCCTCCCGGCATGCTGCTTACTTCCTTCGAAAAAACTCTCCATGATGTTCCTTCTGCGGTAACCTTTGTCGCGAGTGTTGCTATCGGTACAAATGTGATACCGTTATCTGTTTTATTGATGGTATCAAACTTCTCCTGTACACCCTCCTGGATGGTAGGATCTTCAGCTGTAACCCATACATCTGACTCTATCTCTTCACGTGACGGATTATCGGGTTCCGGTACCTTTTTGGCAGTGAAGCTTTGTCCGTTGATCTTGCACTTGAGCTTCTTACCCTTGAATGTGATTTTTCCGCTGATGGTCTTTGTCTTTTTGCTTCCCTTGTACTGCCCTTTAACCTTGAAGCTCACGGTAGATTTCAACTTCTTTGTGAAGTATTTTTTTGTATCAAATGACTTAGTCTTGTCCGACCAAACGATCCCGATCTTTACTTTATTATTCTTTGCTTTTTTCAGATCGATCATCCATACTGCCTTACCTTTGTTGTAAGCATAACTGAATGTACCGTATTTGATATTTACCTTTGCCTCTGAGCTTTTTGCCGGAGCTGCTACAAGCACCATAGCCGCTGCCAGTGTTACCGCTGCAATTTTCTTTACCGTTCTCTTAACTGTGTTCTTCATAGTTCTTACCTCCTTTTGGTATAAACAAAAGTCTCTGTTTCGGTTTCATAGACTTGTTTTGTCTTTGTTGAGTTCACTATACCATGCAAAAATCAACGTTACAATACATTCGCCACGAGCGGTATGATTTGAGCCACGAGCGGTTTTTTATGAACTATTTAATCCTTATCCTCAATTCAACTTTAACCTTTTTAGATTTATAGGTTTTGTTTCCGGCATCTTTTACCTCAACAACCATAAAGTAGTTTTTATCTTTTTTCAGTCCTTTTTTAATGGTTATCTTTCCTGTCTTTTTATCGATCTGAAGCTTGTGGCTGCTTCCGGATACTCTTTTGAATGTAACTGTTCCTTTTGCTTTCTTGATCGTAAATGCTCTGGTTTTGCTTATAGTTACATTCTTCTTTTTCTTTCCGTATATCCTTCTGGCTGTAACTGTCATAGGATTCTTTTTCTTTGATACAACAGGGGTATCCGGCGTTGGCTCGGGTGTAGGCTCCGGTTTGATCTCCGGATCATCATCTCCCTCAACCGCTGCAAATATCTCTATGCCTCCGCCTAATGTCACATCATAGTAGTAGTTTCCTGCATCATCCTTCGGAAGCTCTACTATATCGTCACCTGAGCCGGTGTAAGCATAATTGATCGGACTGTCTGCCGTGAGATACAGTCTGTCTCCCTCGTGTGCCACCTCGTAGCCATAGGATTTATCAAGGGCCGAACCATTCTCTTTTGTCAAAGAGAATTTACCTTTTTTCTTAACTATATAATTTACTGATTTTGCAAATGTTCCATTCTCATCATCACCCTCAAAGGCTTTGGATCCTTCACCCCATACAAGCTTCCATACAGTCAGGCTGAGATTCTTGTAGGAACCATCATTTATAAGCCTTCCGTTTATCGCATGAGCACCTGCATTGACTGTTCCTGTAATAACTATATTTTCATCACTGTATTTGTTGGATCCGCAACTGATACCGTCGCTACTTGGAGCATTTACATCTCCGATTATTTTATATAGACCACCGTGTCCGATAACGAGAGCCCTCGATTCATTGGATGAGACATTGCCGTTTACTGTCACATCAACATCTCCGTCACCGTCTGTGATATAAATGCCGTTTCCGCTGTTTGCGGTTAAGTCATTTGTTTCGGCAACTATTTCCCCTTTGTCATAAGCGTTTAGCCCAAGAGCATGCTCATTTCCGGTGAGCTTTCCTGCCTTTACCTTTATAGAGCCGTTAGAGCGTGCAGCGGAAAGATTAAGTGCCGTACCCTTTGCCACAGTCACATCACCGAGCTCAGCATCGATAGATCCGCCGTTTGCTCCATAGTACACAAAGCTTGCCAGATGATTTGCGGTATCCGTTTCGATGTTTCCCATCTTGATCTTTGATGTCCCATTGTCCTGACAGATCAGATTGAGACCGTCTTTGCCTTTGGCGTTCCCGGTAGTAAGGTTAAAAGAACTATCAGTGTTTACCTCCATATAGAATATCTGTCCCTTTGGTGCTGTGATGTCACCTAAATCAAGTACGGCTTTTCCTCCGCGACCGACTCCGCCCCTGAACGCATAATCAGTTGTTCCAAAGGATTCCGGATCCTCGGTAGCAGCAGTTACATTTCCTGCTTTTAGAGAAAATGTGTGACCATTATCGGCACCAAACAAGATAGCGCTGTGAGCGGATACGATCTCTTCGGTTCCTTTATCCAGGAAAACGTTTTGATCAGTCGCATCCTCGTTGATCACATAGCCGGTTGCCGCATAAGCGACAGGTGTGTACTTTGGTAGCATAGCTGTACCAAGCACCAGCACCATCCCAATGGCAATCGGTCTGCATGTTTTTTTGTTTCGTTTTTTGGTCTTATTCTCCATCATAGTTTTCCTCCCTTCAATCGTGGTGTCTTTATCACATAACCCGGATCACACGATCAGGTGTATGATTCTCCAAAAATTTCTCCATCGCTTTTTTTCCTACTACACAGCGACACTTATATATCCCCTGAAGTCTTTCCTTTTCCTTACGGATAAGTTCGGAATCGTATCCCCAAATAAGCGCTGTAGGTATACCAACATCCTTATCCGGAGTGAACTGTTTTTCCTCAGGAATGTACTTTTTCAGTATCCTTTCCAGTTCCCCATACTTAACAGGCTTACTGATATAGTCTGTAAAGCCTTTCGACAGATAGTTTTCCTTGGCACCGATGATGGCATCCGCAGTGAGAGCGATCACCGGAGTTCCTCTGAGCAGTTCTCTCTCCTTCATAGCGTTCAGAGTCTCCTCACCGGTCATATCAGGCATCATCTGATCGAGCAGGATAACATCATAATCCGAAGCCTCCACCTTCTCGATACAATCCTGTCCGGAGTCTGAAAGCACAATACTCATCTTTGTGTCTTTAAGCATCCCTGCCATGACATCCAGATTCATATCGTTATCATCCACCACCAGCACTCTCACTTCGGGTGCGCATAATGTGACCTCATCGGTCTCGATGCTGTCCAAGTACTCGCTGACCGCTTTAGAAAACTCTCCTATCGGATCGGGTTTAACTACCCTTTGAGGAACCGTGAGAGTAAACACACTTCCTTTTTCATAAACACTGTTAAAGGTTATCCGTCCGTCCATCATCGCAAGAATCCTTCTTGTGATATGAAGTCCCAAACCGGTACCTTCGATGTTTCGGTTTATCTTTTCGTTTAACCTGTAAAAGCTTTTGAATACCTTTTCCTTATCCTCTTCTTTTATGCCGATACCGGTATCGGATACACTCACGATCAGATCTATGTTTTTTTCATCTCTTTTTCTGAATGTAATGCTTATATCCACGTGTCCTTTTTTAGTGTATTTTATTGCATTATTTACGATGTTGAGCATCACCTGACGGATCCTGATCTCATCTCCGTAAAGAGATGAAGGTATCATCTCATCTATTTTTATATTGTACCCGAGTCCCTTTTTCTCCGCCCTGGGCTTAGTCATATTAAGTACATCATTTAAAACAGATGCCAGGTCATATTCAACAGGTATGATCTCAAAGTTTCCGGATTCGATCTTGCTTAGGTCGAGTATATCATTTATGATCGATAGCAACGTATCTCCCGCACTCTTGATCTCTAAAGCATGCTTTTTGGTACTGCTCTCTCTGGTCTCACGCAGTATCATCTCATCCATACCCAGAATACCGTTTAAAGGTGTACGGATTTCATGAGACATGTTTGCCAAAAAATCATCCTTCACCTGGCTTACATGCATCGCTTCATTTGCTTCCACGCGGATACCTATAAGCTGCTTTATCGTGTGTATGATAGCGCAAATGATAAATCCGAAAAGTCCAAACGCCATAAAGAGTCCGGAGAAAACTCCGTTATGCGCAAACTGATATGCTGCTATCTGGATAAGAGCCGATATCGCAAGCAGGACAAAGCCCGCTGCCACATATCTGTATTTATGTATCTTATGTGCTTTCACATCCCGTACCAAAGTGATAAACATGATGATGATGCTTACGATCGCGCACAGTGCCGATGGGATAAAGCTCCGCGTAAGAGGCACCGGACCCGCGACAAACAGTGACCCACATATAACAAAGTTTATGATCTCTAAAGCACCTGCTATACTGATGAGCTTTCTGTATCTGTTTTCCTGGAGAGAGTTTACAAATACCAGAAAAGGAAGCGGCATAATCATAACCATCAAAAACGGCATGTCAGATATCACAGACATATTCCTGGTATATAGCTGTCTGAAAACCGAGTTTGATAAAACCCAGCATGCTCCGAGTATCACGCCCAAAGACAGGTGCTCCATCTCAAGATATTGCTTGTGTATGATCTTATATGAAACTGCTGCTATAAGACAGATCAAACCGAGTATCAGGATCGTAAGTCCCACAAAGAACTCAAATCCGAAACTGTCAAAAAGATTGGTAAGTATTCCGAGTCTGGTCCCTATATAGACCCCATAGACCATCCCGGAATTATACTCATATTTTACACGAAGCGTTTTCCCGGCATCCTCAGGATAGACAGAGGCATATACATAGCACTCAGCGGATTGATCACCGAAAAGAGTATAGTCTTTTGTCTCTACCTTTTCCCTGAGTTCATCTCCTACATATATCTCCATATCCATACCGCGAAAGCACATCACGGAGTAGTCTTTATTAAACTCATCCGCATCAGGCAGTGTAGTCTCGAGTGTTATATCCCCGTCTGTATTTCCGGGCACCTCAAAAGGAACTCTGCTTCCGTCCTCCTTAACCTGCACCCATTTATCCTCAGGAAGAACATCACAGATATTTCCGTTCATCGGAGTGTTTGCCGGAAGCACGAACTCTCCGATGATGATATAACCGAAAACCACGATCAAAATGATCGATAGTATATGCCTGACTGCTTTCAAATCTCATCCTCCCTTTCATCATTCGATAGTAGGGATTATCTCCTTAATCAAATCCGCCGCCTCGTCGTACATGAAGTCTTCAACGTATTCCTTTGCTTTGTTAAGGGTCTCTTTTTGAGTAGTCCTGAAAGGATATCCGCCAAGCTTTACTATCAGCTCTTTTGACAGATCATCATCAAACTCATCAAGAGCTTCTAAGAGCTGATCAGCTATCTTTATAGCCTGCTCTCCGGTGATCTCATCAGCCGCAAAAAACTCCCCAATCTCTCTGATAGGTGCAAGCTTTTCTATCAGCTCATCGTAGTCGCTTAATGCAGCATCAGTATCTGATGCTATAACATCGTATTCATCCTCTCTTGCTGCCATCTCAAGCTTTTCAAACTTTCCGGAAAGATGCGTAGCTCCGATCATTTTTGAATTACTTTTCAGTGCGTGTACGGTGATCATATAGTTATCATAGTCATTTTCCTCAAGATATTTGTTTATCTTTTTTGAGTTCTTCTCATGATTCTTAAAAAATCTCTGGAGGGCAGATATATATCTATCACTCCCTCCGGTGTACTCCATACCCGACTTGGTATCAAGTCCGATGTCCTCCATCCATCCGAAATCGTAATCCATTTAGCCCTCCTGTTCAAAAACTTCAATTATCTTTGCAACAAGCTCTGATTTTTTTGACGGCTTGATCACATAGCCCTGCGGTTTAAGCTCGGTGAGTGTACGTATGACTGCGTTTTTTTCGGTCATACCCGTCAAAAATATCACCGGAATGTCAGAATATTTTTCTTGCTCCTTAAGCTTTCTAAGTACCGACGGCCCATCCTGCTCAGGCATCATATAATCAAGCAATATCAGATCCGGAGTATGCTTTGAGAGATACTTAAATGCCATCTCTCCGGACTTTACCGGTGTCACATCATAGAACTCGCGTAGCTGTTCTTTGATCTGGACGAGCTGCTCCGTATCATCATCGACCAAAAGAATCGATCTGCGTCTGTCATATTTCGATGCGTTCTCGTTTTCGAACTCGCGAAACATCGACATTCTTTTTCCCTTGCTTTCCTCGAGATCCTCCTCGACTCGGATCAAAAACTCATACAGAGATAAAAGCGGAACAGGTCTTGATAAAAAGTACACCCTATCAAGGACGGTATGCTTTTTGAAATATTTCTCATCCTCTTCATTTGCCACCACGATAACCGTGCACCCGGTACCCTTGACTGCATCCTTCATAACATTGTAAGCGAGGATGGATTCAAGGGTCTCGTTACCGAGACACACTATGATGACATTTGGTACCTCAGCTAAGAGTACATCAAATAAAGCGTTTTTATTTGCGTTGCATTTGACTGTGAGGTAACCTCTGTCTCCCTCGAGGTGCTCACATAGATCATTTGCCACTCTGCGATTTTGTCCGGTAACCATGATCTGAAGTTTCATAAGCATACCGCCTTTCTTGGATTGTTATTTTTTCTTTACTTTTGCTTTTGGATGCATGGATGATTTGATAATCGTCAGTATCAGGAAGAGAAGTATAAATCCTCCCTGTACGGCGAAGCATATCCACACATCCGAAAGACCGCCCTTCTGATCTCCGCAGAGAAGGTCGTTCGCCCTCTCGTACCAGAAGCCCGGAAGTATTTTTGTCACGGTTCTCACGCCCTCGCCGAGCATGTTCTGCGGCATAAAGCCCCCGCACAGGAACGCCATCCCGAGGCCCATCACCTGTGCCACCATACTCATGACGGTAGACGATGGTTTAAATGTCGAAATAAATATCGTAAACATCGCTACAAAGAGAGCAAATATAAATGAGTTCAACACGGCAAGCCAGCTGTTCTGCCCGGTATACATACCACCATACATCGCGGCGCCTCCGGCTATAAATACCAACCAGACCGCCAGAACCAAAACAGCACTTCCCATAAATACCTGCGTCACATAAGATGACACGGTCGTTCTGGAGCACTCTATACGCTTTCTCTGCTCCTCCCCGTTCATCGTGATGAGTATCGGTCCGAGCATACTCATGATAACTGCAATCATGATGTATAAAAGAAGTCTGAAGAACCATGCAAACTTCGTAGTAAAGTTTTCATCATACATTTCCTCTTCAGGATCCTGTACGACCGATACATCCACTTCCTCGCGATCTGCGGACTTTTTGATGGCAGTGGCGATATCATCCCCCATAGCCACGTTCATCCTGGTGTTTCGTACGTATTCCTGCAGATAGACATTCATCATTGCGGTTGCATAGGAATCTCTTAAATGGAACTCCTCGAAGAGCTCTTTTTCCAAATCTGCTTTATCAGTAGAGCCGAGCTGTTTCTCATAACCCTTCGGAATCACCAGGGAATAGTCGATCACTGAGTAGTACATCGCATCCATCAGCTGCTGATTATCCATCTTGGTAGTGGTGATATCATGCTTTTCATCCAGCAAGGCGACAAGCGCTTTACTTGCCTCACTCTGATCCTCATCTCTGACATATAGATTTAAGGATGTATCCTCGAAATCTATTTTTTCCTCACTGGCATTTACCATAGGAAAACATATCGCAAAAAATATAACTGTATACAGGATCCCTATTCCGATCTTGGAGCGGGTTACTTTAAAGAATAAATTAAAGACTTGCATATTTTTTCCTCCTTGTCATAAGAATTCCAAGGACGATAAATACTACTGTGAATCCGCCCATCGTCAACAGTTTCGTAAAGTAACGGCTTAAATCCGCATCCATGTTCAGATAGTACATGGCATCCGTGATGACAGCTACAGGATTGAGTGCATTTACGATAGGTATCTGTACCGAAAAGATCACTCGTATGGCATCGATCATCAGTCCGCTCATAAAGCAAAGTGACATGTTGACCGCCATCATAAGACCTGTTTTTGCTCCCTCGCTCAGTCTGCCGATCGCTCCTACGAAAAATCCGAGCGATACTCCCATCACGGCTCCGCAGATACCGGTGAGATAAACCAAGGGCAGCTTGTCACCGAAATCAATCTGAAGTACGAACTTTAAAAATGTAACTGACAGGAGTACGCATGCACTGTGTGTGATATATGTTCCGAAAAGCTCCGGAAGGATCATCTTCCACTTGGGTGAGCCTCCACACGATATCCTCATACCCTGTGTGGACAGATTTGCCTGGTTATTGATCGCTATATGCATCGCAGCCAAAGATCCGAATATCGATACCATGGCGATAAGGTTATACATATACATAGCGAGAGGGTCTTTGTTCCCTTCGGTAAGCGGTGTCTCTTTGATGCTTGCTCCATCCATCACTTCGCTGATACTGTCGAGTGCCTCGTTTTTACCGCCTTCGCCGTTTGAAGCGTTTGACCATATGCCACTCGCCATCTTTTTCATATTGATGAACATATCCATATAGCTTTTGAGCGTACTCTGTTCGGAGCCGTTCTTTTTGATCTTTACGGATACAACAGTATCCGGGATATATGACTTCATCATCGCATCCATCTGAGTGTTTATATCGTCAGCCGAATACGCGGACAGATCAGCACTTTCAAACATATTCTTAACCTGGGTAAAGTCTTTCTTTTTATCCCAGTCCTGTCCAAAGGCGGATGAGAAAAATCCTTCATCGTATCCGGTTGTCTCTGAGCTTTTGGCTCCCGGTGCCGGATCGATGACGATGACACCGACCACATCTCCGTCACTGAGCATCTTGTATGCTTCTTCCTCTGAACAGAAGGTAGGATCCAGCATCTCACCCACTTTTTCCATGCCGGTTTTTGTCTGACTGCCTGTCTCCGTAGCAGCATCGGCTGTCACATCTTCTGACGCATCTTCCGCAGATGTATCAGTCTCATCTGCAGCGGCTTGCTTCTTGTCGTAGAACATATGGAAAAACTTATCCTCTGCATTTTCCACTACAGCAACCTTGATTCCGGTCGCCGCACCCTGTTTGCCGAGATTTCCGAAAGCAAGTTTATAGAAGAGGCCCAAACATATCGGAAAGATTATCATCCAGATGAGCACTTCTTTTGCACGGAAATTAAGCTTAATCTCATACAGAATATTTCTGAAAAACATAGAGCCCCTCCTTTCTATTTTTTCTTTTTATCTTTAGGATCTGTTTCCTCGTCTGTTTCGTATTTATCTCTGAGTTCCTTTCCGGTGATAGTAAGGAACACATCGTTCAGTGTAGGAAGCTCGGAGTATATGCGACCGTAGCTGACATCCGCCTTTTTGAGCTCATCCATAACGTAGCCCAGATTGTGACGGCCTCCCTCACAGGCGATCGAAAGCTTTTTATCGACAAACTTTACTTCCGAGACATTCGGGATAGACTGCATGGCAGCGATTAGTGCATCGGTTGCAGAATCCATCTCGATATATATAGTCTCTGTATTTTTGATGGAAGCCTTCAACTCGTCCTTGGTACCCTCGGCTATTTTTTTGCCGTGATCCATGATGGCGATACGAGAGCATATCTGCTCTACTTCCTCCATGTAGTGAGTGGTATAGATGATGGTCGCTCCTTTTTCATTGAGCTTTGTTATACCCTCAAGTATATGATTTCTACTCTGCGGATCTACCGCTACCGTCGGCTCATCAAGTATGATCAGATCCGGTTTGTGTGCGATACCGCAGGCAATGTTGAGTCTCCTCAAAAGCCCTCCCGACAGCTTTTTCGGACGGAACTTAACAAAGTCTTTGATCCCAACAAACTCGATCGCTTCATCCACATATTGCTTTCTTGTAGCCTTATCTTTTATATACAGACCGCAAAAAATATCCACGTTCTCATATACGTTCAGCTCATCAAATACGGCCACATTCTGAAGGATAACACCTATCCTTGACTTGATGTCATAGGCGGTGGGACTCATCGGCTGACCGAAAAGCTCCACATTCCCTTCATCGTATGCAAGTAAAGACAAAAGGCAACTGATCGTCGTCGTTTTCCCGGATCCGTTCGGTCCCAAAAGCCCGAAGACCTCGCCTTTTTTTATCTCCAGATCAAGATGATCAAGAGCTCTTAACTCAGCATAATTTTTAACCAGATTTTCAATCTTTACAACTGTATCTTCCATACACACCTCCTGTTTAATGTTCCCGGATGATAAAAGCGACTTCATGTTTTTTCAGATATTTTTCCGCACTTTCTTCATCCTTTACAAATACTCCTTTGTACTTATCCTGTAACACCTCCTTTAAGTCCCTGAGTTTTTCCGACGATTCGTTGATCACAAGTATGACAGGCTTATCATCCCTTCTGATCTCATCTGCCGTTGTAAGTAAAGAGCCATCAATATATTTAAGCAACAACTCCTCCAACTCCCTATATATAACAGGCTTTGAAAGATAATCCGTAAAGCCTTCACGCACATAGTTTTCTTTTGCTCCAGCTATGGCATCTGCGGTCAGAGCGATCACAGGTGTACCATCTGCCAGATGCTCTTTTCTGATGATATCAAGAGTCTGCGATCCCGACATACCGGGCATCATCTGGTCGAGCAGGATCACATCGTAGGATTCTCCTTCCTTCATGGTATTTTTAAGGACATCGATACAATCCTGTCCGGAGAGAACGGTGGTCACCCTTATCGCCGTCTCACTGAGAAGCTCTGTGATAACCTCTAAGTTCATCTCGTTGTCATCCACGATCATGATCCGTGCTTTCGGTGCGATCAACTCAGGTTTAAAATCAGTCCGCTCGGCGCGAGAGCGTTCGAGACGATCCACATAGTTTCCGATAGGTGTATCATCTACTACCTCCTGGATGATATATGCCGTGAATACCGATCCCTTTCCGTACTCACTTTCTACCAGTACATCTCCTCCCATTTTTTCAGCAAACTGCTTTGTTATATTTAACCCGAGTCCCGTTCCTTCTATGTTTCTGTTTTTGGTCTCATCCAGACGCTGAAAGGATGTAAACAGTTTGTCGATATCCTCGGACTTTATACCCATACCGGTGTCTTCAACCCGGATCGAAAGTCTGCTTAACTCTTTATCAAAATCTATATTTATACTTATATGTCCATTCTCCGTATACTTGATCGCGTTATTCACCAGATTGAGTATGATCTGTCTGACTCTGATCTCATCTCCGCGAAGTACGGAAGGTATACTTTTATCGACATCAAGCTCATATCCAAGGCCCTTTTCCTGAGCCTTTTTCATAGTCATATTTACTATGTCATTCATCACGGAGGAAAAATCATATTCGACCAGGCTCAGTTCCATTTTTCCTGATTCTATTTTGGAAAAATCCAGTATCCCGTT
>ONKC01000046.1 GCA_900318295.1 uncultured Eubacteriales bacterium
CACTTTCTTTCCACGTCGGATGCTTTCGCAACATATGTTTTCATCCTTCGTTTCCTCCGTTCTTACCTTGACAAACCTCTGTAGGAAATGTCCGAAACCTACTGTTTGTCGCTGATTAACGGGCTTTTCTCGCCGGGGCAATGGCTCCAAAAACCCGAGTCACGCTCCATATTATAGTACAAACGCTTGAGCATGTCAACATTTTTTAATCAAGTCGGAGCGTTTTTTTCAATCCGGCCTTATCAATCCGGCAAAGACTCCTCCATAAGAATGCGGAATTCGTACCCTTCAAGCTTTATCTCCTTCATCGGGACAAGCTTTCGACTTAACAGATCGCGATATGCTCCGCCGTTATCAAACCACGCTGTTTTTTCATTTTCGCTGAAGTTAAACACCCCGTATATCTTCTCACCGTCATGATATCTTCCCACACACAGGATGCTTTCGTTAGCGGCATTCTCGGTCCATACATCCGCATCCGATAAAAATGCCTTATGCTTGTTCCTTATCTTTTCGAGTTCTCTCAGTCTACCGAAAAGCCTTCCTTCAACACTTTTGCCTGACGCTCTTTTTTTCTCGAGGTCCCAGCGAAACTTCCCTCGATGAAGATATCTTGAGTCATCAGCCTTCTCGGGATCATTTTTATAAGAATAATCGTTTTGCTGTCCTATCTCATCACCGCTGTAGATCACAGGAACTCCTGATTGCATAAGCATGAAAGCATGCAGCATCACATCGAGATCTATTGCCTTTGAGATCGCCTTTTCATCCTTTTCGGATACGGCTTTTTCTATTCCGCAAAACGATGCCGTCGTTCCGCAGATTCTAGCATCGCCGGTTGAAGGATCGTCATTGTAGATCTCACCGCGGCTGTTGCTGTAACCATCGATCCCGAGGAAATAATCGTTCAGATATTTTTTATGGGCAGCCTCTTCAATCCCGAATTGTGCCAAAAATCCATAGTCCAGACCCCATCCGATATCATCATGACAACGCAGGTAATTTAGAAAAATATACTCTTTCGGAAGCTCTGCCACAGTATCAATCTGCTTTCGCAAAAGCCTTGCATCACGCGTCGCTACGGTGTGCCAGACGGATGCCATCGTGGTAACGTTATACAGCATATGACATTCGGGCTTTTCTACCGTACCGAAATACGGCACCACCTGCTCCGGTTCCATCACAACCTCGCCGAGAAGCAAAACTCCCGGACATACGATCTCTGTTATAAGTCTTATGAGCCGGACGATGGTGTGAACCTGCAAAAGATTCCGACAATCCGTACCAAGCTCCTTCCAGATATACGGAACCGCATCCAGGCGTATGATGTCCACGCCTCGATTTGCCAGATACAACAGATTATAGACCATCTCGTTGAACACTCTCGGGTTGTGATAGTTTAGATCCCACTGATACCCATGAAAGCGTGTCATCACAAAATGATTTACTTCTTCGACCCAGGAAAAATTCCCCGGTGCCGTAGACGGAAATACCTGAGGTACTGTTTCATCGTACTGCCTTGTGATCTCTTCGTTGTCAAAGAAATAATACCGGCTCATATACTCACCGTCACCGGTCTTTGCTTTCAGCGCCCACTCATGTTGATCGGATGTGTGATTCATAACAAAATCCGAGCACACACAAATATCCCTTCTGTGGCAGGCCGCCGTTAGATCAGACAGATCCTCCATCTCTCCCAGATCAGACCTCACTTTGCGAAAATCCTTTACCGCAAAGCCACCATCCGACTCACCCTTTGGCGTATCAAAAAACGGCATAAGATGAAGTACATTCACCCCTGCCTCAGCAAGATAAGAAAGGTGTCTTTTTACACCCTTCAGATTTTTTGAAAAACGGTCAGCATAAAGCATCATTCCGAGCTTGTCATTTTTCTTGTACCAATCCCGGTGCTCCTCGCGATAAAGGTCAAGCTTTTTTAAGTCCTCCCCACGGTCTCCGTAGAAGACTCCCATCTGTCCGATAAGCTCGGCAAACATCCAATCATTCTCATAGAGCTCGATATAAAGCCATCTGAGCTCGTCGATGCGCTCCGATAATCTGTCATCAAAAACCTTTGTCTCTTTGGACATTTTTTTGGACATTTCGCTACCATCAAGCATATGGTTCCCTCCGTTCGTATGTACTGCCTTTATCCCATCTTTGCCAGTAAGTCTTCGATTTCTTCTTTTGTCGGCATCACACGAAGCGCGCCTTTTTTCGTGGTGATGATCGATGCGGCCGCATTCGCGAATGTGAGCATCTGCGTAAGCTGCGACTCGTCATAATCAAGCTTCGAATGCTTCAAAACATAGTCAAGCACACAACCCATGAACGTATCTCCCGCTCCGGTGGTCTCTATCGTATTCGGATTTAAAAATGGCCTGACAACGACTCTTTTTTCTCCTAAAAATGCCATGCTCCCCTCTTCTCCCATGGAGACCAGAATGAGCTTCAGATTCGAGAATCTGTCCTTCAGAACCCTGACGCCTTCATCATATGAATCCTTTCCGGTAAACCAGACGATCTCATTATCCGAGATTTTCAGCACATCGCATTGTTCCATACCGTACGCGATCCTAGCTTTGGCGAGCTCCATATCACCGCCCCAAAGAGGCGGACGCAGATTCGGATCAAAACTCAGTATGGCGTCTGATCCTTTGGCGATACGTATCGCTTCCTTTGTTGCCTCAAAGCATCTCTCATCAGTCATCGACAGTGACCCATAGTGAAAAATCTTTGCTCCGCTGATAAGCTCATTATCCAGATCCTCCACACCAAGCATCATGTCAGCACCGGGGTTTCTGTAAAAAGAAAAATCCCTGTCACCGTTTGGATAGGTGTGAACAAAAGCCAATGTTGTGTTCACCGTAGGATCGGTCTTTAACCCTTTGGTTTCTATTCCGACCTCGACGAGAGCATCCCTTAGCTGCCTTCCAAACATGTCGTCTCCGACCTTTCCTATAAAGGCAGTGCTCGCACCGAGCTTGGTAAGCATAGAAAGAACATTGCACGGTGCACCTCCCGGATTTGCTTCCATTATCGGATTGCCCTGTGCGCTCTTTCCGTTTTCCGTGAAATCTATCAAAAGTTCACCAAGTGCCACTACATCTGTATTTTTCATTATCCCTCCCCGTGACGTATATCACTCATGTGTTTTTTATATTCCATCATTTTGTCTCTGTACTTCGCTGCGGACTCGAAGTCAAGCTCAGTCGCAGCATGATTCATCTTTTTGAGCATCTCACGCGCGGCCTTTTCAAGCTCTTTGTAGCTCATTGACTCAGCATCCTTCTCGGATTCGGTTATGTCCGCATCCGCCTTTGATGATATCCTTATCAGATCACGTACCGCCTTATGTATGGTCTGCGGCGTGATCCCATGTTCCTTGTTGTACTTATCCTGGATCTCTCTACGACGGTTCGTCTCCGAAATCGCATTTTTCATGGAATCAGTCTCAGAGTCGGCATACATGATAACACGGCCGTCTACATTTCTTGCAGCTCGTCCGATAGTCTGGATAAGCGACGTCTCAGATCGAAGAAATCCCTCCTTGTCGGCATCAAGTATGGCCACAAGCTGAACCTCAGGGATATCAAGTCCCTCTCTGAGTAGGTTGATACCGACCAAAACATCAAACTTATCAAGTCTCATGTTTCTTATGATCTCAGCACGCTCCATCGTGTCTATATCAGAGTGCAGGTACTGCACGCGGATATCAGCTTCCTTCAGATACTTGGTCAGATCCTCAGCCATACGCTTGGTCAGGGTTGTCACGAGCACCTTTCCGTGTATTGTTTGTTCATCCGCTCCTGATTCTACATCAGTGGCATCCTGTGATCCCGTGTCCGGGCCCCTATTAACGACACGCCTGATCTCTCCTATCAGATCATCTACCTGACCTTTTACCGGGCGGACGATAACCTCAGGATCGAGAAGTCCCGTCGGTCTGATGATCTGCTCGGCCCTCAGTAGCTCGTGGCTCTCCTCGTACTTCGAAGGCGTCGCAGAGACAAACAGCATCTGGTTGATATGTGACTCAAACTCCTCGAAGCTTAAAGGCCTGTTGCACTTGGCAGAAGGCAGGCGGAAACCATAATCTACAAGAGTAGACTTGCGGGATTGGTCTCCATTATACATTCCGCCTATCTGCGGTATCGTCATGTGAGACTCGTCCACGATGATCAGAAAATCATCCGGGAAGTAATCCAAAAGTGTCTGCGGAGTATCCGCGGGCGTAAGTCCGTTCAGGTGCATCGAGTAGTTTTCTATACCCGAGCAAAAGCCTGTCTCCCTGAGCATCTCTATATCAAAGTGGGTGCGCTCGGATATTCGCTGCAGTTCCAAAAGCTTTCCCTCTTTTTTGAAAAAATGCTCCTGAACTTCTAACTCAGCCTCTATACGCCTGATCGCCTCCTCCATCTTGTCGTGTGCGACCACGTAGTGAGACGCCGGAAATACAACCATATGCTCGAGGGTGCTGAGTGCCTCCCCCGTGAGCACGTCGATCTCAGTGATCCTGTCAACCTCATCTCCGAAAAACTCCACGCGAAGCGCTTTATCCGTCGCCGATGCCGGAAATATCTCCACCACATCTCCTCGCACACGAAATGTACCTCGGTGGAAGTCCATGTCGTTTCTCGTATACTGGATATCGATGAGCTGTCTTATCACATCATCTCTGTCCTTTTCCATCCCGGGACGCAGAGAGACCGTCATGTTCTGATAGTCGATCGGCGAACCGAGTCCGTAAATACATGAAACACTCGATACGATCACCACATCTCTTCGCTCTGTCAAAGACGCCGTAGCGGAGTGGCGGAGCTTGTCTATCTCATCGTTTATCGAGGAGTCCTTCTCAATATAAGTATCAGTCGAGGGAACATACGCCTCCGGCTGATAATAATCATAATATGAGACGAAGTATTCGACCGCATTTTCCGGAAAAAACTCCTTAAACTCACCGTAAAGCTGAGTGGCCAGAGTTTTGTTATGCGCTATCACCAGCGTCGGCATATCCAGAGCCTGTATGACATTGGCCATGGTGAACGTTTTTCCTGAGCCCGTCACACCGAGAAGCGTCTCGAACTGATTCCCCTCACGAAATCCCTGCACGATCTTTTCTATGGCCTGGGGCTGGTCACCGGTCGGCTGAAACGGCATATGAAGCTTAAATGACATTTGTTACCTCTTTCTATCTTATCAACTCAGTGTATTTAACAGTATCAACTTTACCCGTTTATTATACCCCAACGCATACACTCACGCAAGAGTTTTTACCCGAGGACACTATCTGTGCCCAAATCCGTTTTTAGAACATTCGTTCGATTTTTCTCTTTACAACCGGATTCGGATATGATATACTGTTCAAAGAAAAATCGAAAATGAAAGGGGCCTGTATGAGCGCTAAGCCTTCCGATAGCAGAAAAATGATCCGCATCCGCGGAGCAAAGGAACACAATCTTAAAAATATATCTCTCGAGATTCCCAGAGATGAGTTTGTCGTACTCACCGGCTTGTCCGGTTCGGGCAAGTCATCTCTTGCTTTCGATACCATTTACGCCGAAGGTCAGCGCAGATATATGGAGTCGCTTTCCTCATATGCGAGACAGTTTCTCGGCCAGATGGAAAAACCGGATGTAGAGAGTATCGAAGGCTTGCCTCCGGCCATATCTATCGACCAGAAGACCACAAACAGAAACCCGAGATCCACCGTAGGTACCGTGACCGAGATCTATGATTACTTCAGATTGCTCTACGCCAGACTCGGTACACCGCACTGTCCGAACTGCGGCAAGCCCATCGAAAAGCAGACTGTCGATCAGATCGTGGACGAGCTTATGCGCCTGCCCGAGGGGACAAGACTTCAGCTTTTGGCTCCGGTCGTACGTGGACGCAAGGGCCGACATGAAAAGGTTTTGGACCGTGCCAAAAGAAGCGGTTATGTACGTGTACGCATCGACGGAAACCTTTACGAGCTTTCTGACAGCATTGAACTCGATAAAAATATCAAGCACTCCATCGACATAGTTGTCGACCGACTCAAGATACGTGAAGGCATCGAAAAACGAATGACCGATTCCATCGAAAATGTGTTAAAGATCGCTGACGGACTCATGACCGTCGAGCTTATGGAGAGTTCAAAAGACGAAGAGCTCCATTTTTCCCAGAGCTTTTCATGTCCCGACTGTGGTATAAGCATAGACGAGATAGAGCCGCGAAGTTTTTCTTTCAACAACCCCTTCGGTGCCTGCCCGATATGTAACGGTATAGGATACCGCATGGAGTTTGACGAAGAGCTCATGATCCCCGATCCGACTCTGTCGATCACGGAGGGGTGCCTTATCGCCCCCGGTTGGGCTTCAGTCGTAAAGGAGGACAGCTACTCGCGTTGTGTCCTCGAGGGTGTGGCAAAGGCGTACAAGTTTTCACTGGAGACACCATGGAAGGACTATCCGAAAAAAATCCACGACGTACTCTGGTACGGCACCGGCGATACAAAGGTCGATGTCAGCTACAAGAGCAGAAACGGCCGTGGCGAGTACCACGTGAACTTTGAGGGTATTTTTAACAATATAAAGCAACGCTATCGTGAAACATCATCCGAGTTGGCACGTCAGGAGTATGAGGCTCTGATGCGCATCACTCCCTGTGACGAGTGTGGCGGACGCAGACTGAAGCGCGAATCCCTGGCAGTCACCATCGGTGATAAAAATATCTCCGAGCTCTGCGACTATCCGATACTGACTCTGAAAAAGTTTATGGATGAGGTTGAGTTCACACCACGTCAGCAGCAGATTGGCAGACTGGTTTTAAAAGAGATAAACTCAAGACTTGGGTTTTTGGTTGACGTCGGACTCGACTATCTGAATCTGGCTCGTGCCACGGCCACTCTTTCCGGCGGCGAGGCACAGCGTATCAGGTTGGCGACTCAGATCGGATCGGGACTAGTCGGGGTCGCATATATACTTGATGAACCGAGTATCGGACTTCATCAGAGGGACAATGACAAACTCATCGCAACGCTTAAAAAGCTCCGCGATCTGGGGAACACCCTGATCGTCGTAGAGCACGACGAAGAAACGATGATGGCCGCGGACTATATCGTCGATATCGGTCCGGGTGCGGGATCGCACGGAGGAGAGGTTGTCGCCACCGGAACGGCCAAGGATATAATGAAGGAGAAAAACTCCATCACCGGACGCTATCTCTCGCACAAGGTAGAGATCCCCATCCCTTCCTCCAGACAAAAGCCTAAAAACTGGCTCACCATACAGGGTGCTGCAGCCAACAACCTTAAAAACATAAACGTAAAGCTGCCCCTTGGTATTTTTACATGTATTACGGGAGTATCCGGTTCAGGCAAGTCATCACTCATCAACGAGGTCCTGTGCAAGAGCCTGCTTAAAACGCTTAACCGCGCCCACACGATACCCGGCCCTCACAAGGCGATAAAGGGTATCGAAAAGCTGGACAAAGTGATCGAGATCGATCAGAGCCCGATAGGAAGGACGCCCAGATCAAATCCGGCAACATATACAGGAGTTTTTGATCTGATCCGTGATCTGTTTGCTTCCACTCCCGATGCAAAAGCAAAGGGCTATAAAAAGGGACGCTTTTCATTCAACGTAAAAGGCGGTCGTTGCGAGGCCTGTGCCGGCGACGGTATCATAAAGATCGAAATGAACTTCCTTCCGGACATCTTTGTTCCTTGTGAGGTCTGCGACGGACGCAGGTATAACCGAGAAACATTGGACGTCCGCTACAAAGGGAAAAACATATTTGAAGTGCTGGATATGACGGTCGAGGAAGCGCTGGAGTTCTTTAAGCACATCCCGACCATCCACAGAAAAATACAGACCATGTATGATGTGGGACTATCCTACGTCAAGCTAGGTCAGCCCTCCACGGAGCTCTCCGGAGGCGAGGCGCAGCGTATCAAGCTCGCAACCGAGCTCTCACGCCGGTCCACCGGAAAGACGATCTACATCCTCGATGAGCCTACCACCGGACTTCATTTTGCTGATGTTCACAAGCTGATCGACATACTCCACCGACTGACCGAGGGAGGAAATACCGTCGTAGTCATCGAGCACAATCTCGATGTCATCAAAACCGCTGACTACATCATCGACATGGGCCCGGAGGGCGGAGACAAGGGTGGAACGGTGATAGCTCAGGGCACACCCGAGGAGGTCGCTTCCTGCAAAGACTCCTACACCGGACAGTACCTGAAAAAGATATTAGATTGATTACAGAAGTAGAACCATATAAACAGGAGGATTAGTGTAAAGAATCACGCTGATGCGCTGATTTTTTACACGGCTATTTGAGACGAGCACAAATAGCCTTTGATCCGACATGCGTGCCGGAAGCACGCATGCGGTGACTCGCACAAATGCTCGTCATGGAGGATTATTATGTATAGCTTTTTTGCGATGATGGCCAGAATGAAGTATATATCCCGTTGGGCTCTGATGAGAAACTCGCGAGAGGAAAACCTCAGCGAGCACACACTTGAGGTGGCAATGATAGCTCACGGTCTTGCTCTCATCTCGAAAGATCGGTATTCTATCAATGTAGATGAATCCCGGGCCGCACTCAAGGGAATCTATCACGACGCAAATGAGATCATAACCGGCGATATGCCTACTCCGGTGAAGTATTATGACGATGACATACGTGCATCTTATAAAAGAGTAGAGAATATCGCCAGTCATACACTGATGAACAAGCTTCCTCCCGATATGCAAAAGTACTACCAGCCTCTGCTCTTCGGCGAGGAGGATGCACTCGAGTTTCTCGATAAGCTTGACGAAGGCGGCGCTACCGATGCAGACACTCTTAACTCAGATAAAAAAGCACTCGATGCCTATGAGTGGAGACTCGTAAAGGCCGCTGATAAGCTCTCTGCTCTCATCAAATGTATCGAGGAGATAAACAGTGGCAATCATGAGTTTGACAGCGCATATGACTCTACAAGGGCCACTCTCGAGGCGATGGACGTGCCGGCAGTCGATGACTTCTTAAATGAGTTCCTGCCCGCCTACGAGCTCACTCTCGATGAGTTGCAAGGTTGCTGACGCTCCTGATTTTCTGATCGTAAGTATAATCGCCCGCAAAGGCTATAGATTCTCGCTGAAACGGCACAGGCGTACTAAGCCCGGCAAGTTTCATCTCGAATTCTATCCCTTTTGCGGGCTGCTTTTTCTTATTGATCAGTAAACAAAAAGGGACGCCTGAGCGTCCCTTAATTTTTCTTAATCAGTTGATCAGAAATCCGGCTCGATAAGTCCGTATGTAGATCCTTTACGCTTGTAAACAACGTTTACTTCCTCTGTTTCAGCATTTCTGAATACGAAGAAGTTGTGTCCGAGAAGCTCCATCTGAACGCATGCCTCCTCCGGATCCATCGGCTTCATAGCGAAGCGCTTGGAGCGGATGATCTCGATCTCTTCTTCATCAAAAGCATCCTCATCGATAAAGCTCTTTGAAAGCTGTGCAGCATTCTGCTCCTTGTCTATAAGCTTGTTTTTGTACTTGCGAAGCTGTCTCTCGATAACCTCCTCGACCAGATCGATCGAAACATACATGTCTGTGCTCGTCTCCTCTGCACGGATGATGGTTCCTTTCATAGGAATGGTAACCTCGATCTTCTGACGAGACTTCTCTGTACTTAACGTAACATGAACCTCTGTACTCTCGTTGAAATAACGCTCCAGCTTTCCGATCTTCTCTTCAACAGCTGAACGTAACCCCTCTGTTACATCGATATTCTTTCCACTAACAACTAGATTCATAGGCCAAGTCTCCTTTTTCAAGTATTTGCCTCGTCCTTTTACACGCTCCGGACGATAGCATCTCATGTAATGATTATACTACATTTTCCACAAATCGGCAACCACTATTTTTTTTACTTTTCGTTGTATTTCGTGCAGTTGTCTGACATCTTATCGAAACTATCCGAATTGTAAATGACAATAATCTGACTTAAAATCCGGTCGACTTTCGTGGATAATGTTTATAACTTTGTTGACAAGTGTCGATTTGCGTGAAATCGGGAGGTGAAATGTTGATAAATCGACTCACCTTATACTCTACTCCTGTCTTCATACTTTTGTTCGAAATTCAAATTGTCAGACTACTTATCCTGATATTTGATAGCTGCTCCGATGAATCCTTTGAACAGCGGATGAGGATGATTCGGTCTGGATTTGAACTCCGGATGTGCCTGTGTCGCAACATACCATGGATGAGACGGAATCTCCATCATCTCCACGATCCTGTTGTCAGGTGACAATCCGGAAAGCTTCATCCCGTGCTTCTCCAGATCATCTCGGTAATAATTGTTTACTTCATAACGATGTCTGTGACGCTCGCTGATAGTCTCCTTGCCATACAGCTCTCTCGCCTTCGTACCTTCGGCAAGCACACAAGGATATGAACCCAAACGCAGGGTTCCACCGATGTCTTCCACTCCGTTCTGATCCGGCATCAGATGGATGACCGGATGGGTCGTGGCAGGATCGAGCTCAGCTGAATGCGCATCGTTCCATCCGATGACGTGACGGGCAAACTCTACTATACCAAGCTGCATTCCCAGGCAAAGTCCGAGGAACGGAACATTATTCTCTCTGGCATACTTTATTGAGGTGATGATACCTTCGGTTCCTCTCTCTCCAAAACCACCCGGTACGATCACTCCGCTCACATCACTCAGATATGAAGCAACGTTATCATCAGTCAACTCCTCGGAGTCAACCCACTTGATCTCGACATTTACACTGTGCGCATAGCCTCCGTGCTTAAGCGACTCGACTACACTGATATATGCATCATGAAGAGCAGTATACTTTCCGACAAGAGCAACAGTGACATCCTTCTTGACGTTTTTAATGTTGTCTACCATCGTCTGCCATTCCTCGATCTCCGGCTCCGGGCAGTCGAGATGCAGACATTTACAAGCTATCTGAGCAAGCCCCTCCTTTTCCATAGCAAGTGGCACCTCATACAGTGTCTCCACATCGAGATTCTGTATAACATGGTCGGCAGGGATGTTGCAGAAAAGAGATATCTTGTCTCTGATGGACTTATCCAAAGGAATCTCGGTACGACATACGACGAGATCCGGCTGGATTCCCATCCCCTGAAGTTCCTTAACACTCTGCTGAGTCGGCTTGGACTTCAGCTCCTCTGAAGTGCGCAGGTACGGAACCAGAGTTACATGTATGATGATGGCATTCTCATGACCGATATCAAGCTGGAACTGTCTTATCGCCTCTAAAAATGGCTGGCTCTCGATATCTCCGACCGTACCTCCCACCTCTATGATGGCGATCTGTGTATCCTTGCAGCCGTCGTTTCTGTAGAATCTGCTCTTGAGTTCATTCGTGATATGAGGGATTACCTGAACGGTACCTCCTCCGTAATCACCTCTTCTCTCCTTCGAAAGTACAGACCAGTACACCTTACCGGTTGTCACATTACTCTGCTTGGTCAAACTCTCGTCGATGAATCTCTCATAATGACCCAGGTCCAGATCCGTCTCGGCACCGTCATCAGTGACAAAAACCTCACCGTGCTGGATAGGGTTCATGGTACCCGGATCAATATTGATATAGGGATCGAACTTCTGCATCGTAACCTGGAAGCCTCTCATCTTCAAAAGACGTCCGAGCGATGCTGCTGTGATCCCTTTTCCCAGGCCGGAAACGACTCCTCCGGTCACAAATACATATTTTACTGCCATAATTCCTCTTTTCTAAACGTCAGAAGCACCGCGTGGCGGTGCCTCTGAGACAATAGTTTCTACATGAACGATTATACTGTATTTCAAGTGATTTTACAACCTTTTTTTCCTTTTTTTTTGACTGCCAACAGAGTGACACATGAATTTGCTACCTTATTATAAGTATAATACGATACGGAGGTAGGATCATGATCAGTAAAAAAATGCGTATACGCTTGGCATGTGTATTAGTTTTTTGTCTTAGTGCAGCGCTGGTCGGTCCGCGCTTAAGCGATACTTATATTGAGGCAAAGGCTGTATCTTCATATGTTGATACTGATTCCGAATCCGGGATCTTCAGATATCTTAAGGTGATCGATCACGCAAATGTTGCTTCCTCCGGAAAGGAATCCGACAGTGCTGCAAGGCACGTCGCTTCCACTGCCGACGACGAAAAGTATATCACAGCACTCGGTCAGACTATGTCTACCCAGATGCTCTCATTTGTAAATAATATGGAAGCAGCCTCCGGCTACATCACCGAGGTGACCGGAACTGAGCTTTCCAGGTTAAATGCGGACCTTAAAAATGCGGGTTATGACGGTGACTACAAAGACATAGTTTCCAAGGTAAAGTTTACGATCCCTGCAGGAACTCTTCCGTCATCCGTACGGTCAATGTCTGATGCACTGTTTTATCTGGAGCAGGTGATCTCACGCTATCCGGCACTCTGTTGCCTGTTTACGATGGCCACTCTTGACAATATAAACAACACTCTTACCGTGTATTCTCCGGTTCCAAAAAGCCAAATGGGTGACACTATCAACGAGTATCGTACAACTCTTAATGATATGCTTGTAGTCCCCAAAAGCAATACCAACATGAATGATGCAGATAAGCTTCTGTATATACACGATCAGGTCGTGGCTCTCACAGAGTATTCCGTCGGGAGATCCGGGACCTATGCCGCAGACTATATTCCTGCCGCAGCCATGCTCTATAACCTGAGCGTGTGTCAGTCATACGCGGCAGTTTACAACCAGGCCGCAAGAGAACTCGGCCTGCTATCACATGTTATTTATTCGAGAAACCATGCGTGGGTTGCAGTACGAATCGGCGGGTACTGGTACTATGTCGATCCGACCTGGGACGACACCAGAAACTACGGTGAGGGAGCCGATACCGTAAGACATGATTATGTATTTGTAGGCTCCAACACTCCTAGTTCAAGCTTCGATACATCTCATACACCGTATGCTGAATATGCTACGCATTTTTCCGATGTCACACGTGCTCTCGGAAGCTCCTATGATGATTATTATCCGAAGAAGAATCGTATCACATCGCAGATGGGTTATGCAAACGGCGGATTTTACTATGCAAAAGACAACAACATATATCAATGGGTCCGCTCTGAGAATAAAAACCTGCCCATCACCGGATTTCCTACTGCATCATCAAGAAGAACAGCAGTACTTGACGGATATCTGTATGTCAGCGGAAGCACCGGTATTTACAAGGTTAATCCTTCAAACTATACAATGACTCAAATAGACAACGCTTCTTTCACCGGTATGTATGAGGCTGCCAAAAAGCTCTATGTATCCAAAGGCGGAGCGTACTATATCTATCTGAATCAGTCATCACCCGTAGTTTCACCGGCACCGAGTGCGTCCCCGGGCACGATAGTTTCACCGCTCCCGTCAGGATACACTCCGCTCCCGTCAGCATCCGGATCACCGGCGCCGACATCTACCAGCAAGATACCTACCGTTCCGCCGCTTCCAACGGCAACGATATATGATCCGACGATAGTGACTCCGTCACCCGGCACCACAGCAAGTCCGTCA
>ONKC01000006.1 GCA_900318295.1 uncultured Eubacteriales bacterium
CGTCCAGCATTGGTTCGCTCCTCCTTAAAGTCACAACAATTCATATTATTATATCACAAAAATGACACTATCGTCAAGCACCCAGCGTGGTCGGAACGTGCTGACGCGCCTGGACGCGGTCGGAGCTTTTCTCACGACTCGCGGCTACGCCGACTCACTGTGAGAAAACTCCTGCCGCCAGGCGCTGTGGGATGATGCAAGACCACCCGCCGCTCGGGCGCTGTGTGGTGTTGCAATACTTTCGCCGCTCGAGGCTGTGTCTTACTTATTCTTTAGCTCCCTCTCCGCTTGGGTGGCTCTTAAATATCTGGGAACAAACTCGCGAGCCGCGACTTCTCTGCCATCTGACAAATATAGCTTTCCGAGGATGGCTATAGATGATGCTCTCTGATATCTCACAGCATCGTTTCCGAACGCAACCAGGCCGTCGTTATCAACCGAACCGAGTGCTTCTGTCAGACGATCTTTAAAGACCGGGACGCCGTCGCCGACGAAGGTTACAGGCTTTCCGAGCGTCTTTACCTGCTCGATCACTTCTTCGATTGGTCTGGCTCCGTCCTCGTAGAGGGCTTTCGGAAGCGGTGTGCTTACATCGTAGATTCCTGAGTAGACCTGACCTCGTCTGGCATCCATGATAGGGCACACCGGATCAGATAAGCCTTGGAGGTTGTATGCCAAGCCTTCTAAAGACGACACCGGGACGATCGGTATACCGAGTCCCTGCGCGAGTCCTTTTGCCGTCGCGGCACCGATACGAAGTCCCGTAAATGACCCCGGTCCTGCGGCTACCGCTATGGCGTCGAGATCATTTTTATCTATGCCGGACATCTTCAGCATATCCGCTATCATCGGGAGAAGTGTCTGCGAGTGCGTTTTTTTGTTGTGTATCGTATACTCACCGACAAGTATATCATCCTCCATCAGCGCAACGCTTGCCACGAGCCCGCTGCTATCTATAGCCAAGAGTTTCATCAGCAATCTCTCCTCTTAACAATTTTCAGGGAAATCATCCCTCTGTATACTATAACGATGGTGAACAACGTTTTTGGACATTTTTATTAAAAATGTCATGACTGTCATAAAGCATCAAAGATCATACTCATTTTTACCGAAGACTATTCGTTGTCTCTATTAAGTCTCACAATTGCATATCCTACATAGTTTTCTTTATCATCTGTAAGAATATAAAATACGTATTTTTCAGGTTCATTCTTTTCATATGATACACAATCGAAGTGTGGAAACTCAATCAAGCAGTGACCATCTTCCGGAATATCTGTTTTATACTCTTCTATTTTCTTTTGAATGTCAGTTTTACTATATGCCTTCGAACTAACATCAAACCGGCAAAAATATCTGAATGATGCCTTTTCCTTATCCGCGTCTACTGTATAAACGTAATAATTTACATCTTCATCCCAAAACGAATAAGTATCCAGATACGAATATGAGTCCTTTATAATTAATCCCTCAGCGTTTGATGAAGAAACAATTTCCGGATTAATCTCATCAAGCTCAAAATCCGGTCCGTCAACATTTACTTCATATCGTCCCAATTCATCATCGTCATAATAAACAACAAGTACACATGCACCATCTTTTGATGTTGGCTTCCATCTAACCGTCAATGTAACATCATATTCTGTTAGTCTGTTATGCGGATAAGCCGCTTCATATCTCCCATATGTATCAACATCAAACCTGCTGTTAAGTGCAAGACTATCATCTCCAAGTATTTCATACCGAAATTTGTTTTTAGCAACCATTTCATTATCAAGAATTCCCTCGCAGTTGTAATAGAAATAATTGTAGTATTTATTCATACCTGTACACTGGACGGTCACGTCAAATGATGTTTTTGCTCCATTACCCTCTATGGTTATTATACAGGACCCATTTTTATGGGGTTTAACCAAAAATTTTCCGAAATATCCTGAGTTTTCCTCGTATAATCCCTCATGTTCTTCGTTCCATATTTCTGTCGCTGTTGCTACACTCGGGTCAGAACTTGTTATTTTATATCCACCATTATAGTTATACTCGTCCTGAAAAGCGTAGCAAAACGTATCATCTACGTTACCATCACCATCTATAATCAATGCATCAATAGCATCTATTTCAGAAAAGTCTTTAAACAATCTGTTGTTCATTTTTTTTGCGTCTTCAAGTTTTTTCAAAACCTTAATTCCAAAAAGCGAAGAAATATCATCAATAGTAAACTCGACATCCGCAAACGATTTCGCCTCATATTTATTTGTCTCGTAATCAAAAGCATATAGATGGAGATACTGCTTTCCTTTTTGCTTGAATCGAACTCTTCCATTCCATAAATCACCTCGTTCTTTAACAGTTTCACAGTATTCATTTTCAAAAAAAGGTCCATTTCCACTGCCACTTGAAACATTAACAGTTTCATTCATATCATCAGTAACTACTGCTTTGTACTCTTGTATAGGTGCCACTTTTGTATTGATATCGAATACCTGTCCAACGCTAACACTTGTTTTGGCATCTCCTCTCCACGCCGGTTTGGCAAGCTTAACAATAAACGAACAAATCCTTCTGGTTTTTCCTTTATATGTTTCGTTATAATTAACTGTTACATCCCCGGTTCCATTTGAACGAGTTATTATTCCATTTTTGGTAATTTTTAGCTTTGCTTTATCAGTTGATTCATATGTGTATTTAGCTTTTCCGCTTCTGCACTTGACTGTATCCTCCACACCATAATACCCGTATGGATAGAATACACTCCTGTATTCATCTACAGAAGTTGGATTTTTTGAAAAATATCCATTATTTGTTGGAAGCTCTACTTTAACCTTTTTGAGTAATTGTGCAAATTCATCTGTAATATACGCTCTTTTTACAATTATTTTCACACTTCCAACTCTATACACCTTACCGGCCTTTTTATATTTGACTATAATTCTAGTTTCACCCGTTTTCAACGCCTGTATCGTCTTTTTAGAAATTACTTTCACGATAGCTGGGTTTTTGCTTTTAAGCATAAGTTTTGCCCCGGCAGGCAGATAATCAACTTTAATATCTCGCTTGTCACACAGCGCGAGCGTTCTTTTAGTTTTTGTGATGGTTGGTTTGTCCTGTTTCGCCTTGGCTGTTTTAGCTATCGTAAAAACAAACACAGTACTAAGAAACAGCACTATCACGACAAAAAAAGTTTTTTTGAAATGTATTTTCATCATATCTTCCTTTCAGGCCGCCAAGACAGACTTCTGATCCGATCTACTTTTCCGCTATCGTGATGCGTCTGTAATCCGGACCGTTTTTCATATCCTTCTCTATGGTTATCCTCACCGCTTCCTCCGGCAAAAGCTCCTCAACCTGAGACGGCCACTCGATCAGGCACACGCCATCTCCGTAAAGATACTCATCAAACCCGATCTCGTACATCTCATCCGGATCCGCGATCCTGTACACATCAAAGTGATACAGCGGAAGCCTCCCCTCGTACTCATGCACTATCGTAAACGTAGGGCTCACGACAGGCTCGTCGATACCAAGCCCCGCTGCCACGCCTTTTGCAAACACTGTCTTTCCGACTCCGAGGTCTCCGTCGAGCAGAAAAATATCCCCACTCTTCGCGCTCTCTCCGAGCCCTCTTCCCACGGCAAAGGTCTCTGCCTCACTTCTGCTTTCTATCATCTTTTCAGACATACTACCTCCATGACGAGCACATGTGCGAGTCACCGCATGCGTGCATCCAGCACGCATGTCGGATCAAAGATATTTGAGACGAGCCTAAGGCGAGTCACCGCATCCGTCCGGCCTTGACCATCTCTTTTATCGCATCAAAATCATTCTCACACCTGCTCTTCGGTATGATAAGCGCGGACACCGTAGTCATATAAAGATACATGACCTTTTTATGAAATACCGGCTTTCTGATATCCGCATACGAATAGCTTTCGGACTTATCTCCCTGAGAGATGGTAAATCCGTCTTTTTCAAAAGAATACTTCATCGGATGTTTAAACGCATCAGAGTTTAGCTGATCATTTGCTTTCTTTAAAAGCATCAAAGGCTGGAATATCAGAAAAAGGAGCGCGAGAGCGATCAGAAGACATTTCTGGATACTTGTCCAGTCAGCCCATCTTATGATAAGCGATACTATCGCAACCACACTCAAAACAAGACCGATGATACCACCCGGTCTCACATAATTATGATAGAGCACAAACCCGCTCAAAGACTTCGCATCCATTTTTACTTCAAACTCTACAGGCATCACATAACTCCTCTTTGATTCGTTTTCCATATCGAGTAGGGAGATATCCTCCTACTCGTGCGCGCCCATGCAGCTATGCTGCAAGTATCCTTGTGTGGACGTGTACATATCAAACCGGCTGTCCATAAATCTGAACAGCCGGTGAAATGTTTTAAAAATATTCAGGCTCCCATTGAAAAGTTCAGCCCAGCTCCGTGCATCGCAAGCTGCTTGTTCATCTCTCGCTCATAAGGGTTTTGTACACCCTTATAGCCGTTTAACATCTGCTTTGCAGCATCATTCTTTTTATCACCGCCATGTGTCGTCCTCATGGTCGTATTCGTCTCACCACCCGAGACATACACTCTTCCGCACTCGGGACAAACCGATGTATGGAGTGTCACTGATACGCTTACAAGTTCTTTGTTTTCCTTTGCCCCCTCGGCTCTGGCGTGAGACACATGCTCCTGCTCGTGCCCCATCACACGCCCTGCCGCAGCACTCGGATCGATATGCGCCGGCGCTTTGAACGAAACTCCGGGGTCGTTGGACCCGTCAACGTATTTGCGATTTTTACAGGTCTCGCATTCAGCCTTTCCTACTCGCTTATCCTGTTTGGTAGGCTCCGGCTTTCCGTCACTTCCGATCTTGTGACCTGTGGTATCGATGCTCCCGGGCTTCTGAATCCCCGTCGCACTTCCCACTCCGGCGACAGCCGCCGCCACTCCGTCAGACTGTGGACTCGCAGCTCCTACGCTGCCGACAGGCGATACAGGCATCGCCGAATACATCGGAAACAAGCCTCCGATTCCACTAACCGGACCGATTCCCATAGGCGACACCTCCCTCCTGATCTTTACGCAAAGTATATTTGGTTATATTATACACCAAACCATACGGAAAATCAAGAAAAACCCTATTTTTTTATTCAATTTTCGATCCCGTACTCGGACTTCATCTCATTTGAGATCTCCGAGTTTTTGAGGATCTCATGCGCCTTATCGATGATCTCCTCCACGGTATAGTGTTTATAATATCCGATCTTAAAGTGTTTCGTATCCTCCTTAGAGTACGTGATAAAAATATCCCTACTCTTTTGGTGACCCAGGCACTGCTCCAGATGTGCGGTTTCTGCCCAGTTTTCCAGATCGATCACATCCGTCAGCTTGCCCGTACGGATATACATGGTCTTCGCTTTTGAATCGACATCAAATATCGCACTGCCATCGTAATTATAGTACGAGAAAACATCTGTTTTTTCTATGAACTCACCGGAGGATATATCGTATCTGTAAAGCCCTCCGTCGTTATATAAAACGTCGTTATATAAAACTATGATCTGCTCACCCAAAAATGTCATCCCGAGAGGCGTCAAACCCGAGCACGCTATAGTCGTCGACACATCTCCGTTTTTATCTGCTATGACTATCTCTTTGCCGTCTGATACAGCGAACTTACCCTCGAAGGTATTATCCGAAAAACATAACGCTTCCAGCCACGTATCCGATGCCTTCAGTTTGACGAAAGATTTAGTCTCGATATCAAAAATATACTCCTCGCTTCCCTTGATATATACCACTCCGGCATCCGCATAGTAAACCGGAGGAGCCTTTATGAATCCGATATCATCCGGAAGGACCGTCTCTGTTTTATCATCAGAGTCAGTATCGCGGATCGCGAGTATCAGTTCGTTGTTGTCGTTTTCGTTGTTGTCGTTATTGTAAATATAAACAAGCTTTCCATCCTTCATGGTAAGAGTGTTTTCAAACGCCACCTCCAGGTTAAAGAGCTCATCATTTTTTACGTCGTTCCCGGACAGGTCGCATGAGATAAGGTTATATTTATCCGTGTTATTATACCCCAGATAAACTCTGTCCTTATATATCCCGAGAAGCTTATATTTATATGCATCAATGCCGTCCAAAGTCACCTTTACAATCTTTTTGTTTTGATCAGATGAGACTATGTTAAGCGATATTTTCCCAGTTTCTGCGGATAAAAATACCACGTTACTTTCATCACAGATAAAGTCGTCCCGGATATCCGTAAACTTATCATCGCCAAGAGGCGTCCACTCCTTATCGTACTGTCCGGCACCGTAGTAGATAACCTCATCACCGTACTGCTGCCTTAAATACACCCCTTTATTTACTACGACTTGACGGATATTATCAGCAAAGTACTTAGTATAGTATGACGAATCCTGTCTCACGCTCGTCGCAGGCAGGGCATAGCCTCCGCCCTCAGTGATATATAACGGTGTGCCGTCTCCGTCTCTGTCACTTACATTAAGTACAGATTCATTTACATTATTACTGTATTTTTCCTGTCCTGTAATAAGGTCATATACAGTGACAACATTTCCCGAATGATAGGATATATTATTACTTCCTAAGCCGAAAAAACCACTGTTAAGATTAACTCCGTTACAGGTAAAATCAGAACTCCATTTTTCCGTAAGATCAGCCGCTTTTATACATCTTATTTTTGAGTGATCCGTCGAGATTATCTCTTTGTCTCCGAATGACGAGCTTGAGGTTATATCAACCTTTGCTGCTGCTATCAAAAAGGTGTCGTTATCAGCCCATTCGATGTCCTTAATATACTTCGAAACAACATCAGAAACAGTAGTTTTTTTAGTCGTTATATCTATAACACCGTATGCATAACTATCTCTTCCTTTTAATCCTCTGAAGGCGATCTTTTTATGATCCTTTGAAAGCTTTCCTTCTACGACTGAGACGCCTTCTCCGGTATCCGCCATAAGCTCGCTAAGAACTTTTCCTGATGCGATATCAAACTCTATAAATCTGTTTTTTTCGGTATTAATATAAAAGGATTTTTCAGCTATTATAAGATCTATTTTCTGGTTGATACTATCCTCATTAAGAGTGTATTCCCAACGCATTTTTCCACTGTTACTATCATAGCAGCAAACCTTCGTGTCAGTCCATGTTATCAGCGAATCATTGTTGGCAAATCCGATACCTCTGACTCCGGATCCGGCATCATCTAAGTACATGATCTGATCATGGGTCTGCGTATCCCAAAGTCCTACCATACTTCCTTTATCAAGTATCGCTATATACTTTCCATCCTCGGTCAGTTTGAAATCTGTCACTTCATTTGGCATGTTATAATTCCATGCGGCATGGATGTTTACACCGTTATTTGACTCGTATGCAAGCGTGGCATCGGTAAGGGCTTTTACGGCTTCTGCGGTTATCGGTCTGTCATCACCGTCACTTTTGGGGAGTGCCTCCAGTGCCAGCTGCAGAGCAGGTATACGCTGCGCTTTTTCAAGTAATTTTCCTGATTCATTTGCAAGATATTTTGACTGATTTTTTAATGATTCAAGATAGTTTTTATGTATCTGAGTCCTGCTGTAAAACATATATCCGGCAAAACCCAAAACAACGGCAAAAGCGATGGAAAAGATCGCCGTCAGTCTTTTTAACCTGTACTGTCTTTGGCGGTTCATGATCTCGTCATACGCACATCCTATAAGCCCGCTCGCAAGTCTGGGGAGTTCTTCTTTTTTAGCCTTTCTAAATGGCATCCTGTAGTCACACGAAAGCGGCTCTATAGGCATTTTTACTGTCTGTTCGGACCCATCCTCGGCTGTGAGCGTACGCTCCTCATACTGGAGGATCTCAGGGATCACATCACGTGGCTCTCCGTTTACCAAAACCGTGAAAACATCTCTCTTTGAATGGTTCTCTAAAAATGCCTCGATCTCTCTTGGCACCCATGCTGACTCTTTTGTATTTGTAGAGCAAAGCACTATAAGGTAATCCGAGTTTTTAAGTGCATATGAAATGTTATCACCAAGATCGCTCGTGATAGGCAACTCCGCCTTGTCACGAAAGATTCTGTTTATCTTTTTTATTCCGTATTTTTTTCTGATCTTTCCGGGGATACGGAAGTGCTCAAGTCCTTTATGAACTGCATCCGCAACCATGTTATCCTCAGGTGCATGCTTATACGATATAAATGCGTTAAAATGATCGATCATCTTTTCTCCTTCTTTATCCTAAAAAAACAATAAGGAAACACTGAGCATATCAGTGTTTCCTTAATCTGTACTTCTTTAATCACAACTTGATCTCAGTCTCATATACGATATCTTTAACGCTTGTCCCGAGGAAAAGCTTGTAGCTTCCGCTCTTTGCGCTGAAAGCATTTTTATCGATATCAAAGGTCTCTAAGTCATCCTCTGTGATAGTCAGTCGGAATGCAACCGGCGCATCCGGTGTAGCCTCAAGCTTTACAAAGCTCTTTAAAAGCTTCACAGGCTGATCTGCTTCCGGCAATCCTACATAGAGCTGGATAACTTCCTTACCCGCTCTCGAACCGGTATTCTTAAGTATACCGCTAACCTCGATCAAAAGGTCATCTCCAAGCGCACCCGTAACGGTGTGGGAACATTTTTCTATAGCAAAGGTAGTATAACTTAGCCCGTATCCGAACGGGAAGAGGACATCCACCTTTTCGGTCTCATAGTAACGATAACCTACCATAAGTTTTTCAGTGTACTCACATACTCTGTGTCCTTCCGGACCGATCTCACCCGGATAAGATGAGTACTTCTCCGTCGGAGTATCGGCAAGCTTTATCGGATAGGTCTCCGGAAGCTTTCCTGACGGATTCACATCGCCGTAGATCACTCTGGCGAGAGCGAGCCCGCCGTTCTGTCCGGCGTATGAAAGCTGCAAAAGTGAGTGAACCTTATCGATCCAAGGCATCTCGACAGCCGAACCACACATAAGTACCACAGTAAGCTTATCTCCGGCTTTATCAGCCATAGCCTCTATCAACTCATCCTGAGCATACGGCAGTGTGATGCTCTTTTTATCATAGCCCTCGACATCGAATGAGTGGTTCAGTCCACCTATAAAAATCACCTCATCGTATTCGGGAATGGCGTCAAGAACAGCCTTTTTATATGACTCTCGGTGAGGAAGGATCCTCTCCTCGAAGTCTTTTTTGATCTCAGCCTCATCGCGTTTTTCCTCGGGCGCATACATGACCATCTCTCTGACGAGATCTGCGTAGTCGCCTTCCTTTTCTCCGCTCTTGACCTGTTCCTGAGTTTCAAGGCTAGATGCCTGCCACTCATCGTTGATGGAAAGCTCATCCTCATTGTCAACGTAGTATCCCGGAAGCCACTTGTAAGAAACATCGCCTCCGCGAGTCATGGTAAATCCAAGCATCGGAGTGATAGTATAGATCATCTTGATCTCCGATGATCCGCCTCCGAGTCCGTTGTTTCTGGTCGCATTATCTCCGACCACAAGGATTTTTTTATGTGTTCCGTCCTCACGAACAGGTGAGATCGGAAGGTGATTTTTGTCATTTTTCAGAAGAACGATTCCCTCTTCTGCTACCTCCTCGATAACCTCATGATGCTCGCTTGTATTCAGAGATCCCTGCTTGTGCTCAGGCTCTCCGATGTGAAGCTTTTCGATGAGAGCAAGTATACGATCCACTCTTTCATTAAGCTTCTCTTCTGAAACCTTACCCTCCTTGACAAGCTTGATCACAGGATTTGCGAGGAAGTAATCATCAAACGCATCAAAGATACTCATCTCGATATCCACACCGTGATCGATCGTGGCCTCGGTCTCCTGTACTCCGCCCCAGTCGGATACAACGACACCCTTATAATTCCACATATCTCTGAGGATATCCACGAGAAGATGCTTGTTGTTGCAGCAGTACTCACCGTTTGCTCTGTTATAAGCTCCCATGATCGAGTAGCTGTCGCCCTCTAAACAAGCCTTTTTAAACGCCGGCAGATACAGCTCCTGAAGAGTCTTCTCATCCACCTTCGCCTCTACCAAAAGTCTCTCAAGCTCCTGGTTATTGAGAGCAAAGTGCTTTACACACGCTGCCACGTCATTTTTCTGGATACCCTTGATAAGCGGTACCGCGATCTCACCGGCAAGCACCGGATCCTCGCTCATATACTCAAAGTTTCGTCCGCAAAGAGGAGTTCTTTTTATGTTGATACCGGGTGCAAGAATAACATCCTTTCCGCGTCCTCTGGCCTCCTCGCCGAGAACCTCACCAAACTTTTCGGCAAGCTCTGTGCTCCAAGTAGTTGCAAGGCAGGTGTTTGACGGCATCCATGTCACCAGATCTGCCGTATCTCCGATCGGTCTCCAGCTGTCAGGCTCAAACTCCTGACGCACACCGTTCGGGCCGTCATTCATCTTCAGAGGCGGTATTCCAAGTCTGTCCACATACCCCGAGTTGAAAAATGTCGAGGCATGGATCAAAGCTGCCTTTTCTTCGATCGTAAGCTTGTCTCTAAGTTCGGTATACTTTCCCATGTAATCCCTGTTCCCTCCTATGTTTTATTTTACTACTATGTTCAGGATACGTCCTGGAACATAGATTTCTTTGACGATGGTCTTTCCTTCGATCTTATCGGCTACCGCTGCCTTACCGGCTGCTAAAGCCTCTTCCTGAGATGCATCCACAGCAAGCGAAACCGTTCCTCTGACTTTTCCGTTGACCTGAACACCGATCTCGATCACAGATTCTTTTGTCTTTGCATCATCATACTCAGGCCAGCTCTGTCTGAACAGATAATCCTTTTCACCGAGCTTCTCCCAGAGTTCCTCTGTGATATGAGGAGCAACCGGATTTAAAAGGATTAAAAGAGTTTTAAACTCATCCTTTGTAACGCTGCCTTTTTTGTAGAACTCATTTACAAGCTCCATCATAGCAGCTATAGCCGTGTTGTATTTGAGTGTCTCAAAATCAGAGCTTACTTTCTTAATAGTCTGGTGGATCTTGGTCTCAAGATCGGATGAGATACCCGTCTCATCAGTAACCATCTCCGCACACTTCCATACGCGCTCAAGGAAACGACGACAACCCTTTACACCGTTCTCGCTCCATGCAGCTGCCGCATCAAATGTTCCGATAAACATCTCGTATGTTCTGAGTGTATCCGCACCGTAATCTCTTACGATATCGTCCGGATTTACCACGTTACCGCGGCTCTTACTCATCTTTTCACCGTTCTCACCGAGTATCATACCATGAGAGGTACGCTTCTGGTACGGCTCCGGTGTAGGCACCACGCCCTCATCGTAGAGGAACTTGTGCCAGAAACGTGAGTAAAGAAGGTGAAGTGTGGTATGCTCCATTCCTCCGTTGTACCAGTCTACGGGAAGCCAGTACTTCAAAGCCTCCGGAGAAGCTATGGCTTCATCGTTTGTCGGATCTATGTATCTCAAGAAATACCATGATGATCCTGCCCACTGAGGCATCGTATCGGTCTCTCTTTTAGCAGGGCCTCCGCAGCACGGACAGGTCGTGTTTATCCAGTCTGTGCAGTTTGCAATCGGCGATTCACCGTTGTCCGTAGGTACATAATTTTCGACCTCAGGAAGAGTAAGCGGAAGCTCGCTTTCAGGGATAGCTACATATCCGCACTTATCACAGTGAACGATCGGAATAGGCTCACCCCAGTAACGCTGACGTGAGAATACCCAGTCACGCAGCTTGAAATTTTTCTTCGGACGACCCAAGCCTCTCTCATCAAGCCACTTTGTGATAGCTTCCTTCGCCTCGGCCACACTCATGCCATCCAAAAATCCCGAGTTTACCAAAGTACCAGTAGCGACATCCGTAAATGCCTCATTCTGTACGTCGCCGCCTGCGATAACCTCGATGATCGGAAGATCAAACTTCTTTGCAAACTCCCAGTCACGTGTATCATGAGCCGGCACCGCCATGATGGCACCTGTACCGTATCCCATAAGTACATAATCAGATACCCAGATAGGAATCTCAGTATCGTTTACGGGATTAATTGCTGTCAGTCCGTCGATACATACACCTGTCTTATCTTTGGCAAGCTCTGTTCTCTCGAAATCAGACTTTCTCGCAGCCATCTCTCTGTACTCTACGATGGCATCCCAGTTTTTGATCTCATCCTTATACTTGTCAAGATACGGATGCTCCGGTGATACGACCATATAGGTCGCACCGAAAAGCGTATCCGGACGTGTTGTATATACGGTGAGCTTTTCTTCTTTATCTTTGAGCTTAAACTCAACCTCGGCACCATATGAGCGACCGATCCAGTTTTTCTGAGAAACCTTGACTCTCTCGATATAGTCAAGTCCATCAAGATCATCGATAAGCTTATCAGCATACTCTGTGATCTTGAGCATCCACTGGCTTTTTACCTTGCGGACAACAGGACTTCCGCAGCGCTCGCAAACACCGTTTACGACCTCCTCGTTCGCAAGTCCGCACTTACACGAGGTACACCAGTTAATCGGCATCTGTGACTTGTAAGCAAGACCTTTTTTAAACAACTGAAGGAAGATCCACTGAGTCCAGTGATAGTATTTCGGATCTGTTGTATTTACCTCGCGATCCCAGTCAAAGGAATATCCGAGAGCCTGAAGCTGTCCTTTGAAACGTGCAACGTTGTTCTCGGTCACGATTCTCGGATGGATCTTGTTTTTGATCGCATAGTTCTCCGTAGGAAGTCCAAACGCATCCCATCCCATCGGATAAAGGACATTGTAGCCCTGCATACGACGCTTTCTCGCTACGATATCAAGCGCCGTGTACGGACGAGGATGTCCCACATGGAGTCCCTGTCCCGAAGGATACGGAAACTCTACAAGAGCGTAGTATTTCGGTTTGGAATAATCATCCGTGGCCGAAAACGCCTTCTCCTTTTCCCAAATGTCCTGCCATTTTTTTTCTATAGTCTTAGGGTTGTAACTTTCGCTCATTAATCTGATACCTGCTTTCATTAAATATTAACTGCCGCGGTGCTTACCGCTCCGCCACTGACGGGCTGTGCCGCCGTCGGATCGATCACTATCACGGTGATCTTTGTGCTCTTTTTACCCTTGTCCTTTGCCTTTACTTTAAAGGTTACGGTTCCGGGCGCAATAGCCGTGATATTTCCGTTTGCGTCGATCGTAGCTATGGTCTCATCAGAAGATGAATACTTGACAGCTTTGTTCTTTGCATTTTCCGGTCCGACCTTTACACTCAGCTGCATGGTCTCACCGACGTTCATCTGTCCGCTCTGTGCGGTAACATCTATCGTCTTGACAAGTTGCTCGACTATGACGTGACATCTTTCCATCACTCCAGATCCGTCAAGTGCTCTGACAGTGATGTAAACCTCACCGGCCTTCTTTGCGTGAACAGTACCGTCCTTATCTACGGTGGCGATAGTCTTTCCGCCTGTCGTAAACTCGAGATCCTTTATCGAAGCATCCGTCGGCTTGATCGTTTTCGCAGCAAGAACAAATGTCTTGAGCTCTGCTTTTCCGCCGACATAGAGTTTCTTTTCGGTATAGTTCAGCTTGATGCTCTTGATAAGCTTAGACGGCTTGATCGTATACTTAACAGTCTTTTTTGCCTTGTGACCTATCTCATCGGTAACCTTATAGACAACCTTATAAACACCGGCCTTTTTTGTATCCAGCTTGCTTACCTTTTCGTAGTCGGTAAGAGTTGTCGCTCTGTAGTAGATCTTGGTCTTTATCTTTTTGGTCACATCAAAACCGGTCGTATTTGTAGCTGTGACACCGCTCTTAACATTGAATGTGGAACCAAACTTAACCTCTTTACTCTTTGCACCCTTTATCTTTGGATTTTTCTTCAGATACGGGTTTTTCGGATCGGGGTCTGTAGGGTCCCATCCCTGATAGCCCTTTACCTTGATAGCCTTGGGCTTTCCGAGCGGTCCCGGGGTCTTTGACTCGTAAATGGTCACCGGAGTTCCGCCGGGGACATTGTCATAGATCCACTTTGCATCTCCACAGGTCAGTCTCACGCAACCGTGCGAAGCCTTCGTACCGAGCTTATTGTACTGTACGTAGGACTGTGTATCCTTCTTTCCCTCATAGTACCACACTGAGTGAAAGAGAATGCTTCCCGTGATACGTGTGCAATACTGTCCGTAGGTCGGACCGTCAAGCGTATGCCAACGCATCTTCTCTCCCAGAGAGAACGTTCCGAGAGGAGTGGCATATCCCGGCGAGCATATAAATGCTTTTTTTGCCTCGTATTTTTTCTTATCCGTGTTATACTTGTACACGGTCACCACGCAGCATTGCTTATTTACTTTGATCTTGTACGTCGATGCTGCTCTGGATGTGCTTCCTTTTGCACCCACTGCGATCGTCACCGCAAACAGAGCCAAAAGAAACAGTAATCGCATCTTTTTCATCATGGCTTACTTCCTTTCTAAATCCTTTGTATCCTTCCTTGTTACAGTGTTTTCCCCTTCTTACCCATAGATTCATAAACGGGTATTATACCTATTATAATGCGAACCGGGCTAAACGTAAAGGGTTAATTTTACTTTTTTTACGTATTACGATTATATAGAGCAATTGTGTCATCTTTATGTGTCAGCTTTTGACGATATATACCTCGCCGTCGTTCGGAGCTATCTTTACTCTAAGTCGACCGTCAGAAGCTGCCTCCTCGCCCGAGATCGCACCGATATAGGTACCCGGAGCTGCCTCCACATCAAAGTAAGCCTCATCATCACAGTTGTTTACGCAAACGATAGCCTGACGACCATCGAGCTCTCTGACAAACGAGTAGTTTGTTGTGGTGAGCGTAAGCTCTCTGTATGAACCGTATGTGAGAGCAGCTTCTTTTTCTCTGACCTTTCCGAGCGCCATGATGGTCTTCGTAAACTCGTTGTTCTCATATGCATCGGCATAATCGCTTAGGATTATCGCCGGACGAAGCGACGCATCCGAACCCTGCTCCTTCTTTCCTTCTATGCCGAATTCGGACCCATAGTATATCGACGGGATACCCGGCATCGTATAAAGCAGGATATGCACCGGCTTCCAGTGTGCTTTGTTATTTAATTTGTTGATGATACGCTCCACATCATGATTGTCTGAAAAATTGTAAAGATGTCTGCCATCTGGTCTGTTAAGCCCCATATCGCATATTCTCTTCGATGTGTGAGCTATCTCAAAGAAGTTATGATCGTTAAATCCTGAGAACAAAGCCTTGTGGAGCGGATAGTTTGTTACCGAGTGCAGCATCTCATCATTTACCCAGCGATTATACTCACCGTGGATAACCTCTCCCATCAGGTAAAAATCTTCCTTTCCTACTGTGTTTGCGACATATCTGAGATGCTTCATGAAGTCGAAATCCAGGACATCAGCCGCATCAAGTCTCAACCCGTCTATATCGAACTCATCAACCCAATACTTTATCACCTCGGCGATATAATCCTTTACTGCGGGATTCTGCTGATTCAGCTTGACCAAAAGGTTATAGCCGCCCCAATTCTCATAGGAGAATCCATCGTTGTATTCGTTATTGCCTCCGAAGTTCACGCCCCTGTACCAATCTTTATACGGGGAGTTCTCGCGATTTTTCTTTATATCCTGAAATGCAAAGAAATCTCGTCCCGTATGATTGAAAACTCCGTCAAATATTACATTTATCTGAGAATCGTGACATTTTTTAACAAAGGCTTTCAGGTCTTCATTCGTACCGAGACGACTGTCTAAAACCTTATAATCGGTCGTGTCATACCCATGTGATCCGGATTGAAAAAGCGGCCCGATGTAAAGCGCGTTGAAGTGGAGTTTTTTCATATGATCGATCCACTTGTCGAGATCCCTTATTCGAGGCACAGGATCCCCGTAATCATTGTTTTGCGGAGCACCCAAAAGCCCCAGCGGATATATGTGATAAAATCTGGCTTCTTCATACCATGCCATAATGATCCCTCCTTATGCTTTCTTCTTATATCAATACGGTATTTACGACAGCCTTTTGAGTATAGCACAAAATATGGTTATTGACAATAGCGCAGACAGCATTTATCATATAGACTACAAGAGCAAAAATGAAGGAATGGTTATCTGTATGAAACGATGGTTACTGGTTACGATCGTGCTTTTTGCAGCGATCGCGATCATTTATTATATGGCCTCATCCTGGAACGAATCAAAAAAGGATGAGTTCTCGGCGCAGACTACCGAGCAAAGGGACGTCCTCGGTCTGTCATCTTCGGGTTCAGCCGTCACACCGGCGGCCGTAGACACCGAGTCCCCGGCCCCCGATCAAAACTCCGCTTCCTCGCCTGCAAGCGGATCCGCAGCCGACTTATCAGATCTTGAAAAAAGAAGTCTCGACTACTCCGATCAGATAATCAAAGGCTGGTCTGATGAGGTTTTGAAGGATGCAACAGAGCTTTTGAAAAAACAGACGACCGCTGAGGATCTGAATCTCTCCTTCGAAAGCGTAACCTCGGATCTCGGAACATTTTTAGATATAGAGGGCGCAAAGGAGGAAAAGAGCGGAGGCTACAACACCGTCACCGTCACTCTCCGCTACGAAGGAAACGACGGCGCCACTATCCGCTATGTCTACGATTCAAAACAAAAGCTTGCCGGTATCTGGTTTGACAACACGCGTCTCGCCGCCTCCGAAGCCAAGGGAACAAGCTTCGAAGAGGAGGATATGAAGATCGGAAGAAATCCTTATGTCCTGAACGCAAAGCTGACTCTTCCCGTAGGCGAAGCCGTGATCGATAAAAAGAAAAAGCCTCCGGTCGTCATACTCATCTCCGACAAAAATGACGCGGATATGGACGGCACCATCGGAAAGGCAGGAAACACGCCCCTTCGCGATGTGGCGCACGGACTTGCAAAGCGAGGTATAGCATCTATCCGCTACAACAAAAGGGCATATCAGTATCCGGACACCGCCTCGGCAGAAGCCGGGATAAGGGAATATCTGATCAAGGATGCCTGGATGTCCATCGACTCCGCATCCTATCTGAACAAGATAGATACAGACGCTATTTACGTCATGGCTTGGGGTGATGCCGCCGAATACCTACCTGTCATCATCGACAGGCGCATACGCAGGATAAGAGGGCTTATCATGGTCGGAGCCAAGCCTGCAAAGCACATGGATATGGGATACATAGATGAAGCTACCAAGGTCGAAAGTGATGCAAAGTATTTCTCCCCGGGAAGCTCATCCATACCTATCATGTTTTTGCAGGGCGACAAGGATTTTGAAACTCCTTTAAAGTTTTTTGAAAAATGGCAAGCACTTCTAAAAGGACGCGCCGGGACTTCCTACCACCAGTACAAGCAGCTCGGCCACTATCTCCTTCCGGCTTCAGCAGAACCAAGCGCCAAGGACTACGATGTTAAGAACACTGTCAGTTCGGGAGTTATGGCAGACATCGCCAACTGGTGCGTAAGCAATATGAATAACGACTGAAACTAAAGCAGAATGTACGATCGTACATTCTGTTTTTTTACTTTAATATAAGGTTGACAAACCCACTCTTGTGTTTTATAATGGACTTTGGTACAAGATGTTGGGGAAACGTTTCCAAGGAGGTTCTCTTTATGGATGCCAAAACGGCGCTCAGTCTTTTTAACAAAGAGTTACTATCCTACGAGACTCCTAACCCCGGAAATGACCTATTCTATTATTCTCTCCCCTACGAAAGAAACTATGATCTCACCAGATCCATACCGCTTGCTCCGGTGAGCGGAAACGTCATTAAATTCTATCAGTACCGTATTGACAAACCGGTAGTGATCTTTACAGACATCGTCGATACGACCGCTGAGGATGTATCGGATCATGACAGCGAAGACTTCTCCGAAGATGAATATGATGGAAGCAGCCTTGCAGATCAGTTCTATGATGAGGAAGGCAACCTCCGTGAGGATCTCACCGAGGAAGAGATGGCTGCGCTTTTGACGGCAAGTTCTTCATCTTCCTTATCATCCGACTCTGACGAAGAGAGCTACGATGATGAGGCCTTCGAGGAAAACGCTTCAGGCGAGGAAGAGTCTTCCGAGGATTCGTATGACGATGAAGCATACGACAAAGAGCCGGCGTCGGCCGCTTCCGGCGACTTAGATGATTATGAAGATAACGAAGTCTATGATAAGGAACCATCATCTTGGAACGCGCCTGAATTCTAATTTCACAATCCAAAAATCCATTTGAATACATGTCTGCGAGAGCGCGCTTGCGCTTTTTTATCATACGTCACGTTGCACGCATGCATAAAACGCATGCTGCGCAACGACGTATGATAGACATCTCTCGCAGTTACATGTTTTTCAAATGGATTTTTATTTGTGTGGCACAGTTTAAGTTTTTATTATTTTGTGGCACTATTTGTATTTCTATAATAATTATTTTTTCTTCTTGCTACCCTTCTTGTCTAGCGTGGCCTCGAATTGCTCGAGGAGCGCTTTTTGTTCTTTATTAAGGCTCGTCGGGACGTCGACGATTACATCGACATAGTGGTTTCCGCGAACATTTTTATTTCTGAGTGTCGGGACACCCTTGCCACGAAGACGGATGCGGGTTCCTGACTGAGTTCCCGGCTTGACAGTGTATGCCACTTCTCCGTCGATCGTCGGTATGATCACCTCTCCGCCAAGTGCTGCTCTTGGGAAGCTGATATGATAGAGAGAATAGATATCGATATCATGGCGCTCAAAGTCCGGATGACGCTCTACATAAACCTCGACGAGAAGATCTCCTCTTTCGCCTCCGTTTTTACCCGGCTCACCCTTACCACGAAGTCTGACACTCTGACCGTGATCGATACCGGCAGGGATGGTGACAGAAAGCTTTTCATGCTTGGTCACGTAGCCCGTACCCTTACAGGTCGGACACTTGTCACGGATTATCTTACCTGTTCCCGAGCATGCACGACACGGTGATACATTCTGAACCATACCAAAGAGCGACTGCTGGGTATGGACAACCTGACCGGAGCCTCCGCACTGCCCACATGTGACAGGCTGAGTTCCCGGCTTGCAGCCGTTACCACCGCATTTTTTACACTCTGTTTTTGATGGGATCTCGACTTCTTTTTCGGTCCCGAAGCACGCCTCCGTAAAGGATATGCGCACCTGAGTACGAAGATTTGCTCCCCTCTGCGGAGCGTTCGGATCGGCTGAGCGACGCGAACGACCAAAGCCTCCGCCGAACAGATCTCCAAAGATATCTCCGAAGCTTCCGAAGATGTCATCCATGTTCATGCTGAAGCCGCCACCTCCGCCTGCACCGTCAAATGCGGCATGACCGAACTGATCATACTGTCTTCTCTTATCAGGATCACTCAAAACGGCATAGGCTTCAGAGGCCTCCTTAAACTTGGCCTCTGCTTCCTTGTCGCCGGGATTGGTATCCGGATGATATTTTTTTGCAAGCGCACGATATGCTTTCTTCAATGCCGCGTCGTCGGCAGATTTGTCGACACCTAACACGTCATAATAATCTCTTTTATCAGCCATAATATCTCCTTTGTATAACATAACATATAGCCATCCGAATGCAAGCATCCGATGGCTATACGTTTATGTTTGTCGCAGATCAGTCTTAGACTTCGCGGAAGTCTGCATCAACCACATCATCGTCTGCGGATCCGCCTGCGTTCTGATCAGGTGCCGGACCTGCCTGACCTCCCATGCCGCCCATGTTGCTCATATCCGGGCCTGCACCGGCTGCCTGTCCCTGCATCTGCTCATACATTTTTGAGAATACAGCCTGTGAGCTGTTCATCAAGGACTCCTTTGCAGCCTTGAGCTCATCGATATCCGCATCCGACATATTTTCTGCCTGAGTACGCTCGAGGATAGCTTTAACCTTGTCAACCTCTGCCTGCACCTTGTCCTTCTCGGACTGGTCAACCTTATCGCCTACCTCGTTAAGTGCCTTCTCTGTCTGGAACACCATCGAGTCAGCTTCATTTCTGGCATCGATGCCTTCCTTTCTCTTCTTATCCTGAGCCTCGAACTCAGCTGCTTCCTTGACAGCCTTGTCGATATCCTCATCACTCATGTTAGATCCCGCAGTGATGGTGATATGCTGCTCTTTTCCTGTTCCCAAGTCCTTTGCTGATACGTTTACGATACCGTTTGCATCAATATCGAATGTTACCTCGATCTGCGGGGTTCCTCTCATTGCCGGCGGGATACCGTCCAGACGGAACTGACCGAGCGATTTATTATCCTTTGCGAACTGACGCTCACCCTGTACTACGTTGATATCCACTGCAGTCTGGTTATCTGCTGCAGTGGAGAATATCTGTGAGTGCTTAGCCGGGATCGTTGTATTTCTCTCGATAAGACGTGTTGCAACTCCACCCATAGTCTCGATAGAAAGTGAAAGCGGTGTGACATCCAGAAGAAGGATATCTCCGGCACCTGCATCGCCGGCAAGCTTTCCACCCTGGATAGAAGCACCGAGTGCCACACACTCATCCGGGTTAAGTGACTTGTTCGGATCATGTCCTGTAAGCTGTTTAACCTTATCCTGTACAGCCGGGATACGTGTTGAGCCACCGACCAAAAGGACTTTGCCAAGCTCAGAAGCGGTGATTCCCGCATCCTTAAGAGCGTTCTGTACCGGTGTAGCGGTACGCTCTACAAGATCAGCTGTAAGCTCATCAAACTTAGCACGTGTAAGGTTCATATCGAAGTGCTTCGGTCCCTCTGCCGTAGCAGTGATGAACGGAAGGTTGATGTTTGTTGTAGTGGAAGCAGAAAGCTCTTTCTTTGCTTTCTCTGCTGCTTCCTTGAGTCGCTGCATAGCCATCTTATCAGTCGAGAGATCTACACCCTCCTGATTTTTAAACTCGGATACCATGTAATCACAGATCTTGTTATCAAAGTCGTCACCACCAAGGCGGTTATCTCCTGATGTTGAGAGAACCTCGATGACTCCGTCACCGATCTCGATGATCGACACATCAAAGGTACCACCACCAAGATCGTATACCATGATCTTCTGCTCACCTTCGTTGTCAAGTCCGTATGCAAGAGCTGCTGCAGTAGGCTCGTTGATGATACGCTTTACATCGAGTCCTGCGATCTTTCCTGCATCCTTTGTAGCCTGACGCTGTGCATCATTGAAGTAAGCAGGAACAGTGATAACTGCCTCTGTTACCTTCTCTCCTCCGAGATAGTTCTCTGCATCACCCTTCAACTTCTGAAGGATCATCGCTGAGATCTCCTGCGGTGAATACTTCTTGTCATCGATGGTAGCTTTAAAATCTGTTCCCATCTCTCTTTTGATGGATGAGATCGTCTTTTCTGCGTTGGTCACTGCCTGACGTTTTGCAGGCTCACCTACCAGACGCTCACCGTCCTTTGTAAATGCTACGATTGACGGAGTTGTACGTGCTCCCTCTGCGTTTGCGATAACTACGGGCTTACCACCCTCCATTACTGCCACGCAACTGTTTGTTGTTCCTAAGTCAATTCCGATTATTTTACCCATGATAATCACTCTCCTTTTCTTATGGTTGATCTAAAAAATTATAGATTCCAGAAAATATATTAGTTTTACTGACGCGTCGCGCGCTGTTGTTTGCAAATCGCCGCTGCGCCGCTGGGATAAATTTTATATCCTAGTTTTTGACTTTTACCATCGAGTATCTAACTACTGTATCCTTATATATGTAACCCTTCTGTAACTCCTCGGTAATGATGTTGGTCTCATCCGAATCGTCTTCCTCGTGCATAACTGCCTGGTGAAGATTCGGATCGAACTCCTTGCCAACAGCCTCTATCGGCGTGACATTCATTTCGCTAAATGATGTCATCAGCTGTTTGTATACTGCCTCGATCCCTTTGGCAAACGGCGATTCTTTTTCTTCGTCCGAGAGACCTGCGAGACCTCGTTCGAGGTTATCTACTACCGGAAGGATCTTTTCCACGACCGATCTGGCACCCATATCAAACCTGGCTTCCTTTTCTTTCTCGGAACGGTTGCGGAAGTTCTCGAACTCTGCGAGCTGCCTTAATCTGATCTCTTCAAGCTCCGCTATTTTTTCATCGCGCGGGTCTTTTTTATCTTTTTTCTTTTTCCGCTTGTTTTTCCCGGACTTTTCGTCGTCGCCAGACTCATCAGCATCGCTGCCATCTTTCTTATCTGACTCTCCGGGCTTATCTGATCCTTTGTCATCTGAGAATCTGTCTCCATCGGCTTCACCCTGCCCTTCTTTTGCGGCCTCTTCGGCTTCTGAAACATCCTTTGCTTCAGTCATATCCTCATCGGTCACTGTGACGTCTTCTCCTTGCTGAACTTTTCGTTTGAGTTCCTCGGCCGTCATTACCTCCGGCTCCTTTTTTTCACTCATTTTTCCTTCTCCTACTTTTTGCTCTTGTCTGGAAGTGCCTTGTCATTTTTCTTAAAAATGTCGTCGAGCTGCTTCATGCAGTTCTCGAGGGTTCCGACGACTTTTTCGTAGTCCATTCTTTTTGGTCCCACGATACCTATCTTGCCGTAAACACCCTCTTCTATCTGATAGGTGGCCGTAACCACCGAACAGTCTTTCATGCTTTCGATCGGTGATTCCTCACCGATGTATACCTGGATCGCATGCTCCTGCTTTTCATCCGGTCTGACATCATTTGCCCACGCGGTGAGCATCTGCTTTTCCTCGAAGGTGGAGAGCAGCCCCTCCATTTTTTCCTTGTCGGTGAGCTCCGGATACTTCAAAATGTTTGTCGCTCCGGATGTATAGATCTCGGAATCGTCATCAGCCATAGCCGCTGCGATCGTATCGATGATCGATGCTGCCAGCTCCTCGTATTCGCCGGCCTGACCTCTTATCTTCTGCGCGAGCGCGATCGATATCTCCGTGACATCAAGCCCGTTTAACGCTGTATTTAAAAGGAAGTTGAGCTGCGCCAGATCCGTCTCCGGTATATCCTGCCCGGCCTGTATGAACTTGTTCGTCACATGATTATTCTGAGTGACGATCAGCACGAGTATCTGATTCTCTCCCGTGCGGGAAAGCTGGATAAACTTGATCCTGCGGTGCTCATACCTTGGCTTGGTGACCATCGAGGTATAATTCGTATTCTGTGCGAGAAGCTTTGCCACCTGCTTCAGGAGAAGATCGATCTTATCCTCCCTCTCCAGCATGATGCTTTGCATATCGTTTACTTCCTTATCCTTCGCCTTCAGGATCTCGTCAACATACATCCTGTACGCCTTGTCCGAGGGAATGCGTCCCGCAGAGGTATGCGGCTGAAGTATGAATCCCATCTCCTCGAGATCGGCCATCTCATTTCTGATAGTCGCCGAGCTGAGATTCAGGTCGGTAAACTTCGATACCGTACGCGATCCCACCGGCTCACCGGTCTCCATATAGGTACGGATGATCGCTTCGAGTATCTTTTTCTTTCGATCTGTCAACTCTATCTCCATGCAATTACCCTTTCCTCACGCGTTTTACAGGTCTTTTCGATCCGTTAGCACTCACTTTCCTTGAGTGCTAATCATACTTTACCACCTATTTCCGATATTGTCAACACTTTTTTCTTTACAAAATCAAAAATCAACATTAAAATATACTAAACGGACAGTCTTGGTCAGATGCGGTACATTTTTTTGAAAAATGATCCGATATACATATGCAGGGTTAGATTAAGACAATATTGGAGGAGAACATGGCGATAGCGGGAAGCAATATGATCCAGAATAACGGGAGCGGCCAGGGTGCCGTATCCCAGACCAGCCGCTCACGCACCTACCGAACGGGCAATACCACTTTGTCCCTTCGCGAAGGTCAGGTGCTCAAGGGCGTGGTTTCCGATGTCCATGGAAGCAGGATCACTCTCGATCTCGGCGAAGGCGCTTCCTTTACCGGTGAGCTCGAGGATGCTTCAAATTACTCCATCGGTCAGAAGGCAGGATTCAGAGTCGCAAGTCTCGAGGACAACAGGATAGTTTTGAAGGCTTACGGAGACAACTACCTTCTCGGTATGGACGATACTGTTGACCAGGCTCTCGAGGAGGCCGGTCTTCCGAAGACTGACAGAAATCTCGACATAGTCCAATCACTGCTTGAAAACGGTCGCTCCATATCAAAGGAAAGCATCATGAATGCCATTCGCCTCACATCGAAGTTTCCGACATCGGGCGTCGATGCGATCATCACGATGGACAGACTCGGGATGAGCATGACCGAAAACAGCGTTCGCCAGTTTGAACAATATAAAAACGGTTCGCACCAGCTTCTATATAAGATGGATTCTCTTACCGACTCCATCGCTGAGATGCTGACCAGCGTCGGCGAGAAGGTCCCGAGGCTTTCCGCCCAGGTCGGTACGGAGCTGATAAGACTTGCGCTAAGTAGCGCTCCCTCTCTCGAAGAGGCAACTCTGATCCACGAAAAGACGCTCCCCGGAGAGGCGGAAATCCCTACATTTTTCGATGCCGAGGGAAAGCCCGTTCCTACGGAGACACTTCTTAAGCTCTCAGGCGAAGATATGATGCTTACAGACGCCGAGGGAAAGCAGTTCTCCTTACAGGACGCCTTGAAAGCACTGGCAGATGCATCACCTGAGATCTCGGAAAGGTTATCTGAACTTGACCCTGATAAAAATACCGAGTTAACGGACGAGGAAGCAGCTCTCGTGACAGATACCGGCGAGGAAGCCGCTCAGTCATCAGATCCCGGAGCACTCTCCCGTATGAAAAATCTCTTTAATAATATAACCGACTCCGCTGCGGGAGCCTTTAGGCATGCCGTGGCTCAGTCAGGTATGGCAGAGGATTTCAGAACTCCGTTTATACACGAACAGGTCGGATACTCTCTTTCACCCGAAGAGAGAGACTCCTTCTCAAACCTTTTGAAAGACTATTCGGTATCGGAGGAATTGAAAAAAGCGGTAGCTGACGGTACTGCGACCACAAGAGAACTGCTCGGTGAGTTGCAGAAACAACTTCCGAAGTTGTCAGACGAAGATGCCGGTAAACTGATCTCAAATAAGAGTTTTCAATCTCTCATCAAATCTCAGTTTATGACTAACTGGACTCTATCTCCTGAAGAAATGAAGGAGGACGGTGCGATGAGACGGATTTACGATAAGATGAATCAACAATTCGGATCTTTGGAACATTTTTCCGAAACAACCCTCGGAAAAGACCTATTTACGGATCTGTCCGGAAATGCCAAAGACATGAATCAGAATCTCGATTTCATGAAGGCACTCAACGAGACCTTCCAATACATGCAGCTTCCGATTAAGCTACAAAACCAGAATGCACACGGCGATCTGTATGTCATGACCAGAAAGGAAAACCTCAGAAAGAATCCAAACAAGCTAAAGGCTGTCCTTCATCTGGAGATGGACCATCTGGGCACTCTGGATATACATATAACCAGAGAGAATACTGCAGTGACCGCTGCCTTCTATACAGACAGGGCAGATACCGAGGCACTGTTTTCAAAGAATATGGAAATGTTGAAGGATGCGATAAACGAACAGGGCTTTGCCTTCCAGGGAACGATGAATCCAAAAGAAAAGGACGTAGATATCGTAAAGGATTTCCTGGCGAGTGAGGCGCCGGTGGGAGATATGAAGCGGTATAGTTTTGATTTGAGAGCATAAAAAAAGCGAGCCTACCCGTATGCGAGCATACGGTAGGCTCTTTTGTTATGCAGTCTCACGCTGATAACGCGTCACTTTGCGTAATCAATAACTCGCGACTCGCGGATGATATTCACCTTGATGGTTCCCGGATACTGGAGTTCGTCCTGAATTCTCTTGGACATCTCTCTGGCCATGATGACCATCTCGTCATCGGATACCTGATCCGGCTCCACGATCACTCGAACTTCTCTACCTGCCTGAATTGCAAAAGATTTATCCACACCCTTGAAGCTGTTGGCAACATCTTCAAGCTGTTTGAGACGGTTGGTATATGTTTCCATCGTCTCTCTTCTCGCTCCCGGTCTTGCTGCCGAGATCGCATCCGCCGCCTGTACCAGTACGGCGATCATACTTTCAGCCTCCACGTCTCCGTGGTGAGCTTCAACCGCATTTACGATAAGCGGTGTCTCTTTGTACTTACGACACAGATCCGCACCGATCTGCACATGAGTTCCCTCCATCTCCTGATCGACTGACTTGCCGATATCATGGAGAAGTCCGGCACGCTTAGCCGTACGCACATCGGCGCCGACCTCCGCTGCCAAAAGCCCACAAAGATGGGCAACCTCGATCGAATGCTTTAATGCATTCTGACCAAAGCTGGTACGGTATTTCATACGACCGAGAAGACGCACGAGCTCCGGATGGATACCGTGTACGCCGACTTCAAGTGTCGCAGCTTCACCTTCCTCACGAATTGTTGTCTCGACTTCCTTCTGTGCCTTTTCAACCATCTCCTCGATACGAGCAGGATGGATACGACCGTCGATGATAAGCTTTTCAAGTGCTATCCTCGCGATCTCTCTCCTTACAGGATCAAATCCCGAAAGGATAACTGCCTCCGGCGTGTCGTCGATGATAAGATCGATACCGGTCAGGTTCTCGAGGGTTCTGATGTTTCGTCCCTCACGACCGATGATCCTTCCCTTCATCTCATCACCCGGCAACGGCACAACCGAGATGGAAGTCTCCGATACATGATCTGCAGCACAGCGCTGGATAGCGGAGACGATATATTCTTTCGCCTTTTTGTCCGCTTCCTCCTTTGCCTGACGCTCCATATCCTTGATCAGTACCGCGGTTTCATGTTTTACATCTTCTTCAACTTGCTTTAATAAATACTCTTTTGCTTGTTCAGAGGTGAGACCGGAAATCTTCTCAAGCTCGCGCATATGGCTCTGACGGAGTTCTTCAACTCTTTCCTTTTCCTTTTCAAAGCTCTTCTCACGCTGCTGCTGTGAGCGTTCCCGTTTCTCGAGTGCATCCGTTTTTTTGTCAAGGGTTTCTTCCTTGCTGAGTACGCGCTTTTCGTATTCCTGAATCTCTGCTCTTCGCTCCTTGACCTCCTGATCAAGATCGTTCTTGACTTTGAGGTTTTCCTCCTTGGCTTCCAGCAGGGCTTCTCGTTTCTTGTTCTCGGCGGTTTTCAGTGCCTCATCGATGATCTCTCTGGCCTTCTCTTCTGCATTTCCGATCTTCGCATCGTTTAAGCGGTTCTGATAACTCATACCACCTTTACGTCCAACCAAAAATGCGATGACGATGAGGATCACAGCGACACTACCCACCACAACATTAAGTAGCACGTCGGTGCACCTCCTTATATTTAGTTATCTGCAGCCTTCGGCTCCCCTATCCTGCACAAAGCACCACAGTTATCTATATTTTACATTTAATATAAGGAATTGTCAAGTATATTCTGTCTACGATTTGTGTCAAACATATCCGAAACACCCGTGATCAATACTTATATTTTTCGATCTCACCGTAGAGCGTATCCGAATGCGTACGGTTCTGCTCTGATATACCACTGAGTTCCGACATTCTTATCGAGATATCCGAACTGTTCTCGCTTATAGACTCTACCTCTTTTGCGCTGTCCGAGATCGCCACTGTTATCTCGCGGATACTTGCATCTATATCCTTTACCGATTCGGCCATCTCGTAGCTCGACTCCTTCATGCTATGCGTGCTTTCACGGAGATTTCTTGTCGACTCACCGTATTTTTCTCCGAGTTCCAAAAATGCATTGTAATCCTGCGCCACATCCTCTGTCATGAAGCGGCTCATCTCCCTGCTCTGCTCGAGGAGGTCCTCCACGGAACGAACAGCGTTATTTGATATATCGTTCATTTCCTTCACGGCTTCAGTGATCAGGTTGCTGAGCGTCTCAACCTCGGTAGCGACCACGGCAAACCCGCGTCCCTGCTCACCCGCACGTGCGGCCTCGATCTGAGCGTTCAGCGCGAGCATCTTGGTCTGATCAGAGATGTCGTTGATTCTGTCGGATATCTCCGTGATCTTCTCTATCTGCTTGGCCTCGTCAATCGCTGCGACCATATCCGTCTCTATCCTGGCGATCTTATCCATCGCCTCATCCTTATGCTTGCGAGCGGTCTCGGCGGATTCTTCCGCAACCTTTTGCTCTCTTGAGACAGCATCCTCCATCTCCTGCATCCTGTCGGCAAACTCAGTTATGCTTTCAGCCGCAATATCCAGGTTTTCAACCGCCGATGTCGATGTAGCGGCGCATTCCTCCATATTTGCGCTGATCCTGGTGATACCGTCATTCATGTCCCTTATGGCCTCTGAGTTCATCTTGAGAGCCTCACTCAGATCCGTACCCGCACCCTGAATCTCCTCGGATGTGGTGCCCACCTTACTGATAAGTCCGCGA
>ONKC01000054.1 GCA_900318295.1 uncultured Eubacteriales bacterium
ATAACCATCGGCGGGCAGGCATTCGGTCCCGCTGCCGCAACGGTATCAAGGATAACCTGCTTTACTCCCTCGATGCCATCAGCGGGCTTGAGCATCACAAGACGACTCATATTCTCGCTTCCAAAGCCCTTCGGTGCGATCGTGACAGTAAACTCATCACCCGGCACTATCTCATAATGGATCACGGCAGGCGTGTTATCCTTCGTGTTTTCACGCTCGATGGGATCACGTACCACACTTTTTCTGAGGTATCCGTCGGTGTACCCCTGACGCACTCCCTCGTTTACGGCATCCTCGATCGAGCCGCCCACTACGTGTACTTCCTGGCCAATTCGCAAAAATACCACGACCATCCCCGTATCCTGACAGATAGGAATCTGATCTTCTTTTGCTATGCGAAGGTTTTCCTTAAGCTGTGCAAATATCTGTTTTCCTGTCTCGGATTCCTCTTTTTTACTGCCGTTTATCAGTGCATTTTTAACATCCTCTGACAGCTCAACATTTACCGACATGCACATTTCACGGATTTTTTCCGTGATTGTTTTACACTCTATTTCTCTCATATTTTTTCTTAATTATTTGTCTGATCCTTCATCCTCTTTTGCGGCATCTAAAAGCTTGTCAATGCCCTTATCTACAGTCTCTTCGGAGTTATTCTCCGCCGGAATATCACCCGGATTATAATCAGCCGGAGCACCGCCTTCTGATGGAAGTGTATCGTCTATTATTTCCTCTCTTACTTTTGCGATCGATGCTATCTTTACATCTGACTCTCGGTCGATATCCATCAGCTTAACTCCCGATGTGATTCGTCCGAGCACACGCACATCCATCACATTCATTCGTATCACGACACCCTCATTTGTGATGAGCATGATCTCTTTATCCTTGCCCACACATTTGGCGCCCACGATCTCTCCGGTCTTATCGGTGATCTTGTAGCATTTGACGCCCTTACCGCCTCGATGCTGCGTGGAGAAATCAGATACCCAAGTGCTCTTGCCCATACCGTACTCGGTCGCAAAGAGGATCGCCTGTCCCTGTGAATCCATCTGCATGGCGACAACCTCATCTCCTTTTGCCAAGGAGATTCCTCGTACACCGATGGAAGCACGACCTACCGTACGAGCTTCGTTCTCAGGGAAGCGGATACACATTCCCTTTTTCGTGATGAGGAATATATCGTTTGTATCATCCGTAAGCTTGACCTCGATAAGCTCGTCGCCCTCACGAAGATTGATAGCGATAAGACCGGACTTGCGGATATTTTTATAATCTTCAAGCTTGGTCTTTTTAACGGTTCCGTTTTTGGTCGCCATAAACAGATATTTTTCAGTATCGAAGGCGTGCATCGCGATCATCGCCGTTATGGTCTCACCCGGCTCGAGCATCAGTAGGTTTACTATCGCCGTACCTCTCGCCGTACGGCTTGCTTCCGGAATCTCGTATGCCTTGATACGGAAGCATCGTCCGGTATTTGTAAAGAACATCACGAAGTGGTGTGATGTGGCCATCAAAAGATCTTCGATATAGTCATCCTCGATGGTCTGCATACCCTTGATACCCTTACCTCCGCGATGCTGTGAGCGGAAGTTATCAGGGGTCATTCTCTTTATATAACCCTTGTGAGTCATCGCGAGAACGCAGTTCTCTACCGGGATCAGATCCTCGATGGAGATGTCATAAACATCAAAACCGATGCTTGTCTTTCTCTCATCTCCGAACTTATCACGGATCTCGATGATCTCTTTTTTGATGACACCGAGAAGAAGGTTGTGATCTGCGAGGATCGCCTTAAACTCTGCAATCTTTCTCTCAAGCTCGGCAAACTCGTTTTCGAGCTTTTCTCTCTCCAAACCGGTGAGAGCACGAAGACGCATCTCTACGATAGCGTTTGACTGGATCTCGTCGAGATCGAAGCGCTCCTGGAGTTTTTCCTTCGCTTCCGCGGTTGACTTGGATCCGCGGATGATCTTTATAACCTCGTCTATGTTGTCAAGAGCTATAAGCAGTCCCTTAACAATATGAGCTCTTTCCTCTGCTTTTTTCAGATCAAACTTAGTTCTTCTTGTGACAACCTCTTCCTGATGATGCAGATAATATGTGAGCATCTGAAGGAGGTTTAAGACTTTCGGCTCAAGCACTCCGTCCTTGTTCGGAACTACCGCGAGCATGTTTGCTCCGAAGGTGTCCTGCATCTGAGTATGCTTATAGAGCTGGTTCAGAACGACGTTTGGATTGGCATCCTTTCGAAGCTCGATAACGAGTCTCATTCCCTCACGGTTTGACTCGTCACGAAGCTCGGTGATACCATCGATCTTTTTCTCTTTATGAAGCTCAGCGATCTTCTCCTGAAGACGCGCTTTATTTACCATATAAGGAAGCTCGGTTACGACGATCCTCGACTTACCGTTATCCATCTCCTCGATCTCGGAGACCGCTCTTACACGGATCTTTCCGCGTCCGGTACGATATGCCTCCTCGATTCCGCGACGTCCGAGTATGGTCGCGCCTGTCGGGAAATCAGGACCCTGAATGATCCCCATCAACTCATCGATGGATGTGTCTCTGTCTTCCTCGACACGGTTATCGATCATTTTTACAACACCGTTTATGACCTCTGTCAGGTTATGAGGCGGGATGTTTGTCGCCATTCCGACTGCGATACCCGATGTACCGTTGACAAGCAGGTTCGGAAAACGTGCCGGCAGTACAGTCGGCTCCTTCTCTGTCTCATCGAAGTTGGGCATGAAGTCTACGGTGTCTTTACCGATGTCTGCAAGCATCTCCATGGAGATCTTGCTCAGTCTGGCCTCGGTATAACGCATCGCAGCTGCACCGTCGCCGTCGACAGATCCGAAGTTACCATGTCCGTCTACAAGCGGATAGTGAGTGTTCCACTCCTGTGCCAGATTTACGAGGGCGCCGTAGATTGAGCTGTCACCATGCGGGTGATATTTACCCATCGTATCACCGACAATACGCGCACATTTACGATGCGGCTTGTCGGGTGTATTGTTCAGTTCGTTCATAGCGTGCAGTATTCTTCGCTGCACAGGCTTCATACCGTCTCTGACATCCGGTAACGCTCGATCCACGATAACCGACATCGAATACTCGATGTAGTTGGTCTCCATGGTCTTTTTCAGATCGACCGGCTGGATCTCGTCAAACTTTTCTTCTTCCATTCTAAACCTCTCTGTCTTTTGCTCTATCTAGAAGTATCAAAAACTTGAATCATATAAGCTTACTCATATATCAAGGTTTTTCGCATACTTCGCATTCGTTTCGATGAACTCACGTCTCGGCTCTACTTCATCACCCATCAACGTGTTGAACGTGATATCCAACTCCTCACCGTCATCATCATTCATGTCCACACGGAGAAGGATTCTCTTTTCAGGATCCATTGTAGTATCCCAGAGCTGCTCTGCGTCCATCTCACCAAGACCTTTGTATCGCTGGATCGCATTGTTGCCATCGCGGCCGATCTGCTCGAGAACTGCATTCAGCTCATCATCCGTATATGCATAGTAGGTCTTTTTATTTTTCTCAACCTTGTAAAGCGGTGGCTGAGCAAGATATACATAACCCTGACGGATAAGCTCCGGCATAAAGCGATAGAAAAATGTAAGCATCAATGTCGCGATATGCGCTCCGTCCACGTCGGCATCCGTCATGATTATGATCTTGTGATAGCGAAGCTTTTCGATATCGAAATCCTCACTGATACCGGTTCCGAATGCGGTGATCATCGCACGGATCTCGGCATTACCCAAAATCCTGTCAAGACGGGCTTTTTCTACGTTTAGTATCTTTCCTCGAAGAGGAAGGATAGCCTGGGTTGCGCGGTCTCTGGCAGTCTTTGCACTACCGCCCGCGGAATCTCCCTCGACGATATAAATCTCGCATTTTGAAGGATCTTTGTCCGAGCAGTCAGCGAGCTTTCCGGGAAGAGATGATGTCACATCAAGTGAACTCTTTCTCGTCATCTCCCTCGCCTTACGTGCTGCTTCTCTGGCTCTCTGCGCAAGTACGGCCTTCTCACAAATAACCTTTGCGACAACCGGATTCTGCTCGAGATAGTAGGTCAGCTGCTCACTTACAACCGAACTTGTAGCTGCATTTGCTTCGGAGTTTCCGAGCTTTTGCTTGGTCTGACCCTCGAACTGAGGCTCGGGGATCTTTACACTGATTATCGCAGTCAGACCCTCTCTTATGTCCTCACCGCTTAAGTTAGGATCCGAATCCTTCAGGATCTTTTGCGCTCTGGAATACTCGTTAAATGTCTTTGTCAGAGCATTTTTAAAACCGGTAAGGTGCATACCGCCTTCAGGTGTGTTTATGTTGTTTACGAAGCTGTAGCAGCCCTCGTTGTACTCTGAATTGTGCTGGAATGCGACCTCGACATATACATCATCGCGCTGTCCCTCACAGTAAATGATATCCTCATAGAGAGGCTTTTTATTTTTATTGATATAAGCGACGTATTCTTTGATTCCTCCCTCATAGTGGAAGGTTTCCTCGCGTTCGCCGCCCTTGCCATCCTCGGTCACTTCTTTTCTCTCATCCTTAAGCGTTATCTTTACGCCCTTGGTGAGGAATGCCATCTCGCGAAGACGTCTTCTGAGGATGCGGAAATCATAGACCGTCGTCTCTTTGAAGATCTCGGGATCCGGTAAAAATGTCACCTTGGTTCCGCGCTTATCGGTCGTGCCAGTCTCCTTGAGAGGGTACATGGTGTTTCCTCTTTCGTAGCGCTGGATATAGCTTTTTCCGTCCTGATATATCTCTACCTCAAGATATGTTGAAAGAGCGTTGACAACCGAAGCTCCTACTCCGTGAAGACCTCCGGAAACCTTGTATCCGCCGCCGCCGAACTTACCACCTGCGTGAAGCACGGTAAATACGACCTCAACCGCAGGAAGTCCTGCCTTTGAGTTGATACCTACTGGGATACCTCGACCGTTATCCTCAACTGTTATGGAGTTATCTTCATGGATCACTACGTTGATGTCATCACAGTAACCTGCGAGCGCCTCGTCGATAGCATTATCCACGATCTCATAAACGAGATGATGAAGTCCGCGCTCTGACGTTGTTCCGATGTACATACCGGGACGCTTGCGCACAGCCTCCAATCCTTCGAGGATCTGGATCTGGTCCGCTCCATACTCCTGACTTACTTCTGTTTCTGATGTATCCGCCATTTTTACCTCCTATTATAGCCTTATACGCTAGGCTGTCCTTCCTCAATGCAGGCACCGTTTTCGATATGAAAAACCTTGTCGATACCGACGCCGTTCTGTATAAATTCCTCAAGGCCCGTGCAGGTTATCAAAGTCTGCACTCCTTTAATCTGCTCTAAAAGATAGTTCTGTCTTTTTCTGTCGAGTTCTGATAAAACATCATCCAATAAAAGGATGGGTTTTTCTCCTATCATATTTTCGACAAGCTCGATCTCAGCCATTTTTAATGACAGAGCAGCAGTTCTTTTTTGACCCTGTGAACCAAACTTTCTGATGTCCTCATCACCGTTTAAAAATGCTATGTCATCCCTGTGCGGACCGACTGATGTTGTCCCGAGATATATGTCTCTGTCAGTTGCTAAAAACAACTTTTCCTCGAAAGCATCTTCCGTAACACTGGGCTCATATATCATATTGATATCTTCTGCTCCGCCAGTGAGATGAGAGTGTTTTTCTTTCATAATCTGATGGAGCATTTCTATGAATTCTTTTCGTAAAGAAATAATCTTTTTACCGTTATTAAGAAGCCCTGCATTCCATATTTCAAGGGTATCTTTCAACGAAGGATTCTCCGATATCTGTTTTAATAATGAGTTTCTTTGCTTGAGATTTTTTCTGTAATCCGTCAGATAGTGAAGATAGATCCTGTTCATCTGACACAGTTCCATATCTATAAATCTGCGTCTGATCTCAGGTCCGTCCTTTATTATCCCCAGATCCTCAGGTGAGAAAAATACCAAGTGACACAGCCCCAATAATTCTTCTGAATTTCTTATGGGGATCCTGTCTATCGCGATGCCTTTTTTTCCTTGCTTATGAAGGTGAAACTCCACAGTTGTTTCTCTTCCGTTTTTATCAACGGTGTATCTGATATGAGCTTCATTTTCTCCTCTTTTTATAAGCTCGCTGTCTGTATTTCCTTTATGAGATTTGGTAGTTCCTCCTAGAAAAACAGCCTCTAATACATTTGTTTTTCCCTGAGCATTGTCTCCGTATAAAACATTTGTACCGGGATCAAAAGTGAAAGATTCCCTTTCGTAATTTCTGAAATTTTTCAGTTCCAGAGACTTAAGGATCATCGCGCTTCACAACCTTTACCAGATTACCGTCAAATTCAAAAGTATCATCCGGATAAAGCTTTCTTCCCCGGCGTACCTCGACCTCATCATTTACTTTGACTTCACCATCCGTGATCACTATCTTTGCCTCCACTCCGGAACCGACCATTCCGGAAAGCTTCAATGCCTGACCAAGCTTGATGAAGTCGTCGTGTATCGGGATACTGTCTTCCATTTTTTTATTCCTTTCTTTTTTATATATTTATAGGTAATATCAGATAGATATAACTCTCGTCATCATTTTTAATAAAACACGGTGAATTGGAGTTGAAGAAATACATGCTTATTTCCTCATCCTCAATTACTCTCAAAACATCAACAATATACTTTGGATTCAGTCCGATCTTCAGATCCTTTCCTTCCTTTGTGATCGGCACATCCTCGTTCATTGAAGAATGAGAAGACTTTATCTCAACCTTCATTTCATTATCCTGCATTGTAAAAATAACCGGATTTTTATCCGTCTCTGTCATAAGAAGAGTCGAACTGTCGATACAGCTAAAGAATCTGTTTTTATTTACAGTTACTTTTGTTTCATAATTATTCTTAAGCATCTGATCTATATTGAAGAAATTACCTTCTATCAGACGTGATATCATGATCGTGTTGCCAAACTCAAACTTCACATGATTCTTGGAGAAGGAAATATCTACAGTATCATCTGCATCATTTGACATTACCTTACTGATCTCATTAAGAGTTTTTCCGGGGATCACGACTTTGATCTTATCATAGCTCTTATCAAGTTTGATCTTTCTGATAGATACTCTTATCAGATCCAGCGATGCTATACGAAGCTCATCACCCTGGATTTCAAAAAGCTCACCTGTAAGAATCTTGTTGTTTTCTTTTGAAGATATCGAAAAAATAGTCTGTCTTATCATCTCCTTCAGGGTAAACTGGGAGATTGTTATCTTATCTGAAAAGCTTATATCCGGAAGTCTCGGAAAATCATCATCGCTCATTCCTTTTTCTTCATGACGACGCATGCCGCTGAAGATGAGTATGGTATTTGATGCATCAGACTCAAACTCTACGGTATCATCAGGCATATGACTTACATAACCTGCCAGGTTTCTGGCATTCATCAATACCAGACCTTCCTCCTTGACATCAGCAGCAAAGGAAGTTTCAATCCCAAGTTGCATATCATTGGAAGAAAGCTTTACACTGTCTCCCTTTGCTTCTATAAGAAAGCATTCAAGAGTAGGCATGGTAGTCTTTCCGAGTATAGCCTTCATGGCAATGTTGATAGCGTTGCTAAAATCTGACTTTTTGCACGTAAACTTCATAATATACCTCCAGGTGTTCTTTATATATTAATATATATATATGTTATCGTAGTAGTCTTCGTAGTAGTAAGGATTGAGAGTATAAGCCCGGCAGGTCCTACTGCTACGACATTTGACTTGATTTTTTTTAATTGGATAAGATGTTATTTCACTTTGATAGAATGTGAATTAATCTACGTTTAACTTCTTTTTCAGAATAGTTATCGTCTGAAATAAATCGTTATCCACCAACATATCATCCTTGATCTTATTTACTCCATGATTTACTGTGGTGTGATTTTTTCTGTGAAGCTTTTCGGCGATAGCTTTCTGTGTCAATGATGTGTATTGTGAGCATAAGTACATGCATACCTGTCTGGGTACCGTAATATCCTCTGTTCTTCGCTCTGATAAAAGTCGTTCTTTATCAACATTGTAATGATTACAAACCACATCAATTATGTAATCAGCTGTGAGCATATTTTTAGATGTATCGGAGATCAGGTCTTTAAGCGCTTTTTCAGCCATCTCTCTGTTTACCTTTTCGCCCGGACGTGAAAGCAGCTTGGAGAAAAGGATTACTTTATTGTAAGCACCCTCGAGCTCTCGGATACTGTTACGGGCGTTTTCTGCGATGTATCCCAGAATCTCATCCTCAAGTTTTATATCTGACTGATCCTGTTTTAATCGAAGGATAGCCATGGCTGTTTCGTAATCAGGAGGTAGGATATTTATGGGAAGTCCTGATGAGAATCTGGTCTTGTAACGTTCTTCGAGATCTAACTCGCTCGGTGGCTTATCACTTGAGATGATAAGCTGTTTACCTGCGATGAACAGATCCTCGAAGGTATGGAAAAACTCCTGAAGTGTGGAATCTTTTCCTATGATGAACTGGATATCATCGATAAGAAGTACATCAACGTTTCTGTATTTTTCACGAAGATTAGGTAAAGCAGTTTTGTTCTGCTTTGACTCTCTCATCGAATCGATAACATCGTTTGTGAAGTTCTCACTTGTGGTATATCTGATCTTATACTCCGGATGGTTCTCAATGATGTATCTCGAGATCGAATGCATCAGATGAGTTTTACCAAGTCCCGGACCGCTGTACAGAAAAAGCGGATTGTATACCTGTCCGTTTGGGCTTTCAGCTACAGCAACAGCTGCTGCATGTGCAAGTGAGTTTGATGAGCTCACGACAAAGTTATCAAAGGATTGTCCTGACTGAAGCCAGGGATATTTTTCTTCTAAGGCTTTTTTCTTCTGTTCTTCACTCTCATTATAATAGGAAGAAACACCTTCATTCTTTTCAGCAGTTCTTTTGGTTACAAAGGAAAGCGTGACATTTTTATTTGTTACGGCTTCGATGGATATCTGAAGGGGAATACGATATTTCTTGTCTATCAGACCGGTGACGTCACCTGATTTTGATTCATCTACAGCGATGACTGCTTCGGTATCAGACTCTGAGATTACCTCAAGTGGTTCTATCCATGTACGATAAAGCACGGAATTGAGATTATAATTTTCCTTCAAGAACCCGATTATTTGCGTCCAATTGTCCTTTATTACCGTTTCCATACGAAAAACCTTCCCTTTATTCGAAAAATGTAAAATAGGGGTAAATCACACTGTTCTAGTATATCACATTTTGACCTTAAAGACAAGAAAAATTAAAACTTTTCAAAAATTAAGTTGACGAATCGGACTTTTTCTCATATAATGGGGAATGATACGTTATTGTTTAATGTGCGGTTTTATGCATTTTTGCACATATTGTGTTTACTCACAGATCAATAACAATATACGGCGATAAGGAGGTGAAAGACGATGAAGATGACTTTTCAGCCTAAGAAAAGACAGCGTTCAAAGGTTCATGGATTCCGTAAACGCATGAGCACAGCTAACGGACGCAAGGTACTGGCTAGAAGAAGAACAAAGGGCCGTAAACGTCTCAGCGCCTAATGGGATTTTGTAAGCTGGGATCAAACCAAGAGTTCAAAAAGGTCTATCATGATGGTAGATCACGGGCAAACAGGGATCTGGTTATGTATGTAGTTAAGGGCAATTCGGGCCCCAGTCGTTACGGCTTTTCAGTGAGCAAAAAGGTCGGTAACAGTGTGCAGCGTCATCGCGTGACCAGATTGTTTCGAGAGGTAGTAAGAAGATATGACGCGAAAGTGACCGAGGGCAATCGCATTATTTTGATAGCGAGACCGTCGGTATTAGGTAAAAGCCTGGACGAGATATGTGAAGGTTTCATCAGTTTGTGTAAGGCTCACCGTATCTGGAAGGAGCAGTCGGAATGAAAAGATTCTTTCTGTTTTTATTGCGTGTCTACAGGCGTTTCATTTCGCCTGCCAAAAGACCGTGTTGCAGATATTCACCGACGTGTTCGGCGTATGCGGTGGAAGCTATAGAAAAACACGGAGCCGCGAAAGGTTCATATCTTGCATTTCGCAGGGTGTGCCGTTGTCATCCCTTTCATGAGGGTGGATACGATCCGGTTCCGGAGCATTTTTCATTTAGATCTCGTTCGTATAAGGTTATCAACTACAAAAATCAAGTTTAGAATGGTGGTAAGAGAAGTTGTTTGATTGGTTATATTGGATATTCGGTAAGATACTGTTTGGTATAGACTGGTGTTTGAGTGGTGGCGGAAATCCTGACGGATTGCACAATACCGGACTTTGCGTGATTTTTTTGACGATCGTCATCTATATTTTGATGTTCCCGTTGAATGCAAAGTCACAGAAGTCAACCCGTATGATGGGAAGGATCCAGCCTGAAGTTAAAGCAATCCAGAAAAAGTATAAGGGTAAAAAGGATCAGGCGTCTCAGATGAAGATGAATGAAGAGACGCAGGCTTTGTATGCCAAATACGGTATCAGTATGTTTGGCGGATGTCTTCCGTTGCTCATTACGATGCCTGTATTGTGGTGTCTTTATCGTGTCATGATGGATATGCCGTCATACGTTGAGGCACTTAAGTTCGATCCGAAGGTTCCTGCAGCTCCGGGTACTCCGGGATATTTTCTCGGACTTGATGTCAACGTCAGCCCGATGCAGTTTTTCAGTGATAAAGCAAATCACCCCTATGGTTGGATCGCGTTTATCATTCCGGTCCTTGCTATGGTGCTTCAGTTCATAAATACAAAACTGATGCAGACTCCTCAGCAGAAAAACGGCGACCAGGATCAGATGGGTCAGTCGATGAAGATTATGAACTACATGATGCCGATCATGTCGGGATTCTTCTGCTTGAGTTTGAACATGGGTATCGGACTTTACTGGATCGCAGGATCAGTGTTCCGTATCATTCAGTGTATTTTTGTAAATCGCTCTGTAGACAAGATCTCTATGGAGGAGTTGATCGAGAAAAATAAAGAGAAGGCAGCAAAGAAGCAGGCAAAACTCAAGGAACGTTCCGAAAAAATGGAGCAGTATTCAAATATGAGGACTTCGAGTATTAAGTCTGCAAGCTCTTACCAGAACAAGCCTACAAAGAATATTCCTTCGGGAGGTGGCGATACATCATCTTCATCTGAAACCAAGGTTGAAGATGCACCAAAGAAATCGAATAAAAACTACAAGTCCGGAAGTATCGCCGGTTATGCTCACATGACATCCGGAGGGAATAAGAAGAATGATTGAGTAGCAATACTCGATAGGAAGGAATGTGACGATGGAAGATTGGTTAGAAGTTGAAGATAAAACCGTCCAGGATGCACTGACACGTGCAACTGTTCAGCTCGGATTACCGAGTGATCAGATTGAGTACGAGGTACTTGAGGAGGAAAAAACGGGACTGCTTGGTTTATTCCCGAAGCCGGCAAAGATTCGCGTTCGCAGAAAGGGTGCAGCAAGTGCGCAGCCAAAGGTAGAGAAGGAAGCTCCTGTAGTTGAGGAGAAAGCAGAAGCTGATAAGCCGGAAGAAAAGCAGGAGATAACAAGAGATGTTTCTTCCATTACAGTAAAGCCGTTTTTGAGCGAGCTTTTCAAGGTTATG
>ONKC01000002.1 GCA_900318295.1 uncultured Eubacteriales bacterium
ATATCTCATATCCGAGATCTGTTATCTCTCGCTTCAGTACCGCCTCCATGCCGAAGTGGCACGGGCATAATAATCTGATCTTATCCACCACACATCACCTCTACGCACTAAGCCTGCCGGGTAGACTCGGCCCGGATGCTTCGGCATCCACGCTGTCCGTCAGTCTCACATAAACTAAAATTTGACCAGTTACGTGCAAGCACGCACTGGTCAAATCCATAGTTTATCCTCGCGTTATAATAATCTCACGCTTTTCCGTCTGAACCAAAGAGCTTGATCTTCTCTTTAACTGTCTCTTTGATAGCCTCGGCACCCGGAGCCAGGAGTTTTCTAGGATCAAAGCCTTTACCCTCGAGATCCTTACCTGCCATGATATACTCACGAGTTGCCTTCTGGAATGCCCACTGGCACTCAGTATTTACGTTGATCTTTGATACTCCGAGATCGATAGCCTTTTTGATCATATCATCCGGAATACCTGTACCACCATGAAGAACTAAAGGCATTTTACCGGTCTTCTGCTGGATGGCATCAAGTGTCTCAAAGCTTAAGCCTGCCCAGTTGTCCGGATACTTTCCGTGGATGTTTCCGATACCGGCTGCAAGCATTGTCACACCAAGATTAGCTACGCGCTCACACTCATCAGGATCGGCACACTCGCCTGCACCTACGACTCCGTCTTCCTCGCCGCCGATGCTTCCAACCTCTGCCTCAAGAGAGATTCCCTTTTCCTTACATATAGCAACGAGCTCCTTTGTCTTCTCCACATTCTCCTCGATCGGAAGTGAAGATCCGTCGAACATGATCGATGAGAAGCCTGCCTCGATACAAGCCTTTGCTCCTTCATATGTACCATGATCAAGGTGAAGTGCTACAGGAACCGTGATTCCAAGTGAATCAACCATAGCCGAAACCATAGCAGCTACTGTCTTAAATCCACACATATACTTGCCGGCACCCTCTGAAACTCCCAGGATCACCGGGCTCTTCATCTCCTGCGCGGTAAGCAGGATTGACTTTGTCCACTCAAGGTTGTTGATGTTGAACTGGCCAACTGCATAATGTCCTGCTTTTGCTTTGTTAAGCATCTCTTCTGCTGAAACTAACATATATTTATCCTCCGTTCTTTATTATCATTTGCACGAAGCGGGTCGCTACCGTTTCGCGACTAAACACTACTATAACACATCAATCTTTGGTTTGCAACCACTAACCGCATTTTTTCCGTAAAAATATCCCCGCACTCATCTTCTGTTCTTTACATCCACCGCTATCGATACTCCCACATCACCGCAGTACGGGATCAGCATCGCCTGCACGGCATGATACAGATCTGACTTTCCCGGCCAGACCGTCCCTATAACATTGTTGAGCCGATCGAGCTGGTGAAACCACGAGCCGTTTTTATGGTCGATCACGCACTCATCGAGATACTTCATAAACATCTCATAGTCTAAGGCAAATCTTTTCACATCGTCTGATGTGCCTAAACTCTCCCCGTTCTCTGCTTTCGACCGGCACACTCTGTATAAAACTGCTGACGTATTTATCGCCTCGGCGAGCGTCCAATGCATCCTGTCGTGAACCACCGGCGCTCCGTCCCAATCCGTCGTATAACAGAGTCCCGGTGCGCCGTCAACATTCCACGCATCACTCACTGCTCTGTCGTATAGCTTTTTCGCTGCCTCAATATAAGGCACGGCAGCATCATCTATGATCGCATCCGTACCATCACAGTCATTTTTTACAGAATTCTTCATACCAAATGAAGCTAACGCCCACTGTGTTATAAGCCTCGCCCACTCGATGCCGTGTCCCGGAGTCGCCCCGTAGGGCTTGAAGCAATCATCAGGCTTATCTTTATTGCAGTCGAGCTCGGCTACCCATTTTTCAGAAAAATGCTCCGGAATCCGCCACTCGTTTTCCTTCGCCCAGCCTATGACACGATCGATGATACGACCGGCCCTTTCTCTGTATCTGACATCGCCCGTCACATCCGTAGCCGCCAAAAAAGCCTCAACTGTGTGCATGTTTGCATTCAGTCCGCGGTAGTCAGATAGCTCCTTAAACTCAGTGTCCCAGGTATCCACAGCCAACCCTTCGGCTTCATCCCAAAAGTACTTATCATATGTAGACAGCGCCTCATCCAAAAGCTCATCCGCTCCATCTATCCCCGCAAGCTTAGCTGAACTTGCAGCCAGTATCACAAAAGCATGCGCATAGCACTGCTTACCGGGAAGTATGTCCCCGTCAGCGGTCCTTCCGGCATACCAGCCCCCGAATTTATCGTCATGAAGCTCACCGGTGAGTCCCTTTACCGCCGAAGCTGCAAGCTCCTTTGCGCCGTCATGTCCCAGCATGGAAGCCATGCTGTAAACATGGGTCATCCTCGATGTGATCCAAGTCTCTCTGGGCCTGTCCTTCCACGGCTCACCCGCATCTCCGAGGTAGTAAGCACCACCCTCCGGAGATACAAAACCATGCCCGAAACCAAAGAGCGCATCTCTCTGATTTTTCAAAAAATCTCTGTTTTGCTCTTTACCTAAAACATACTTATCTTCCATATATCGCTCCATATCCGTCAGACCCCGAGCGCATCTCTCAACTCATCCTTCACCTCATCTGTCGTAAATGCGGCCTCAACCGAGTTTTCGAGGATCTTTTTTCTCTGCTCATCGGTAAGCCCGAACTCCTTTTCAAGATAATCAAATTCTTTCTCGATGGTCGTACCCTCGATCGCAGGATCATCTGTGTTTACCGTCACACATACCCCTTTGTTCAGGTAGTCAATAAGAGGATACGTGCTCATATCCTCCACTGCATGCGTTTGTCGGTTCGATGTCGGGCACATCTCGAGTGGTATATTCCTACGAATAATATCATCAACCACCGATTCATCCTCATTACTCCTCACCCCGTGGCCAATCCTCGACGCCCCGAAATCAAGGGCATCCCTGACACTCTCCGCCCCATCTGCCTCGCCTGCATGTATGGTAAACGGAACACCCATTTCGTTCGCCTTCTTAAAAATATCCCGATAGTTCTTTGTCGAAAAAAGCCCCTCAGCTCCGGCTATATCGATAGCGACCACGCCTCCGTCCTCAACCAGATACTTTTTCGCAAGCCTCAACGTCTCTTCATTCGCCGCTTCGTTTCCCTCACCGCGCATCAGGCACAGGATCAGGTTCGCCTTGATCCGCTTATCATCCGATGCAACAGCAGGTCCGCCGGCGCCCGAACCGTCGGCACTTAGATCAAAATCATTTCCATTCGCTGTGGCAAGCTTTAATCCCTCAAGCGCAGCCAAAACAGCATCCTCCTGACTCATCCCCTGCTCGGTATGAAGCTGCGGCGCATACCTGATCTCTGCATACACCACGCCCTGCTTCTCACAGTCTTTAAGTACAAGTCTCACCGCCTCCGCCAGCGCCTCCTTCGTCTGCAAAAGCGAACATGGCAGCGCGAAGCACTTCAAAAACTCATTCAGATCCGTACACTCCGGCGGCACCTGAAGCTCACGTCTAAGTTCATCATCATTTGCCCCCGGCAAAGTTATCCCCTGCATCTTCGCCAGGCGTTTCGCGATATCCACTGTTATCGCCCCATCCAGATGCAGATGCAAATCAATAAATCCCATATGTCAACTCCTTTAAAAAAGCGCAAGCGTGCCTTCACGTATGACACATACGCATCCCGTACGTCTTCAAGTTCCTATATCCCCATCAAGAATTCTCTTAAAAGGCGATAAAGGACCGCATGCCCTGCATCATTCGGATGCAACCCATCCGACGTAAACTCCCGTCTCAGCTTCGGATCCTTCGGATCGATCCCGCATTTATTATAAATATCCAACAAATAAATGTCATAATCCTCCGCTACCTCACATATCGCATCCCGATATGCCGAGAGCGGCCCATCCTTTCGGATGCCAAAACCATTCACCAATGCGTCCTCATCCTCATACCGCATCGGCGTCATCACCACCAGCTTCGCACCCGGATATCTCTTGATTATATCCTGATAAAGCAGATGCAGTGCCCCGTAAAACGTATCATCCGTTCTGTCTGACATATTACCGAGATGCGCGTCACCATGACCGTGGTCATTTACTCCGCCGAAAACCACGACCACATCTGCATCCGGATCCATCTTGTCAACTCTCGTCCTGAAGTAATTATCCCACTTCGGATCGATGAACATCGACTGCTGCCTGGCGATCCTGGTCCCGGCGATCCCGTAACCACGGGCGATCACGCCGTCATTTTTTTCAAGAAGCCCCCAGTAACAGTGCTCCAGATCCGAAGAATCGTACCCCTCGGTGATACTGTCTCCGAGAAAGTTTATCTTTAATCCCTTTAGTTCCATTTTTCCTCCACATCATTTACGACCGCTCAATCCCCTTCACTCCGAGCTTGGCTACCTCAGTACTCGAAGCGAAGTTACTCATCTCATAAAGCACCAATACATGATCGGGCTTGTACATATCCAAAAGCATCTTCATAGGTCTCGTCTCGTATCTGAGATCGACCATGACTATCTTTGAAAAACCATAAGACAACAGCGGAACAATGCTGTTTGCGAAAGAATCCTTGATAACAAACAAAGTTCCACCCTTCGAAGAAAAATAATTGTCTATCGTTACCAAAGGATCATTTCCGCCAAAATATACGGCATACTGATCCTTTTCCTTCAGCTTGTCCATGTTGTAAAGAGGGATTTCCTTGTCATCTGAGGTGACCGTGAGTCCCTCCGGGATTTTCGGTATGGATATGCTGTCAGGTATGGCATCGTTATCGAGTGCTCTCGAATACATCGTTCCGTAAAAGTCCTTTGAGACCTCGTTATACATACTCCCAAGATCTACGGCGTCCCTATCCGTCTCCCCGATATAGGTCCTGTACGCGATATATGCTCCCTCATGGGTCCAGTGATGATCGGTCCGAAAGTACAGCTGACTGCCTTTCTTTGCAGCTTCAAAGGCCGGCCTTACATCGACAAAATCATTTGAAAACATCGATTTTGCAGTAACCACATACGGTGTTTCATCATAAATCTTTGCATATGTCGGGAGCTTTTCCTTGAGCACTGTTGCAGGTGACGGGATCAGCATCAGCTTATGATCTTTCACCCCCGACGTATCAAAGAATCTCCTTACCATCGCGAGATTTTTATTGTACTGTTTTGAGTTGAAGTCCTTTTCAAGTTTTTTATCAAAATAGTAATTATCCTTTCCCAGATACACATCCCCCACATCGTGAAGAAGAGCAAATCTCCTAAAGCTCGTGGACAGGCCCGTCATCACATCCCTCATCGGCAGCTGATCTGTCAGCGCTTTCTCTACCTTTTTCTGAAACTCGCCGTTTTTAACACTGTCCCATGATAGCTCCGGGAGTTTTTCAAGATATCTGTTTTCGTTTTTTGAGTATTCATCCGGAGTTTTAAATAGCACAAAAAGTCCACCGCCCGCAAACAGAGCGATGAGAATGATCACATATAATACGTAAAATGTTTTTTTCATATGCTGTCTCTCCATACCGGGGTTTCTTTTCATCCGGTCTCAAACACATAAGTCAGTGACAACCATCACTTTCTTTTATCAGAACCTGAAGTATAAAAACGGATTGTAACTCTCTCTGATAAGCATCGGCAGTACCAAAAACAGGATTGCCACTGTAAATACCGCCATCAGCGTGTGCGCGGCTTTTTTCGCATGAAGATATCTTTTCACTCTCCAGAAAAGCGACGTGGCTCCGACACACATTATCAAAAGGATCACACCGTATGATACTATGTCGTAAGTTCCCATCGAAGATGTCAGCGGCACGCCCACTCCGAACATGGATTTGATGTAAGTCCAAAGGACGGACAGATCCTCACAGGCAAATATCACCCAGCCTATCACGATAAAGAAAATGCTGTAAACATGTCTTATCCAGCCGGGTATTTTTTTCAACAAACGAAGCAGGAAAAGCTTCTCTATCAGAAGAAGCAAAAGATAGTACATTCCCCAAAGCACGTAGTTCCATGAAGCACCGTGCCAGAGTCCCGTCAAAAACCACACTATGCCTAAGTTTATAAGCTGTCTCGGAAGTTTGCAGCGGTTGCCACCGAGTGGGATGTACAGATAATCCCTGAACCACGTTCCCATGCTGATATGCCAGCGTCTCCAAAACTCAGTGATAGAGCGTGATTCGTAGGGGTATTTGAAGTTCTCCGGAAAATGAAAACCAAACATCCTCCCGAGACCTATCGCCATATCGGAGTATCCGGAAAAATCAAAGTAGATCTGGAGCGTGAAGCAGATCGCCCCGAGCCACGCCATCACGACAGACATGTCGGATGTTCCCGCGCTGTCCCTGATCTCCTCCCAGAGTGCACCGATAGTATTTGCAAATATGACCTTTTTCCCGAGACCTATGATAAAGCGCTGCAGTCCGTGGTAGCACATCAAAAACGAATGCTTGCGGCTCCCCAGCTCTCTGTGGATAGTTCTGTAACGCACGATCGGTCCGGCGATAAGCTGCGGAAAAAGACACACATACACGGCGAAGTTCAGGATATTTTTCTGAGCCTCCACCTTTTTGCGATAAACATCGATGGTATATGACATGGTCTGGAATGTGTAAAAGGATATACCGATAGGCAGTGCCAGATCCCAGATCCCGATATCCGTTCCGAAAAGACTGTTGAGTCCTTCACAAAAGAAATCACGGTACTTAAAAAAGAAAAGAATGCTTAGGTTTCCGACTATCGATATGATCAGAACCAGGCGTCTTTTCCAAAGCTTTTTGCACACTTCCAGGATGCGTCCGTTTATATAATCAAACACCGTCGAAAACAGCATTATAAAAATATATACCGGCTCGCCCCATGCATAGAAAAAAAGGCTGGCGGCCAAAAGCACCACGTTCCGCCCCTTTACGGGGCAGACGTAGTACAAAATGATCGTCAGCGGAAGAAAAAAGAACAAAAATACAGCGCTACTAAATACCATAAAACCTCGCCTTTTTAACCTATTTTTTTCTTAAAAATATCCTGCATGGCACCGGATGTCGGTGTGATGGCAAGCAACACGTATTTGTCCGAATACGTCAGGACTGCTCCCTCTACAACAGCAGCCTTATCGGGGTTGTACTGTCTGAACGTCCCCAGACGCGAATCGATATGCGCCTGAAGAGACTTCATCAGATCACCTACCGCTGCCTTGTCAGCTACATGAACGACAGCGATCTCTTCCGGTGAACCCGTATCCGAATAGCTGTAGATAAACTTGTCAACCTTGGAATAATCAAAGTCAGCCAGGATGGCAAACGTCGCTTCCGCGTTCTCACTTGACTCGGTAACCGTAGACATCTTAGGAAGTGCGCTGTCCGTCGTCTTCATCTCATCCAAAAGAGCCTGAAGATCCACACTCGCAGCTTCCGTTTTCTCGTCACCGCACGCTGAAAGTAAAGTTACCGCCATTACGCATAGAATCACCATCATCAGTGACTTTTTTAACTTTTTTATCTTTGTTTTCATCATCACCATCTCCAGTCCATGTTGTTTCTTTGGTCACATATTCTATATCATTGGATGTTTCATCTGCAGTGCTACGCGGCTTTATCATCGTTGGTCATCTGATTGGTCTCACCGGCGAGCGGATCGTATCCCGATGCTGTTCCAAACACATCATCAAGCATCTCTTTCATCTTCTTTGCATCAGGATCATCAGGATCTATAGTGCTGCTTGTATCATTATTATTTGTGATATATATGGTAAGTACATAGTTATCGTTTTAATCACGGCACCATGAAGATGAAAGATAACAGGTCGACATATCCGCAACGTTTTCCTGAACACGGGTCTGTGCGGACTCTATGATCTGCGATGTCATCAAAACCTGTTCTTCGGTCGGCTTTGTCTTGAAGCGCATGCTCACTACTTTCTTTTTCTTGTCGATAGCCTTTTTAAGCTTTTTCGGAATCTGATAGAAATCTTTTACATCCTTTGCTATCTGAACCTGATAGAGGTATTTTTTACCGTTTGCTCTCGGAAGATGTGACATCATGGACAGATCCATACGATCAGCTCCGGTTGTCTCATTTACATTGAAATACTGATAATCTATGTTTCCGCCACCGCTTGCGGCATTATAAATATCCACCAGATACCACTCATTATCATCGAGCTGTACCAGATCCCATGAATGCGATTCACTGTGAGGGATATGTACCTCCTGGCCCAGCATGTTCATCAACAATCTGAACGTGGTGGCATAGCCGACACATACGGCACTCTTTGATGTCAATACTCCATACGGTGTATCCTGTGGCAACACCTCATCATTGAGCACCGCACGAGTGGACTGGTCCGCATCGTGCGAGATATTTTTTGCGATCCACTCAAATACACCGAGTTCCTTTTCATATATAGTAGTCTTTCCCTTTGTCGCCTCGTCAAGAACCTTTACTGCAAGGTCATAGGTCTTTTTATCCTCCTCGCTCAGTCCTGACGGATCCTGGCCGTTTACATATGCATCTGAGATAGCCTTCGTGCTTTTGATCGTGTAGTTATCACCGATCACGGCACCATCCTCGATAAACTCCGTCTCCTTTTTCTGAGACTCCGCATAACGGTCATCCTCACGATCGATAAATGCGTTCATGTTACCTGATTCGTTGTGAAGCATTTTCATATTGATCGCTATCAACACAACAGCAGCTACAGACGCGAGTGCGATTATCGCTATAGCTATTCCTTTGATCACTTTCATTATAACTCTCCTCCTTTTTTGCCACCCCATAAACAAGCGTAATTATACCATTTTTTCGGCAAAAGTGTCAAGGGTTGGCACGACTTTTCTATTGCTATTTTTCGAGATTTCCTGTATAATTACGATGTTACTGCTTTTGATCTGAAAGTGAAAAGGTGAAGGGTATGGATTTTAAACCAAACAAGAAACTCGGATTCGGACTGATGCGTATGCCTCTTTTGGATCCTAAAAATGACGCGGATGTCGATGTTGAGCAGGTTTGCAAGATGGTTGACATTTTTATTGAAAAGGGTTTTACCTACTTTGATACCGCATGGATGTACAATGGATTTGCCAGCGAGAGTGTCGCCAAAAAGGCTCTCGTCGACAGATATGACAGGGATCGTTTTACTCTGTCCACAAAGCTTCATTGCGGATTCTTCGACAATGAAGAGGAACGGGAAAAGTACTTTGAAACCCAGTTACAAAACACCGGCGCAGGCTACTTTGATTACTATCTCATCCACGGCATCGAGGGTGATATGATAGAAAAATACGAAAGACTGGATTGCTTCGGCTGGCTTTTGAAAAAGAAAGAGGCCGGACTGGTTCGCCATGCGGGCTTTTCTTTCCACGACAAGCCCGAACTGCTTGATAAGATCCTTACGGATCATCCGGAGATGGAGTTTGTTCAGCTCCAGATAAACTACCTTGACTGGGAAAGCGAATGGATCCAGTCAAGAGCCTGCTATGAGGTTGCCGAAAAGCACGGTAAGCCCGTCATCGTGATGGAGCCCGCAAAAGGCGGAACTCTGGCAAAGATCCCCGATAATGCCAAGGCTCTTTTTGATGAACTCGATCCGAAAATGAGCGTACCGAGCTGGGCGATAAGATTTGCGGCAAGTCTTCCCGGCGTTATGCTTGTCCTCTCCGGCATGAGTAACATAGCTCAGATGGAGGACAACACGAGCTACATGGATAACTTTACTCCTCTTACGGATAAGGAAAAGGAAGTATGCTTCAAGGTTGCAGACATTATCAACTCACAGATAACCATCCCTTGTACAGCATGCTCGTACTGTACTGAAGGGTGCCCAAAAAAGATAGCTATCCCGAAGTATTTTTCTCTTTACAACGAGGATATGCGTGAGGATATGGAGGAGAAGGGTTGGACAGTAAACATATCAAATTATGAGACTCTGACCAAAACCTTCGGAAAAGCGAGTGACTGTATCGCCTGCAGAAAATGCGAGAGCGTATGTCCTCAGCACTTAACAATCGTGGACTACTTGAAGGATGTCGCAGCCCACTACGGTAAATAATCATTGCTTTTCAGCACGGATTATGTTATAATCCGTGCTGTATGTATCATTTTGGCCCATCGCCAAGCGGTAAGGCACAGGACTTTGACTCCTGCATTCGTGGGTTCGAATCCCGCTGGGCCAGTTATTTTTTTATACGAAGGTTACACTTAGTCACGGGCTTCGGCCCGTTTAGTTGTTAAAAAGGGATGAATTCCGTATGATCAAAAAAGTCTTCAAACAGATGATATGGACTCAGATTTTGTCCGCCATGACCGTGACGCTCTGCCTTTTGGTAGACAACATCATGATCGGACGTTTTTTAGGTGAGGACTCTATCGCCGCTTACGGACTTACCACTCCGGTCCTTTTGATCTTTGCCGCCTTTGGTGCCATGATATCAGCCGGCATACAGGTCGTGTGTGGCAAGACCATCGGAAAAGGCGATGAAACAGGTACCGATTCGTGTTATACGATGTCTGTAATCCTTTGTATCGGGATATCCGTTCTGGCACTTATTCTCGTTATACTTTTCCCCGAACAGATATGCAGCCTTTTGGGCGCAGGCGATCCTACGCCGGACAACACCGTGTTCTGGCTTACAAAGGACTACCTTATCGGATTCATCATAGGAGCACCTGCTTTTATCTGTGCCCAGATTATGGTCCCCTATGTACAAATAGTAGGTGAACAAAAAAGGCTTATCCTCGCTGTACTCACGATGACAGTAGCCGATATAACTTTGGATCTTGTAAATGTTTTAGCTGTCAAGGGCGGGATGTTCGGTATGGGAATGGCTTCATCACTAAGCTACTATCTCGCTTTAGCTGTGGGGCTTACCTACTTCCTAAGCAAAAAATGCATCTTTCATTTCAAGCCAAGTATTATGTCCTTGCGTTCAGCTTACAATCTGATCAAAGAAGGTTTCCCAACTGTAGTCAATCAGATAAGTCTGGTGCTTTTGGTTTATGTACTTAACAGACTTCTTCTCGGCGTCTCCGGAAACACCGGCGTAGCCGCATATGCGGTGATCTCTACTGTTTCAAATATATGCTACTGCTTCGGCTCGGGTATAGCAGCCGTAGCTCTGACATTATCATCCATGTTCTATGTAGAGACCGATAAAACATCTTTGTTGGAAGTCGTACGAACGATGTTAAAATACGGCATCGTTATAAACCTTATAGTAACGGCGGTCGTACTTTTGGGCGCACCGATACTTATCGGGATTTTTTTATCAAATCCGGTATCCGATGTTAAGGATATCGCCACGCTGGGTCTGCGACTGTTCTCGCTTTCTTTGGTACCGTGCGCTATGTGTACCACCTTGAAAAACTACTATCAGGGTACATCAAGGACAGGACTTACTCAGCTTATATCCGTACTTCAAAACTTTGTCTTTGTTGTTTTATTTGCATTTATACTCAGTCGTTTTATCGATACTACGGGAATATGGCTTGCATTCTTTGCAGGTGAATCCACGACATTTTTAGTGATACTTGCGATCATATTTTTCAAGAAAAAAAGAGTCACGATATCCGCCGAGGATCTGGCATTGTTGGATGAGGATTTCGGTGTCCCGGATGAAAATATATACGAGGCAGAGATCTTTACAAAGGAGGATATCTCGGCAGCCTCCATCGCTATCGGAGAGTTTTGCAAGGCTCACGGCGAGGACGATAAAACAAGTTATTATATTTCACTTTGTATGGAAGAGATAACCGCAAATATAATCAACCACGGATTCGGGATCGATAACAAGGATCACAGGATAGACGTGCGCTATGTCATTAAAAAGAAAAAAAGGACACTCAGAATACGTGACGATTGCGAGATCTTTGATCCCATAAGCTATTTTGAACTTCACAAAAATGATGCGCCTTCAAAGACCATAGGCATTCGCGTTGTCATGTCTCTTACAAAAGATGCCAACTACATCAATTCACTCGGACTGAACAACCTTACTTTAGTGTTCTGATACAACTGCGAAAGTTATCACTATCTATATATTTTTCCATATAAGAAAGGACTGATATCATGAAGAAAAAAATACTTTCTTTGATACTCACTCTTCTGCTTGTCCTGTCACTCGCAGGATGCGGTGAGGATTCCAAAAAACAGGACACAGCCTCAGGCTCTGCCGCAGATGTTACCGAGTCTGCAAAGACAGCTGAGACCGACGACGAAAACCAAGCCTCATCTGAAACAGATTCAAATCGCTACGCGAACAAAACTCCCGAGGAGATCCTGGCAGGACTTACCCTGGAGCAAAAGGCTGCTCAAATGGTACAGCCTGCTATCTATATGCTCGAGAATCCTGAGGATCAGATGAAAAAATACGACTACGGAAGCATCCTCTCTAAGTATGCCGCACTTACCGCACCTGAATGGAAAGACCTCATCATAGGTCTTCAGAAGGCTTCCTTACAATCCGAATCAGGAGTCCCGTTTGTATACGGTCAGGACGATGTCCACGGCGTAAACTACTGCTCAGGCAGCGTTATCTTCCCTCACAACATAGGAATGGGAGCAGCAGATGATGAAGAGCTTATGCATGAGATCGGACTTATCACCGCTGACGAAGCCAAGCTTTGCAACATGCTTTGGAATTTCGCTCCCTGCGTAGCTCAGTCTGTAGATCCTCGCTGGGGACGTACATATGAGAGTTACGGATCGGATCTTAAAAATATCACTAAGCTCAGTGTAGCTTATACAAAAGGGCTTATCGAGGGCGGTGTGATCGCATGTCCGAAGCATTTTTTTGCAGACGGAAACGTCCAGTACGGAACAGGCGAGCAGTCTGACACAGCCCGTCTTATCGACCGAGGAGATGCCACATTAAACGATTCCGAGATCGATGAGCTTTTGAAAGTATATCAGGCTCAGATCGATGCGGGCGCGCAGACTATCATGATAAGTCACTCGTCCGTAAACGGAGTCAAGATGCATGAAAATAAAAAATACATAAGCAAATTAAAAAACGAGATGGGCTTTACAGGCTTTATCGTCAGCGACTGGGATTCGATACAAAACATAAAACCGGGCTCATATGAAGATCAGGTCATCACGGCCATAAACTCCGGAATAGATATGCTGATGGAGGTTGAGCGTTTCGAGGAAGCAAGGACGATCATAGTCGCAGCCGCATCGGACGGCCGCATCAGCCCGGATAGGATAGACGACGCCGTACTTCGTATTCTTCGCGTAAAGAAAAATGCAGGCATCATCGACGATCCTCTCAGCGAAAAGCTTGAAACAAAGCAGACTGAGACAGGCTCTACGGAGTATCGCGAGGTCGCAGAGAAAGCTGTTGAAGAGAGCCTGGTCCTTCTTAAAAACAAAAAGGACACTCTTCCTCTGAAGAAGGGCACAAAGGTATATATCACAGGACCGGCTGCAGACAGCGCAAGAGCTCAGTGCGGCGGCTGGACCATCGATTGGAACCAGAGCCCCGACGAGAGTATCGACGGTGTCACCACACTTAAAGCGGCATTTGAGCAGGTCGGAGAAGACTACGGTATCACACTTACCGATGATGCGGATGATGCTGATGTAGTACTTTTGGCAGTAGGAGAAAAATCTTACGCCGAATGGAACGGAGATACAAAGGATATGGATCTTTGCGGCGATATGGCTCTCGACGGAAATAAAGATGCGATAAAAGAAGCGAAGAAACTTCATAAAAAAGGCAAGAAGGTTTTAACCTGCCTGATCGCAGGACGACAGATCCTCATCGATAAGTACATAAAAGATTGGGACAGCGTAGTGATGTGCTACCTCCCCGGTTCGGAAGGCAAAGGTATCGTCGATGTACTTTGCGGCCAGACCGGCTTTACCGGAAAGCTCCCAAGCCCATGGTATAAAAATCTCGAGCAGCTCGGCACCGATGACTGTGAATGGAAGGTCGGTTACGGACTGAAGGGCTGATACCTTAAAGAGTAATATCAGACATAAAAAAGGAGGCGTTCGCCTCCTTTTTAATTCCCTATCAACCAAGCTTTTTAAGAAGCTCAGGGATGGTAGCCTCGAAATCCACACCGTACCATGGCTTCTCAGGATTTTTGAGCGTAACCTCGATGGTATATGCCGTATAGTCGGCAGCTATCTTCATCGCCTCCTGCCAGCTCTTACCGCGCATCATCGCGCCCACACATGAGCTTGAGAACAGATCACCCGTTCCGTGATATGTGGCATCGACACGATCATTCTGATATACAAAGTAATCATCAGCCTCACGGTCATAGCCCATCACTCCGGTCTTGCCGGGCTCTAAAGACACACCCGTGAGCACAGACACTTTTGCTCCGAACTCGTTCAGCTTCGAAAGCATCTCCTTTATGTAAGCCTCATCATACTGCTCTTTGTACTCCATTCCGGTCATAAACGCCGCCTCTGTGATGTTTGGCACAATGATATCCGCCTCGGCACAAAGCTCGGCATTTTTCTTTACATAGTCCATATCAAATGCCGGATAAAGCTTTCCGTTGTCAGCCATCACCGGATCCACAAACACAGTTACACCATCGCGTCTGAAATCCTTAAACAGTTCCTTCATCTGATCGATCTGCTCGATCGTACCCAGATATCCGGTGTAGATCGCGTCAAACTTTACATCCTCGGAAAGCCAATGCTCCTTGATCGGCTCAATCTGATCCGAAAGATCCTTTACAGTGAAGTTTTTGAACATAGTGTGTGTCGACAGCACAGCTGTTGGAAGTATAACCGTCTCGACACCCATCGCAGAGATCACGGGAAGCGCGATCGTCAGCGAACATTTGCCCAGGCATGAGATATCCTGGATTGTAAGTACTCTTTTCATTTTTCCTTCCTTTCCGCCCCTTCAAAAGGCACTTGGCCATATCTTGCTTAAACCCTTTTCAGAATTTTGTCTGATTATAACACACCTTTAAATATAATTCAAGTATATTAAGCGGAAAAATCTTGACATTGTAGATTAAAAATGGTATAATCACGCTTGTCGTGCAACGGGATGAGATCTCGAAGCGCTGAATCGGGGTATAGCTCAGCTTGGCTAGAGTGCTTGATTTGGGATCAAGAGGCCGCAGGTTCGAATCCTGTTACCCCGATGTCGTCTGTGCCAGTAGCTCAGCTGGATAGAGCAACGGCCTTCTAAGCCGTGGGTCGGGGGTTCGAATCCCTCCTGGCACGTTTATGGTGGGTATAGCGCAGTTGGTTAGCGCGTCAGATTGTGGCTCTGAAGGCCGTGGGTTCGAATCCCATTACCCACCCTCAAAAAAAGAACGGATATTATATCCGCTCTTTTTTTATTGCTTTTACTATGATCAATAGCTTCCTCTCATCCTGATCTGCGGTGCTCCCTTACCAAGGATGTAATCTCTGGTGATCGTAACCTCTCCTATCGAATCATCCTTCGGTATCTCATACATGATATCCATCATAAACTCTTCGATGATCGATCTGAGCGCTCTGGCACCGGTCTTTCGCTCTACGGCTTTTTTTGCCACCTCTCTTAACGCATCCTCTTCGAAGTTCAGCTTCACCTCATCCATCTCCAAAAGCTTCTGATACTGCTTAATAATGGCATTTCTGGGCTCGGTGAGAACCTTGATCAGCATCTCTTCGTCGAGGTCGGCAAGCGAAAATATGATAGGAAGTCTTCCGATAAACTCAGGAATTAATCCAAATTCTCTGATATCTTCTGTCGTAGCCTTACTAAAAATATCATTATCTTCATCATACTTGTCTTTTAATACGGATCCGAACCCCATCGTCCCGCTACTGAGAAGTCTCTTCTTGATGATGTCCTCAAGTCCCGGAAAGGCTCCCCCGCATATAAAGAGAATATGACTTGTATTCACCGTCGTCATGGGTACCATGGCATTTTTATTGGTCGCTCCCACGGGAACCTCGATGTCGGCTCCCTCTAAAAGCTTTAAAAGTGCCTGCTGCACCGCTTCACCCGACACATCACGGTTGTGCGCATTCGGCTTTTTGGCGATCTTGTCTATCTCGTCGATGTAGACGATACCGCGCTCGGCAAGCTCCACATCGTTTCCGGCGTTTGATAACAGCTTGCTTATCACGCTCTCGACATCGTCGCCGATATATCCGGCCTCGGTGAGTGCTGTGGCATCAGTGATCGCGAGCGGCACCTGCAAAAGCTTTGCCATGGTCTTTACCATAAAGGTTTTTCCGCTTCCGGTCGGACCGAGCATGAGCATGTTTGACTTCTCGATCTCCACTCCGTCAAGCTTGACTCCTTTTTTCACGGTCGATTCATCGTCTTCTTCCTGCTCCTCAGCTATCTCGGCCATAACTCTTTTATAGTGATTGTACACACCTACTGCCAAAACCTTTTTTGCCTGCTCCTGTCCCACGACATACTCATCAAGATTTCCCTTGATCACGTGCGGTGCAGGAAGGTTTTTGATATCGAGCGCCGGTGACTCCTTCGGCTCTTCCTTTTTCTTCTTTTTTTTGACGGCGTGCTTCATCTGGAACTCGTCCGGTGGCACGATACCCATCCCGCTTATATTCATGATATCCTGCGGTGAAAGTCCCTGCATTCCCGGAAAACCGGATGCCGAGATCTGATCCAGAGTGTTCTGCATGCAGTCAGAGCAGATGCAGATATTGTTCGGGATCACGATCATCTTGTCAACCTTGCTCTCCGGTCGATGGCACATATAGCAGACACGCTCATATCCGCCGTTATCATTGTTGTTTTTATTATCTGAATTATTCTCTGTAGTCGTTACACCATTTTCACTCATATACTCTCTCCATCTTTAAACTTTACATACTCCCGGACTTTGATCTGTTACATTATCTCATCGATCGCCGCAAACAGAGCATCCATCTCTCTATCAGTCCCTATCGTTATACGCAGATACTTACTTGTCCTTTCTCCGGTAAAATACCTGACATAGATCTTTCTGTCTCCGAGCTCCTCAAAAAGCAGCTTCGCATCAATCCTCGTCGGCGCCGCAAATACAAAGTTCGTCGATGAGGGAAGCACATTGAACCCTCTTTTTTTGAGTTCAAGCACTGTTCTTGCCCTGGTTTTTAAGACATCATCTATCCTCGCTCTGAAGTACTCTTCATCCTCAACAGAAGCGACCGCTGCCCTCAAAGACGTCGTCGGCTTGGTATACGAGTTCACGCTCTGCGCCACATCATTCATAGCCTTGATCAGTCTCGGAGAACCGATCGCAAAGCCGATGCGCGCTCCGGCCATGGCTCTTGATTTGGAAAAAGTCCTTACGATCAAAAGATTTTCATGATCTACCAAAAGAGAAAGTGCACTCTCCCCTGAGTAATCGACATAAGCCTCATCGACTATCACGACTACATCGGAATTTGCTTCAACTATCTCTCTGATCTCCTTACGCGAAAGATTTATACCTGTGGGCGCATTCGGATTTGCGATGACCACGCCGCCGTTTGGCTCCTTCATCTCGGCTCCCACATTGTAATCCTCAACCCTTATCCTCATCCCCTCATCTACAGGGATCTCCTTATACGGTATACCATATACCCTGGCCCAAACCGGATAAAACGAATATGTCACATCCGGAAAAATGATCGGCTTATCCGAGTTAAAACAGGTTAAAAATGCTATGGATAAAACATCATCGGATCCTGTTCCTACAAAAACATCCATATCCTCAATCCCATAGTATTCCTTCAAAGATCTGACAAGGTCCGATGAATTGGGATCGGGATACTTTCTCATGTCATTCTCGAGATCACCTTCACGTATCGCTGCGATCACCTTCGGAGAGGGCGGATACGGATTTTCATTCGTATTCAGCTTTATGACATCCTTTTGTTTCGGCTGTGCGCCGGGAACATAAGGATCGACCTTTCTTAGGTTTTCTTCCCACTTATACATATACTCCCTCCAAACTATCATAATAAGAAAAACCCGCCGACTTTTTCGTCGACGGGTTTAATTATACATTATATGTCGCCTTCTTGCAAGTATCAGTTTTTCGTCTTATCGTTGTCCGCATAGTCCTCATAACGCTCATCTGAGACTTTTTCCGTAGTCTCAGAATTGCCGACCTCATTATTTCTCTCGTCGTCACTGAGCTCGAAAGCGTGCTTTCTCATGTTGGTGACCTCCACGGGCGGAACCGAATCATAGGCGCTTCCATAGATAGTCCTCAGCATAAAGTCATACTCCCTCGGAACCGGGAACATATGCCCCTCAAACGGGAGATATATCGGATCTCCGAAGAAGGAAACAGGGAACACTTCCTTGAAAAACGGATAGTAACTGCAAAGGTTGACCATGAACTTTGTGCCTGATGAATCCTTCCACTTGGTCATGTTCTTTATCGCGAGCTTCTCTACCCATTTGTTACTGAAGAACGGAAGTGCAAGGAAGAATACCTTTCTCTTCCAGCTCTTCTTAACAGTCCTTGAGTATCCTGTCTTCATAAAGAGTGCACGTCTGCAATACTTAACGACTCTGTCAGCCTTGTACTGCTTTTTGGTAAATCTTTCCTTCCAGTAATCCAGAGGGAAGATATCCACATAAGGACCACAGTTCTCGGAGAGATCCTCGACCTTTTTCTGTATATAATTTGTCTTTCTGGTAAGCTGCATCTTGGCTCCGAGCACCCAATGCTTCGGGTTGTTCTCGAGTGAATCAAAGTGGAGTTCAGGCGGGATAAGTCCCTTTTTATCAAGCTCAACCAGCTTATCATAATCATGTCTGGGCATCATGATATCCACGTCATCATCCCACGGGATGAATCCGTGATGTCTTACGGCACCCATAAGCGTGCCTTCCGCAAGATAGAATCTGAGTCCGTGCTCATCCAAAAACTTCTGTGTCAAAAGAAGTGTCTCTAAAGTCAGTTCCTGAAGTCCGTTTACGAAGTTCTGACGGTCTCTGACCTTCTCATAGAACGGATCGTCGATGATCCTGTCTCTGGAAAGATCATCCTTATAACGCTCTTCAAATGCGGCTCTAGACTTTGCCCAGCGAACCGGGTTTCTGTCATACATATCCAGAATGGTTCCGATCCTTATCTTGTTAAAGGCTCTGATATAAAGATCGGTAAGCTCATCCGGAGTATAGGAAACAGGGTTGTTGCCAAGTCTTTCGACATTAACCGCGCCTGCCAACTCACGAAGCTTTTCCTCTCCCGGATAATCAGGATTCTTTATGTCGAGTATTCTTCCAACGAAGGATATCTGCTTATGAAGCGATCTGATGGATTTCTTTCCCGGTGTGATGATACTCATTATCTTTTTAAGCTTCTCTAAAAGCTCTCTGGTATCTGCCGGGATCTCTTTAACATTACCCTCTTCGTCGGTATAGTATCTCGGTCCGTCCTCTATCTTTTTTCTTTCCTCCTCGGAAAGCTCCTCCACAGGTCTGTCATAAGGAGGCTCAAGCACGGAGATAGAGTTTATCCCGCACTTGTGTATGAGATACTCTTCTATGGATCTTGTGACCGGAGAAATCATCATAAGTACGGCATGTCCGTGCGCAATTTTAAAATCTGATGACAGCTTGTAGCTGAGCGCGTGAGCTGCCGTCGTTTTTGAGATATTTATGGCTCTTCCTGACAAATATGCTCCCTTCTGGATGTCAGGGAAGCACTCGATATCGCCTCTGAGATAACGAAGCATGTTGTCATAGATGAGCTTTAAGCCCTCCATGGCATATTCTGTACTTTCTTCGTTTGCTCCCTTTGCCCAGATGGACTCTATACACTGACAAAAAGCATCCGCAAGTGTCGACTTTTTCTGATACTCCGGAAGTCCTTTGAGGAACTTCGGCTCAAAAAGAATATAGTTTGGTGCCACCTTCGGATGGTTCAGTGACTGCTTCACGCCGTCTCTGTAAAATACGATGTTACCGTTTCCGTCACTGCCGGTTCCGGCTGTGGTCGGTACGGCAAGCAGCGGGACATCCGCAGGGTTTTGCTCCTGCTTCATATAGTCACATCCCAACTCCATATCCGCATAAAGCTTTATCGACTTGGCCACATCCATGGATGAACCGCCGCCGATAGCCACTATAAGCTCGGCACCGCTTTCCTTGAACCTTTTTACACCCTCACAGACCTGAACATAGTCCGGGTTCGGTGAAAAGTCAGAAAAAAGTGTATCCTTCCAACCCAAGGTCTCAAAATACTGCGGAAGGTATGTGATATTGTACAGGTCCGTACTTACAACAAAAACACCTTTTATATTGTACTTCTTTCCGAGCTCCTGAAGATCAAAAAGCAGCTCTTCGGTGTCAAGCTCGACCTGATCGTATAACTGTCGCATCAGATTATCTCCTTAAAAATTCCATAAAGTTTTCTTTATTCTCTCTTGCTGTAGTAGTAGGTCTTCCGAGATCATCTCTGGCACCGATACCACACTTAACCTCGATGAGTGAGAGCTCATTTTTGCTCTTCGCATCAGCCAAAACCTTATCAAGCTCATCAAGTGAAGCAACGCTTACCGCATTCGGATATCCGCAGCCCTTCGCTATAGCGACTACATCGATCTTTCCTGCAACAGTAGGCTGTCCGCCGACTGTCTCATGCGCTCCGTTGTTGATGACGATATGCACGACATTTTTCGGTGCATTCGTACCCATAAGAGCCATCGAACCCATATGCATGAGAAGTGCTCCGTCACCGTCGATGATCCATATCTTTTTATCCGGCTTTTGAGCAGCGATACCAAAGGCTATGGATGAGGAATGCCCCATCGATCCTACTGTGAGGAAATCATAGCCGTGCGGCTGGCCCTTTGCCTCTCTGATCTCGAACAGCTCACGGCTTGCCTTACCTGTCGTGGATACGATCATATCCTCGCCTGTAGCATCCGTGATGTGTCTGATGATCTCTTCTCTTACAAGATCATACTCGTTTTCATATTTAACCTTTCCGTCAAAGGAAAGAGCTTCCTTTCTTACTACAAAGGCAACCTGCTTGCCCTCGTCAAGAACCTTTTTAAACTCCTGCCATTTTGCACTGAGCTCATCTGTGGTAGTGTCCTTACCGATGATCATCACCGGCACTCCCATATCCTCCATGAGCTTGACGGTAACCTCACCCTGATAGATATGCTGAGGCTCATCGTGAACTCCCGGCTCACCTCTCCAACCGATAACAAATACGGTCGGGATAGCATATACCTTGTCATTTAAAAGTGAAGCGAGTGGGTTGATGATATTTCCCTCACCACTGTTCTGCATATACACGAGGGGCACCTTTCCGGTAGCGAGATGATATCCCGCTGCCACACCGACGCAGTTACCCTCGTTCGCTGCGATCACGTGATGCTTCTCATCGATCCCGTAGGTGTCGATAAGGTAGTTACACAGCGCCTTAAGCTGTGAATCCGGAACTCCGGTAAAAAATTCTACTCCGAGAGTATTGATAAAATCCTGAACCTTCATTTATATAAACCTCCTATTATTCCTCAGGTATAAGAGTGATGATATCCTTGATCGACATACAGATGTCATCGCACTCTTTAGCTCTGTGATTCTCAAGAATGAGCTTGGCAGCATTCTGCATTGCAGGGAAGCCTGTTCTGGTAAGCTGGTTAGCATAGATAAGAACGTTTGCTCCTGCCTCCTTGAACTCATCCTCATATACCGTATTGAACGATGTCGGAACGAGTACGATCGGAGTCGTCTTATTTTTCTCTCTGAAGAGCTTGATAAACTCAAAGATCTCTGAAGGATCCTTTTTCCTTGAGTGGATCATGATCGCATCGGCACCGGCATCAGCAAATGCAAATGCTCTTGTGATGGCATCATCCATTCCTCTTTCAAGGATGAGTGACTCGATACGCGCACAGATCATGAAATCCTTGGTTCTCTGAGCAGCCTTTCCGGCTTTGATCTTTGCACTGAAGTTCTCGATAGAATCCTGTGTCTGCTCAACCTCCGTACCGAAGAGTGAGTTTTTCTTCAGTCCGGTCTTGTCCTCGATGATAACCATCGAAACACCCATACGCTCCAAAGAACGTACTGTATATACGAAGTGCTCTGTAAGGCCGCCCGTATCTCCATCGAAGATGATCGGCTTGGTAGTAACCTCAGTGATATCCTCGATGGTCCTGAAACGGCTAGTCATATCGACAAGCTCGATATCCGGTTTACCCTTTGCCGTGGAATCACAAAGTGATGAGATCCACATTGCATCAAACTGATAGGTCTTTCCGTCCTGAACAACCTTTGTGTTCTCACAGATAAGTCCGGTGATACCTGAATGAGCCTCGAGTGCCGTGATGCATCCCTTCATATCGATAAGCTTTCTTAAGCGACCTCTGCGCTGATCCGGCATCCCCAGAGTTGCTCTGGAACGCTTCTCAAGCTCATCGTATTTGTCCTCCTTTGAGTACGGATACTCTACAAGCTGTCCGCCGTAGCTTGCCAAAACCTCACAAACCTCGTCGCGGATAGGCTTCTGGAAGCCTTCCTTCCAGTCATCACCGTGAACAACATAGTCAGGGCGAAGCTCCTCAAGAATGGCTTTGTAGCTGAGCTCTTTCTGCTCTACCACCTTTTCCACTCCGGCGATGTTCTCAAATACAGACTTTCTCTCCTCCCACGGGAGCAGCGGATATCTTTTATAGCTTGCCACAGCCTCGTCTGAAAGAACTCCGATCGTGAGACGACCGAGCTTCTCAGCCTTTCTTATGATGGCGATATGTCCGCTGTGGATCATGTCTGCGGAAAAGCACATATAAACTGTCTTATCCGAATTACCAGTTACTTCATTAAGTCTTTCTTTGATCATTTCCAAATCCTCCGGTGTGTCAATCTCGGCGCAAAGCCTGTCCTTTACATCATATGCAAAAATGCGGCATCTGTCTGTAACCACATTCAAGGCATTCTCGGCATACACGTTTGTGTTTTTCTCATCACAAAACTTCTCGATGGAATCAAGCCATACATTCCAATCTTCTTTGTTGAGCTTGTAGAGTGCCTGACACTCATTCACGTCATCAAAGAACTCGATACCTACCTTCTGTACGTAGCCGTCTTTAATCACAGCTTTGAAATCCTTCTCCGGTATCGGTGCCGTCGAGCTCACCTTCATGCAGCTTTTATCGCATGCGATAAGGTCTTTAAGCACACTCTCCTCGAAAACCAGATCTCCGTGCATAAGGACGATATCCTCATCTCTGAGATAATCCCTTGCGCAATATATGGAATAAATATAATTTGTCTTGTCATAAACGGGATTGTTTACAAACTCGATGTGGAGGCTAAGCCCCAAAGAATCGCAGTAGTCCATCAGCACCTTGTCAAAGTATCCGGTGGTCATCACTACTTCCCTGATGCCGGCCCTTTCAAGTAACTTCAACTGTCTGCTCAGAATAGTTTCTTTCCCCGCGATCTCAGTCATGCACTTTGGATGCTCGCTTGTCAGCACACCCATACGATGTCCGAGTCCGGAGTTGAGAATCAATGCTTTCATCAAAAAGCTCCTTTCAGTTTTGCTATGTATCGTTTCTAATATAGCACATATTGTGTATATGTTGCAATATTTTTTTTAAACGCTCAGGCCTTCTTCACCTTTCCGATGGTGGTCTTTTTACTCTTACCGGCCTTGTTTTGGAGATAGGCTACTACCTTTTTCCCTTTTTCAGGCTTTTCAACCTTAAATGTGTAATAGTAGGTGACGGTGTCGCCCTTTTTCTTTTTCTTTACTTTCTTTGCCTTGTATTTCTTCTTTCCGATGAGCAGATAAGCCTTTGCCTTTTCTGTCGCCTTTATCTTCACCTTTTTGGTGGAGACCTTTACCTTTTCGGTAACAAACGCCGGTTCATCGGGCTTGGCCAGCTTCACCTTTATGAAGTTATAGGATTTGATCGTACCGTCTTTTTTTCTTATGAGAACTCCGATCTTTGTATTTTCCTTCTTCGGAGCCGAAAGCTCATAATCGAACTCACCGTACTCATCAATCTCGATCGCGTAGTGCTTATTGCCCATGATCAGGCTTGTAAGATCAGATGAGCTCACATCAACAAATCCGGAGATTGACGTATCCTTTGTATCCATATCATCGATATCTATCTTGGAAACGGATTTTTTCTTGAGCCCCTTAAAGCAGCTGACCGCCGTAGTCGTACCTTTTCTGCTGGTCCTTTTTGCACCGTTTTCTCCGACGTCTGTTGCCTTTACTTTTATCTTGTCCCCGGACTGTACGGTTCTTGTTTCTATCAAAAATGCTCCCTTTGCGTCCGTAACTCCGGTGTAGGTCTCTCCGCCGGCATCTGCTTCTATCTCGTAGGATGCAGCCTTTGGCGAAGGAATATAACCGTAGATCCTTCCCTCCTGTGATACCACTGTTTGAATCACCGGCTGATTCGGTGCTACGTCCTCGACCTTTTTCTTTTCCGAGATACTTGCACGTCCTATCCAGTCGTAGGAAAGTACCTTTATGCTCTGATCAGCATAGATCTTCGGTACACTGAGCTTAAACTTTTTAGTTGAGCTGTTGTAGCTGTAGTCACACTCAACTATTTTTTTGGTTTTATTTTTTGAGTATATCTTTGATTCCTTGTAGCGCAGCTTCTGTCCTTTTGGTATATACACCTTTGATGATCTGATCGCTACGACCTTACAGTATCCGGAATCATTTAAAAGTCCTGTTATCGAGTTGTCCTTGTTTGTGATCTCATCGATTATCGGTTTATTTGCTCCGCCTCTTACTACGTTTACGGATACCTTTTCGCTGGTACGTTCTTTGGGGTCAACCTGCCATACATATATATCCTTTCCGGCTAGAAGTCCCTTGACTCCGACTGTAAAGGTTCCGTCCCTTTCTGCCTTCGATTCATATACTCCGTCGGATGTTTCCACATATACTGTTGCATCGGCTGTTGCCTTTCCGCTCACACTCGTATGCGAGTTCTTTACCGTATTTACCTTTGGAGTATTGGCAACATTCGGATCAATGTTTCCGATCCTGAAATGCTTTATCGTGGTATTGCCATTTTTGTCCTTTGCCATGACGGAGTATTCTCCGTTATCACTTACTCTGAAAGCCCCGTCGCGAACGGATACGGCACCGCTCCATCCCGAGTCGTACTCCGTTAGGTTTCCTTTTGCATAGGATACCGAGCTGATACCCGATACATCGGAAGCCTGTACGGATACCGGAACCGGATCTCCGCTCTTTTTAGTCTCGAGCACGGACACGACCAGCATCGGTCCTGCCTTGTCCTCTTCCTCACCTCCGAGTCTTATCTGATAATAATCATATCCTTTATTTGTTGCAAGTGTATCCAGATACCATCCTTTAGCAGTTATAAACTCGGACGCTTTGGATGTGGTCTTTACGATGTAGTACGCTCCGTCCGGATAAGCCACTTTCCAGTTGTCATCAGCCTTGATCGAAAGCACTCCGAAGGACTCCTGTTCTTTGACATAGTCCTCGATTATCGATGCCATCTGCTGTGTCTTTTTTACGACCAGCTGATCTTTGACTACGTTCCCTATCATGGGCCAGTGAGTGTCTGTCATGTTTCTGGTCACCCACACCAAGATGTCATCATCCTTGATCTCCTTGCCGTCTCTGGTAAGGCTTACTATACGACGTGCCGAGGGATTGATCACCTTTCCTGCCTTGTTGTATCTGGGCTCCACCGTCGGGTCTATCACATACTCGACACCGTCAAAGATACTTAAGCCCTCCCATTTTTCCCATTCGGGAGAAAGTACGGGAGTCATTCCCATAGCAGCAAGCTCGTTCAGCTTTTTATCTTTCCATTTTGAGTTGATCACCGTGTACGGAGACTGATATGCACTCGCCTGCCACTCCAGAGCTTCCTTTAGCTGGGCTCCGGTGACGTAGTAGGTTTTAGCCCACTCCTGAGCATACATCTGAAGATTCAGGATGTCCTTCAGCTTCAGTTCTCCCTTTGCATCTATGTAGTTATCAGGCGAATCCCCTCCGGCCTGATAGTAGGTCGTCGATGCGATGATGGGGTATTTGGCATACTCGGGAGCACTCTCGTTTACGACCTTTTGAGCATGTGCTATCTTTGCATCGTTACTCATTTGAACGAGGGCATTGTCCTCGAGCATTCCGAAATAATTGTTGTATGAGTTTTCACACACAGCCTCGCTCTTTTCATAGAGTTCTTTGAAGGCTGCATCGTAGGTGGCGTTTTTCTTTACGATCGAGTTATCCTCGGGATCGGTCTCTGTTATTTTCCTGACCTTTACAGTCTTTTTGACAAGCTTTGGCTTGCCTTTTTTAAAGTTGAACTTCAGATCCGTGATACCGACTGCTCTTCCGTGATCTTCCTCCTGTACCACAGCAACTCCGTTTATCTTTCCCGTAGATGAGACGCCGTCGTACTTTTTGATATTTTTGGTGTACTCTTCGCTGCTCACGGGATAGTTTTTATGAGTGTGTCCTGCGCAGATCACATTTACACCCTCGATATCGGCAAGGCTGTAGACGACATTTTCCTCCATCGGCTCGCCCTGATCCTCTTCGCCGATACCGCTATGCGCTAAAACGACCACCACGTCCGCGCCCTCTTTTTTCAGCATCTCAACCTCATGCTCGACACATGTCACGACATCCTCTACTACGAGCACGTCCTTCCACGGTGTGTAGGTTGACAGGCCCGGCTCAACCGCACCTGTTATACCGATCTTTATGGTACGCTTCTTTTTCTTGGTGGTCTTTACTGTCTTTTTTATGATCTTTCTGGTCGCCCAGGGATGCTTTTTGGTCTTTGCGTCCCTGACGTTGCAAAGGATGGTTTTCGAACTGAGTCCTGCTTTATTCAGAACCTTTTTTTCGTATGAATAACCGTAGTCAAAATCGTGATTTCCGGGGGTTATCGCATCGTAACCCATGTACTTCATGAGCTTATACATGTATTGCTCGTCGGATGAGATAGGGACTCTCTTTTCCATGGTGGCTTTCGCTCCGATACCAAAGATCGTGTCTCCGACATCGACCAAAAGCGAATTGCCGTTCTTGAGTTTTTTCTTGCTGTCCTTGATAACTTTAGATATCTGAGCGAGCGATCCGTCCTTGTGGAGGGATGCTGTATCGTAGTTGAATGTAGTACTCTGACCGTGCAGATCCGTGGTCGAAAAAATCCGAAGGGTGGCACTCCCCTCGCTTTTTTTCTTTTTCTTGGCCGTGGCCTGAGGATTATTTGCAGGGATCACTGATAGCAGCATGACGACTGCCAATAAAGCTCCCAAAACTCTCTTTATCATTTTACTTCTTCACTTCCTATGTTGTGTTTTTGTTTCCTTTCCATCTCTTTTGGTGGTGTCATGTAGTCACCGTAGATGGTGGTGAGTATCTCGTCATATCCGACGGGTACCGGCATTTTTTCTCCTTCAAAATCCCACTCTATCGCTTCGTCATAGCATGTCGACGGTGAGATCCTGTTTTTGATCGGATGGATCGTATGAAAACTCACGGTATACGGAAGATAGTCTTTTCCGTAGCTTTTCGTGATCTTTTCAATCTTTTTAAACAGCGTTTCTTTTTTGTAGAACCCTGACAAAAAATTAAGGACATGCCCGTCCGGATGAGCCGGCGCGCACACCTTGAATTTGTAAGGGAGCATAGCCTTATAGTATTTCAAACGAAAAGCTCTCCATGACAGGAGCAGACCTTTTTTCTTTGCTATATAATCCAGCGGAAAGATATCCACAAAAGGACCGTTGTTTTTAAGAAGATGTGCGATATAACCCTGGCGAAGTCTCTCGTCGTCGGTGATCAATCGAACCTGGGCGTATGCGTTCCAAAAGCTTTCAAGCTTCTCATGAGACTGAACCTCGTATTTGTCACCGAGGGCATCCTGTGCAACGCTTAAGAATCTCTCATAGTCTTTTCGATACATAAGGATATCGATGTCATCGTCCCAGGGGATGAAGCCTTTATGCCTTATGGCACCGAGCATGGTTCCCTCTCCCAAAAAGAACCGGATACCGTTCTCACGGCACACCTTCGCAACATCTTTCAGTATCCCAAAGAGGATGAGCTGATACTCTCTTAAATCCAAATCTTTATGCCCGTCCATAGAACTTTCCTTTTCTACGCTGATTTCGCCATATATTATGCCATAATTCATCTGTTTTGTAAAGCCCTTTCTTCCTATATTTTATGTAAATTTGACAATCTACGCTATATATGGTAGAATAAGCCGAACTTGATTATCATCGTCGTTTTTAAATAAAACGACTGAGGTGTGGAAAATGAACGACTCAAAACATCGTAAATTGGCTATAGCAGCAAGGGTTTTGCATTTTGCGATCTCTGTTGCCGTTTTTTATGTTTTCTGGCTTTTATTCCGTTACGGAAGGCTCACTCATATTTTTGACAGAGCTTTTCGTTACAATTACTATGTTTGCGCAGGATACGCTGTCGTTCTTTACCTTTTTAACAAGACCTATAATTCATATCTTTTGGGCTTTTCAAGGATACGTTCTTTGGCTCTTTCGCAGTTTATCGCTCAGATCTTCAGTATCGCGATAACCTACGTCGGAGTATCCATAAGCTGGGCATCCTTCAAAAACCCTCTTTTATTTATCCCGATGCTTTTTATTTATGCTATTATTGACTGTGCTTGGTCATACTTTGCCAGCATGGTCTACTACAAGTCGAACCCTCCGAAGAGGACTCTGCTCATCTACAGAAATGAAGTTGACAAGAGGAGATTCGGCTCCATCGTAGGAAAGCCCGTAGGGCGCATATACAAGATAGCAGAGGAGTTCGAGTACGACGGAAACTCATTCTCAGCGATACGCGACCGCCTCGACGGCTTTGAGGCTATCTTTGTCGCAGGAGTAAACTCCCGTGTCAGAAACGGTATATCCAAATACTGTGTCGAGAACAATATCCCGGGCTTTTTCCTGCCGCATATCGGAGATGTACTTATGCGCGGATCCACGCATATCCAGACCTTCTCATCTCCTGTTGTTTATTTTTCCAAAAAACAGATAGCTCCAGAATATGTTTTCATAAAAAGACTCATAGATTTTGTACTCTCGCTTTTGGGCATCATTGTCTTTTCGCCGATCATGCTGATCACCGCCCTTTGTATAAAAATATACGACCACGGTCCCGCAATATATAAACAGGTGAGACTTACAAAGGACGGCAAGCAGTTCAAGATACTGAAGTTTAGAAGTATGAGAGTCGACGCAGAAAACGACGGCGTGGCGCGTCTTTCAAGCGGCGATGATGACGACCGCGTGACTCCGGTCGGAAGGATAGTAAGGAAGTTCCGTCTGGACGAGATGCCGCAGCTTTTCAACATCCTTAAGGGTGATATGAGTATAGTAGGACCGAGACCCGAAAGACCGGAGATCGCCGAGCAGTATTACTCACAGTTTCCGAGCTTTAAGCTCAGACTTCAGGTAAAAGCAGGCCTCACAGGCTACGCTCAGGTTTACGGTAAATACAATTCCGATCCATACGAAAAACTGGAGTTTGACCTTCTTTATATCAACGATATGAGCCTTGCCACAGACCTGAGGCTTATCTTTGCTACGTTCTCCATACTCGGCAAATCCGAGAGCACCGAGGGCATCAAAAAAGGCGCGACCACAGCTTCCCGCTTTGATGCGCCCGATGATGAGACCGATACGGAATCAGATCACTGATCCGATTCCTTTAACGCCTCCTGTTTTGCCGCATATCTCTCGATACCGGCCTTGTATGTATCCCATGATTTCTCGGGAATCTCCAAAAGTGTCAACACCTCTTCAACATCCATTCCCTGCTTTGTCATAACCAGATAAGCATCTTTGTATCTGACAGATCTTTGGGCCTTTCTCTTTTTACTCTTGGCCTCCTGAAGTGCTCTTTGCGTTTCCTCGTCGCCGGCGATGATCTCCTCATATATCGGAGCAATATCATCGATATCGCCGAAATCAGTCATCCTTCCGTGATCGAGGATCATGGCTTTATTACAGATCCTTTTTACCTGAGCAAGCGAATGCGATACAAAAAGTACCGTCACATCACCTTCAAACATCTCCATGACTCTGGCTTCGGATTTTTTTCTGAATCTCGCATCCCCGACGCTTAAGACCTCATCGAGAATAAGGATCTCCGGATTTACCGCGGTACATATAGCAAAACCAAGCCTTGATTTCATACCGGATGAGTAATTTTTCACCGGTACATCCACAAAATCTTTTAGCTCTGCAAAAGCGACGATCTCGTCGAATTTTTTCTCTATAAACTCCTTTGTATATCCGAGTACCGCACCGTAAAGGTATATGTTTTCTCTGGCCGTGTACTGCGAATCAAAGCCCGCTCCGAGCTCAAGCAAAGGAGCGACCTTTCCTCTTCTTTTTACCGATCCCACGGTCGGCTTGTAGACACCTGCTATCGCCTTTAAAAGGGTACTTTTTCCGGCACCGTTCAAGCCGAGCACACCTACTCTGTCTCCCGGATAAAGCTTGAAATTGATATCCGAAAGCGCTTTAAACTCACCCTTTTTACGAACCTGCTTCGGTCTGAAAAAATTGATGACCGTTTCCTTTATCGAATCGTGCCTCTCCTGATTCAGATTAAAGATCATCGAAAGATCTTTGACCTCTACGGTAGCACTTTTATTCTTTCCCATAAAAACCTCCTGCCGCGCCACAAGACACAGCTGTATGCAGCGTAAGCATAACCGTCTGCAAAGTGTATAGTCTTAATCCTTACATGTGAAGGATAAAATCGTCCTGTTTTTTCTTAAATACTGCCACCCCTATCAAAAGTAGCACCACAGCGACCGCAGCTGGATATAGATATTCCCACTTTGAAACATGATATCCGAGCATACCGCCCCTCATCTGATGGATGATGCAGTATAAAGGATTGAACTTGAGTATCCATGCAAAGCCTGTCTTAACAAGTCTGTCGACAGGATAAAAGATCGCACTCATATACATGATTATCATCGTAATCACGTTCCAAAGATACTCCGTATCTCTGAAAAACACATCCATGACAGACAGTATAAGCCCCATCCCGAGCACCAGTACAAAAAGCTCTATAAGCGCCGGGATCACCTGCCACATCATAAGTGTAGGCATCTGTTTTGCATAGATCATGACAGGAATAAACACTATCAATGATATTAAAAATATAATGTAGTTGAAGATTATATTCGACAGCGGATATAGGTACTTCGGAACATAAACCTTTTTTATCATGGAGGCATTTTTTCTGACCTCCTTGCACGCACCCTTTGTGCCCGCCGAGAAGAATGAATACAAAAGCCTTCCGCTCATGATATACACAGCGAAGGTCTGATCCTTTGCCCTGTTAAAAAGGGTACCGAATACCACCACGAGAACAACCGTAGTAAGCAGTGGCTCGATAAGTGACCATATGATACCCAGATATGATTTTCTGTACTTGAGGCGGATCCCCTTTAATACCAGCTCCTTTAAAAGAAAGCGGCATCTCCAAAAATCTTTGAAATTCCGTTTCAAGGCTTTCATTTAACGTGACTCCTTATAAACTTTACTATCCTCTCGGTCGCATGTCCGTCACACGCCCCGAGATACCCCTTCGTAAACTCCTTTTGTCTTTCTTTATCATAAGACTCATATGTCCTGATGACACCTTCATAAAGATCATCTCCGTCGGTGATGATCTCACCCGGGAACTCCGATACATCCATGTAGGTTCCTCTTGCTTTTTTAAACTCCTCCAGATCAGGCGCAAACATAAGCATCTTTTTTTCATATATGCATGCGTCATAAAGCACCGAAGAATAATCGGTGATAAAAACATCCACAGAAGGAAGTATGACCTCGGTTGGAATCCTTCCTCTGAGGTCTTTCCTGTCATACTTTCCGAACAGATGTGGATGGATACTGCATACTACATACCAATCACTTCCGAGCTGCTTTGAAAGTCTGTCCACATCCTCTAATCCGACAAGATAAGGATCTCCTGCATTTCCTCTGAAGGAGGGTGCCCAGAGAACAATTTTTTTGCCTTTTGCTTCGGGGTATTTTTCATAAAAAATATCCCGACATTTTTTTATATGCGAAGCGGATAAACAATCATCCATTCGGCTGATCCCCACTGCTCTTACTATACCTTTTTTCTGGCGCATAGCCGAGGAAAACGGGGCTATGCATTTGTCACCGGAGACTGTTACAAGATCATAATTTCTGAACACATTTTTCTTGTAATATGACGGTATATCATCCGGTGAATCATAACCGAATTTTTTATATGCTCCGGGCCCGTGCCAAAGCTGAATAACTTTTGTTTTTTTTCTTTTTTTGCAAGCTGCCACGGGCAGAAAATTATCACAAATTATAACGCATCCGGACACGGCATAAAGCCACATAAACTTTATCGAATCAAAGAACTGTCCCAGATACCCCAAACCGGCATAATCAACGTATCTTTCGACTATCTTTATATCCTTTTGATCCTTTGAAAGCGTCCTTAAAAGTCTGTCCATACTTACCGGTCTTTTATCGTGATGAGCATCGGCAAAAACAACAAGGTGAGGATCAACTTTTCTGATGCATCCCACTCTGTAAACAAAGGGCAGGATCACACCTTGCATAAACATTTTTGCTCTTTGTTTGAATGCAAATCCCTTCTTAGCCATAGTATTTTTTAACTCCGTTGAACGCATAGGTTATAAAGTGTATCAGTGACGAAAAAACCGAGTAACCACAGTATCTGTAAACCTTGAAGGTCATCTTTGCGGACTTGAATTTGTTTCTCGATTTGCCACCCTCACTAAGCCTGTATTTCAGATAGGGCTTATCAATGCCTATCGCAAATCCATGCTCCTTTATGATACCGATCCATGCGATATAATCCTCATGCGAATCATCATGCTCCATAGGATGAGCGAGCATAACATCTCTTCGTACCACGACCGCTGAGGTCGATATCATATTGTGCTTAAGTATATCCTTAAGCTCTATCCTTTTTCTGATACCGATAACCCTGCCGGTACTCACTCCCTCGGGATCCATAAGCTCTCTCGATGTAGATGAGAGAACCGCATTCTCGCTCTCCATAGCCTCAAGCTGGTCAGAAAGCTTACCCTCCTCCCACCAGTCATCGGCATCAAGGAATGCGATATACTCGGCATCTGACATAGATACACCTTTGTTTCGGCTTACGGCGACTCCCAGGTTTTGCTCATTCTTAATGAAGTTAATACGAGCATCCGACTCGTATCCGGCCATCACGCTGTCAAGATCATCCGTAGAGCAGTCATCTATGACAAAAACATCCAGCTCCACATCCTGAGCAAGCACCGAATCTATAGCCTTTTTTATATACCGGGCACCATTATAAACGGGAATGATCACCGATACCTTCACTTTTTTTACCATAACGTAAAGTCTACCATACTTTCGGTGCTTTTTCAAGTCAAAAAAAATAAAGCCCCAAGTACCGATAAGCTCGATATTTGGGGCTTTATTTGTATTATTGGTTTTTTATCCGATACTCAGTTAAAGAATCCCCACGGGATGATCTGATAATCACCGCCGTTTGGCTGAATGTTCGGTTGCTGTTGCTGCTGTTGCTGCTGCGGCTGCTCTTCGGCTTCATCCTCCGGAAGTCCGTCAAGAGTATCCTTTGATGCGAGCGTCACCTTTATCTTCTTTTCCTCGTACTTTTTACCGTTACTTCTCTGGACGGTCACCTCGATCGTAGTACCAACACGTCTGCTGTTTACGATCTCTCTGACATCCTCTATCTTCTTAACGGCTGTACCGTCAATCTTTGTGATGATATCACCCTGGTAGATACCGGCCTTTGATGCAGCTCCGGTATCGGAGATAGCCTTTACATACACACCCTCAGGCATATTGTACTTTTTGGCAGCCTCAGAGTCGATATTCTCACCGGTGATTCCGAGATATCCCTTTTCTTTGTCCTTAAGAACCTCTCTGTTCATAAGATCATTGATTATCGACACACCGTCAGACATCGGGATAGCATAGTTCATTCCGACCACATCACGTCCATCAACAGCTGTAAACTCCTTGGATGTAGTGATACCGATCACACGTCCCTTTGAGTCAATGAGCGGGCCGCCGGAGTTACCCGGGTTGATGGCTGCATCTGTCTGAAGCATCGGACGGGTGTTGCTCTTTCCGTTCGAATCGGTGGTTCCGATGACAAATGTACGGTCTTTGGCACTTACATATCCTACTGTCACGGACTGTCCGCTTCCGTTTGCGTTTCCTATAGCGATGGCCATCTCGCCGACCTTTACATCATCGGTCGATCTCAATGTGGCACTCTTTATCTGCTTTTTGGTAGAGTCCTTGATCTTTTTCATATCGATCGTAAGCAAGGCGATATCGTTTGATTCGCTGACTCCCTTTACCTGCGCTTTTACATTCTCGTTGTCACAGAATGTGACATCGATCTCTTTTGCGTTTGCTACGACGTGCGCGTTTGTCACTACGAGCAGCTCATCTCCGTCCTGCTTTACGATAAATCCGCTTCCTGCACCGGTAGACTCATACTGCTGTCCGAAGAAGTTCTGAACCACGGTCGTATTTGATACACCGACTACAGACGGCATCACTGCGTCTACCACACTCGGTACATCGATAGCCGACCCTACCGCCGGTGTCGAATCGTCCGTATGCGCCTCGATCCTGGTCTGAGCGACCTCCTCTGCCGGAGTTTGCTCTCCGGCTCCACCCGTCAGCGCATTCAGTCCGGCATTTACTCCGAAAAAGCATCCGGCTGCTATGACTCCGAACATAACCGCACCGAGTGCGATCTTCGGCATCGTCCAACCCTTCTTCACCTTTTTCGGTCTAACCGCTTCCGCATTCTGGAAACGATATACATTTCCCTCCGGCATCGGCTGTGGCTCCGGCACCGGCTGTGGCTCCGGCGCTGTCCTAAACTGCTGCTCACTGCCGGACGCCCTGCTCTCACCTCTGTAACCGTCACTGTAGATCGGCTGACCTGTTTGCGTGTCATACTCGATGATATAACGTCCTTCCTGATTCTCCATATCCTTCACCTTCCTTTTTTCTAAACGCTAAAGCGTTGTTTTTGGATTTACGATTGTCATTATAGGATCAATTTGTGTTTACTTTGTGAAGAAAATGTATTATAATTGTGGATACGATATGAAAAATGTGAGTTTTTAAAAAAATACACAGGAGGATGTACATATGGAATTACCTGATCTTAACGAACTTGACGATATCATCGTCACTATTGAGGAGGAGGACGGAACGCAGACCGAATGCCAGGTTATATGCATGTTTGAGCATAAGGACAAAGCCTATGCCGCTCTGACCCCCACCGATGATGACATCGCCGAGGCATATCTGTTCGGTGTGACTATCGAAGACCAGGGCGATGAGATGGAGTTCACTATCGAGAACATCGACGACGATGACCTTTTGGCCGAAGTCGGAGAGGTATTTGAAGCTATCATGGCCGAGGTAAACGATGATGACGACGACGAGCTTCCGGAGGGTGTCAGCATTGAGCCAGCCGAGGCTGATTCAAACCCGCACGAAAGCAAGCTTCCGGGTGATGACGATGATTCCTTTTGGGATCAGTTCATCAACAAAAAGCTTGAGGACATCTGATACAAGTCCGCTTATATCCGTGATATGCAATCGATTAATAATGAAAAACGACCCCGTAATGAGGTCGTTTTTCATTTGTTCCATCCACAGACTCTGCCTTATCAGGCCTTCTTCCATTTTTCTCCGTTCTCTCCGATAGTGTAGGCCGTCTTTACACCCTCAAGATCACATACATAGAAGGTTTCACCGATACGGACTCCCCTTGTAAAGAATGGCTCTATGGTTTTCGGATCGATGGATTTGTCCTTTAGGGTATCCATCACCTTGACAAGCTTGTTGCCTTTGAGCTGATATACCACATAGTGACCACCCCAGGCTACCTCGTCATCTGCATATGTGCCCATTAAGCCCAGGCCAATCAATCCTCTTTTTTCATCGACAAACACTGCCCTGTGATTCTCATCAGCTATGTGTCGCTCCTCTTTTTCACCAAAAAGCTTTGACAGTTCCTCGATACTGTAATCCTTTCCTATCTCAAACAATGAAAGCTTTGCAGTGTTATCCCAGCCGGATCCATCCTTTGAAGGATCGCCGTAACCGATTCCTATCAGCTTATCATCGCCGAAGCTGTGCAAGTAGGATGAAAAGCCCGGAAGCTTTAACTCTGATTTAAGCTCAGGATGCTTTGGATCAGAGATATCCACTGCAAATACCGGATCTGTATTCCTGTACGTCACAAAGTATGCCATATTGTCTATGTAGTATGACGCATAGATGGTCTCACCGACTGCTATCTTGTCTATCTCCCCCAAAGGCTTAAGCTCACCGTCCATCACACACAGACCGTTTGTGGTAGCGCCCGACCTGCCTCTGGATGTATATACGAAGCAGAAGTTACCCTGATACTCATGCATATAGTATGAATCATTTATCCAGCCACGGAAGGATGTGTCGGCAACCTTTTTGATCTTTCCGTCATTGTATCTGAACTTACTTATGGTCGTCACATCAGCCGCTGTCTGCCAGTACGGGGAGTTTGCATTATTTGGTCTTGCTATGTAGATATTCTCGGTGCTGACATAGTAGGTCGCTCTGCCTCCGAGCACCGCAAGTCTGTCTGTGATCTCACCCGGATCAGCCACGGAAAGAGATGTCATTACCATGTAGTTGTTTGTCGCATCTTCTCCGCATCTGACGATACAGCCTGTATCAAATACCTTTTCATCCGAAGTCGGAACAAACTCCTCCGGCCTGTCTACATCGTATTTTTCTTCCTTCTCGTACCAGTCCTCGGTAAATACATACAGGTAACCATCGCTGATACGTGATGTAGCAAAGCTTCCGGACTGAATATGTCTTGTTTCGATCTTCGGGTCGTATGCATTGGATATATCAACCACAGTCGTGATCGTACGTGTTTTTTCTCTGTAACGGCCGTAGTATTTTCCCAACCCATATCCACCGAAACGATTTATATCGGTGTCAGAGCCGCTCCACTCATTTCCTATCGCAAAAAGTCTGTCTCCGACTATATATATCTCCTCACAGTCGCTGTTCTGTACGATCACACTTCCAATCTCTTTGGATTCATTTCCATTGGGCTCGATAACATGGATCTTATATCCGAAGGTAGATGGCTCTATTGTAAAAATATGCTTCCCGTCGGTCTTTACTATATCTCCCTCCGATACTCCCTCGACCTGTTTGTCAGTCTCCGAGTAATCATCGGAGGTTGACTTTTCCCCATAAGTTTGCGTCGATTCTGTAGCACTCTCGGATTTTGAGTTCTCGGACTGCGCAGCAGGAGCACTTTCATCTGAAGTAGGCGCCGCGTCCGAACTGGCCTCCTCTACATAATCGATCTCTTCCTTATTCATATCTCTTTGAGCACGAACTGATTCATTATATTCATTGATGATATCACACACATCTGCGTAACTGAGTTCAGCCGCTGCCTCGTTGTCGGATCCGGGAGTAGCGCTGTCGGTACCATCCGCTGTCGGAGCTTCGACTGCGGTATCAGACATTTCCGCCTTTGGCGCTGCGTCTATATCTCGTGATCTTATGAGCGAGTATGTAAAAAGTCCCGCCATCACACCGAACGCAAGACATGCAGCCATACCTGCGATCGCAAGCCAGGGTGTTCTTCTTTTGGGGCTTTCCTGAACCACTCCGATAAGCTTTTTCTCGATAGCCTCCGGGCTCAAGGACTCAGGTGGTTCGATATCCGCTGCATCCTCTTTGATCATACGGTAGATATCCTCCTCCGTCATATCCTCCTGCATATACCCTGCATTATCTTCGGCAGACCAGGTCTTTGGCTCCTGTGAATTCGTAATATTTTTATCTTTTTCATTGAAATCTGACATGATAATCCCTCCCTTCTCAACTCATCGCAGGTGCCATGGCTGATCTCAGCTTGTCAAGCGCCCTGCTCTTTAAGGATCTGACTGTCCCCGGTCTCATCGTAAGCATATGCGATATCTCTGTCGAGCGATAACCCGAGAACACCGAAAGCGTGATCACTTCTCTCTCATCATCCGAAAGAACCTTCAAAAGATCATCAAGCTCCGGCTTCGCATAACCCTCTTCCACAGTCTCCTGCTCAAATCCTTCGGGAATACCAACCTCGGAAGTGTTTCTCAGAAGCATCCTGCATTCATTCGCAGTAATCTGGAAAATCCAACTCTTAAACGATGTCTCTTTCCGAAGATTAGGCAATTTTTCGTAAGCTTTTAACACCGCCTGACTTACGGCATCCTCTGCCTGCGCGGTATTTTTAAGATAACAAAGTGCAAATCTGTACAAGTCTTTATAGTATTTTTCATACAACAGTGCAAATGCATGTGTATCTCCCTGCTTTGCCTGCTGGACCAAAGCCCATTGCATATCCGTCATAAGCATCATCCTTTCCTGGGTCCGGCACCGTATCTCCGGAAACACGGCCGGGACCTTTTTTTCGTTTTACACCTATAAGATGCACCGTATATGTAAAGTGTTGCAAACATTTTTAAAAAAGTTTATAATCACAGTATGAACGAAGAAACCAAAAACGTCAAGATATCTGTTCGTAATCTTGTTGAGTTCATTCTGCGCTTCGGAGATATCACGGGCGGAGGCTCCGGGATCAGAAATCTCGACGCCATGCAAGAAGGCAGTCGTATCCATCGCAAGATACAAGCTTCAATGGGCATCGGTTATGAAGCCGAGGTCCCTCTTTTTGCGTGCGTTCCTATGAGATCAGTTGAAACGGGTGATGAGTTTATGCTTACTGTCGAGGGGCGAGCCGATGGGGTTTTTCGTGATGATGAGGTCGTACTTATCGATGAGATCAAAGGCGTATACAAAGATCTCGATGATATGGAGCAGCCTGATCCGATACACCTCGCTCAGGCCAAATGCTATGCGTATATGGTCGCAACCGATGAGGCGCTTGACAGTATAGATGTGCAGATCACCTACTGCAATATGGATACCGAACGGATAAAAAGATTCAAAGAAACGATTTCTTCGGATGAGATAAAAAAATGGTTTGATGAGCTTATAGAAAAATACAAACCGTGGGCGATCTACGAGTATGACTGGGCCATAAAAAGGGCTGCATCCATAAAAAAAATGGACTTTCCTTTTCCTTTCCGACCCGGTCAGGATGATCTGACCGCCTTTACCTATCAGAAGATACGTGAGAAAAAACGCCTTTTTATAGAAGCACCCACCGGAGTCGGAAAAACCATCACAACAGTCTTTCCGTCCATAAAAGCGATGGGCGAGGGCCTGATAGACCGGATCTTTTATCTGACGGCAAAGACCATCACAAGAACCGTGGCGCAGGATTGTTTTTCTTTACTCAAAAAGTCAATTGGCGATGACGCAGCCTTCAAGCCCATCACTCTCACCGCCAAGGAAAAGCTGTGTATCCTTGACAAACCGGCATGTGACCCTGCGACCTGTGAGCGTGCGAAGGGGCACTATGACAGGGTAAATGATGCACTTTACGATCTTTTGACTCACGAGGACGGGATCTCCAGAGAAACTGTGATCTCATACGCAGACAAGCACAACGTATGTCCATTTGAGTTGAGTCTCGATGCGGCTCTGTATGCCGATGCAGTGATAGGTGATTACAACTATGTCTTTGATCCGAACGTGTATCTGAGGAGATTTTTCACCCCTCAGAAGCAGGGACATATGGTCCTTCTTATAGATGAAGCTCATAACCTAGTGGAGCGCGGACGTGAGATGTACTCCGCGACCATAGTAAAAGAGGATTTTCTCGCAGTAAACAGAGTCGCAAAGGCGATGCTAAAAAAAGAGCACAGACCGGATGCGATCTACTCTCTTCGCCAGTTTATCAACTCCGTAGAGAGTGTAAACAGAGCTCTTCTCGAACTGAAAAGAGGATGTGAAAGCGGATTTAAGGAGGTTGAGGATTTTTCTTCCATAGGCTTCAAGCTTTTGAGAGTTGTGGCAAACTACGAACTGATGGCTGCGGAGAATCCAGTCCTTCCGGAAAGAGATCTGTTTTTGGAGTTCTACTTTAATGTAAGAAGAGCGCTGATGGTCTGGGAGGAATACGACGATCATTATCTCACCTATGAAAACTTCGATGAGGAGGGTAACTTTAGGGTCACACTGCAGTGTATGGACCCTTCGACCCGACTTCGCGAGGTATGTGACAGAGCCAGATCCGGGATATTTTTCTCGGCAACACTGCTTCCCATCCGCTACTATAAAGAGCAGCTCGGCGGAGACAGTGAGGATGACGCGGTCTACGCCAAGTCCTCATTTACCGACGACCAGAAAAAGATACTCATCGCAAGCGATGTTACAAGTCTTTATAAGAGCATAGGTCCGAAAATGTATGAGGTCGCGGCTTTGATCACACTCCCCGACGACATCACCTTACTCACGCAGGGCAGAAAAATGAGAGAATCCGAGCGGGAGGACTTTCTTTCGGCCTTTGACTCGGATAATGTGGTCGGGCTTTGTGTGATGGGAGGTATCTTTTCGGAAGGGATCGACCTGACCGGAGACAAGCTCATCGGCGCGGCGATCGTAGGTACCGGTCTTCCGATGGTATGTGATGAAAGAGAACTATTCAGAAAGTATTTTGATGAGAAAAAAGGTCACGGCTTCGACTATGCCTACCTCTATCCGGGACTCGGAAAGGTCTTTCAGGCTGGCGGTAGGGTGATAAGGACCGCCGAAGACAGAGGCGTGATCCTGCTTTTAGACGAGAGATTTTTACGAAGGGAATACATGAAGGAGTTCCCCAGAGAATGGAGTTCCTTTGACACTGTTACCATAGATACGCTTGATGAGCATCTGAACGCTTTTTGGAGCGCCGGCAGTTAAGAACAGTTCACGCTCTGCTAACTTAACCCGGAGCTATGAGCTTTCCCGATTATGAGTTTTCGGCTCTATCTCGTCTACAAATCTCTCGCCACATAAAGCATTCGCCTCTCCTCCTCTATCTCTGCCGGAAGAGTGGCCTTTCTGTACGGACTCACCCCCTCATTTAGGGTTGGAATAAACACAAACATAAACTCGAGCCCCTTTGCTCCGTGCATGGTCATAAGCTCCACACCCTCGACCTCATCATCCCGGTTTTCGTCACGAAGCTTTTTTAACTCTTCTTCGTAGTTTTCCACGTATTCGAGCCACTCTCTGATCGAGGTCATACCCGTAGCACTCTCTTCTATCTCCTCCAGAGTTTCAAACCAGTCATCAGGCTTTACACCTCTCTCGGCAGCTCTGTCCTTTAAAAAATCCTCATACCCTATTTGCTTACGAATATAATGGATTGCGGTGAGCGGTGTCATTTTTCGTAATGATGCTATATCTTTTTCGAAGTTTTGTATCCTTTCTATCATCCAGTGCTGCTTCTGTCTCATATAATAATCTCTGATATCCCGAAAATCGATCTCGGGTTTATCCAAAGCCTTCCTGCTGATATATCGAAGCGGACGATTCATGATCTGAAGAAAGGTCTCTCTCGAATCATCCCCGCAGGCCATCTGCAGATATGCGATCAAATCCTTTGCGATAAAGCTTTTAAAAATGTTTGGGATCGCTTCCTTCATTCGAAAAGGGATACCTCTGTCCATCAGTTTCCCGGCTATCATTCTCATCTGGTTGTTCGTCCTGAAGAGTACAGCCATCCTCCCCGGCTCTACCCCAGACACCATATATGAACTTATCTGCTCACATATCCCCTCGGCTTCTGATGAAAGGTCGGTGTAATACTTGATATGACACCCGGAAGGCGGCAGCTGTGACTGCGCATCCATATCATCACGGGTCTTTCCAAATAGATGAGACTTATCATTGTCCGCTGCCTCTATCTCCTTTTTATATCTTTTTGAATTGTGATCTATCAGCATCCCCGCTGCCTTTAGGATCGGAGTCGAACAACGATAATTGATCCGAAGCTTAACCGTCTTTGCTTCCGGGTACTGCTCGGGAAAGCTAAGCATAATATCCGGTCTTGCTCCCCTGAATCCATATATCGACTGATCGTCATCGCCCACGATAAATATGTTATTCTCGGGCTCGGCAAGCATGCGTATATTCTCATACTGCAGTCTGTTTATATCCTGAAACTCATCGATAAGAATGTACTTAAACCTCTCCTGCCAGCTTTTTTTGATATCGTTTCTCTTCGTCAAAAGCTCATACGTGTAGACAACCATATCATCAAAATCAAGTGCTCTGTGACGTATCAGTCTCTGAGTATATCCGTTAAAAATATCCCGAAAAACCTGCTCGGGACAGCTCGCCGAATAGTAGTTTTCCACATCAATCCCGTCGCCCTTGACTCTGGATATCTCCTTTTCAAGGCTCTCCAAAAACTCCTGCTTATCCTCTACTTCAAAGCCGGTATCGTTGAGTGCTTCTGCTATAAGACGGAATTTGAGGCCCTCCGTGACTATATCCTTAGCCTCATAATGATATGCTTTTTTCAAGATCTCAAAGAATACGGAATGAAATGTGCCGAACCTGACACCCCGACACCTATGATCCGTGAGGATATCAAAGCGCTCCTTCATCTCGTTTGCGGCAGCACGTGAAAAAGTAACCACCAGAATCTCTTCCGGTGGCACCTTTGCTTCCGTGATCAGATGAGCGACACGGTTTGTTATGACAAATGTTTTTCCGGCACCCGGTCCGGCCAAAACCATCATCGGTCCGTCCACATGATGAATGGCCTCAAACTGTGCCTCATTAGACTGCTGCACTTAAACGTTCAATCCCCTCTTTTATACGAGCAATCGACTCGTCCTTGCCGAGAATCTCCATTATCTCATATGCTCCTCCCGGTGTCATCTGCTTACCTGACACGGCGGTACGAAGCGGCCAGAGTGCCTGTCCGTTTTTACACTCATGCCTTGCGACATAGTCCATAGCGACCTTCTCGATGGAATCATGTCCCCAGTCAGCTATCGCCTCGAGCTCCGGGAGCATCTCCTTAAGAGCCTCTAAAGAATTCTCGGAATTGGTCTTCATTTTCTTGTGTGTATACATATCTATAGAATAGTCAGGCAACTCCTCAAAGAAGTCAATCTTCTCTTCTATATCAGGAAATACCTCAATTCTCGTCTTTACGAGATCTGCGATATACTTTTTATCCATATCCTTGTGGATCACCTTGTCGATGACCGGCATCGCATACTCATAGTATGTCTCATCATCCATGGCCTTTATGTATTCGCCATTCATCCAGCGAAGCTTTGTCATGTCAAACACCGCCGGTGACTTGTTGATCCTCTTGTAATCAAAGACCTTCTCAAGCTCTTTCAACGAATATATCTCCTGATCGGAGTCGGGTGACCATCCAAGCAATGCTACGTAGTTTACTACTGCCTCCGGCAAAAATCCAAGTTCCATCAGATCCTCAAAGGATGATGCTCCGGATCTTTTTGAAAGCTTTTTATGCTCCTCATCGGTGATGGTCGGGCAGTGGATATATACGGGGATATCCCATCCGAACGCCTGGTAAAGACGGTTATACTTCGGAGCCGATGAAAGATACTCGTTTCCTCTTACCACATGGGTGATACCCATCAGGTGATCATCAACCACGTTTGCAAAGTTATAGGTCGGATATCCGTCACTTTTGATCAGCACCATATCATCAAGCTCTGCATTCGGTGCTGTGATGGTCCCGTATATCACATCATCAAAGGATGTCTCACCCTCGGTAGGGTTGTTCTGTCTGATGACATAAGGAACTCCGTCCGCGAGATTTTTCTCTATCTCCTCTTTCGAAAGAGAAAGGCAGTGCTTGTCGTACTTTGCCGCATCCTCGCCGCGTGCCTTCGCATCCTCATGGAGCTTCTCAAGTCTTTCCTTGCTGCAGAAGCAGTAGTAGGCCTCGCCCTTGTCCACAAGCTCCTTTGCATACTTCATATATACACCTGTCTTGACACGCTCGCTCTGAACATAAGGACCTACTCCTCCGTCCTTGTCCGGTCCCTCATCGTGCATAAGACCTGCCTTCTCCATGGTCCTGTTGATCAGCTCGACAGCACCCTCGACAAATCTCTCCTGATCGGTATCCTCGATACGAAGCAAAAAATCTCCTCCCTCGTGCTTCGATATCAGATAAGCATATAGAGCCGTGCGCAGGTTGCCAACGTGCATTCTTCCCGTGGGACTCGGCGCAAAGCGTGTTCTGATCTTACTACTCATGATTTACTTCCTCTCCTTACTGTGCAGATTCTATGGCATCCAAATATGCCTTAAGAGCAGCGACCGTTCCGTCTATATCGGCCAGATCGCTTCTGATCGAAAGATCATAGTTTAGAACGTTATCCCAGCGCTCACCTACGTGATACTTGTAGTAGTTAGCCCTGGTCTTGTCCTTTTTAAGGACTATCTCAGCCGCCTTTGCCTGCGGCAGCATATCGATCTCGATGGATCTTTTTATACGGAAATCCACCGATGCGAAGATAAACAGGTTCACCAGATCTTCTCTTTCTCTGAGAATATAATCAGCACATCGACCTACGATAACACACGGGCCGCTCTCAGCGACCTTTCTGATCACATTGGCCTGCGCCAGAAAAATACGATCATCCAAAGAAAGTCCTGAAAACCCGACCTCCTGCGTAGTGAAGATGTTCATGCCCATCGCAATCTGATACAAAAGACTGTTTGTCGCCTTATCCTCCGAGTTTTCAAAAGCAGCCTCTGCAAACCCCGATTCCTTCGCCGCTCTCGCGATGATCTCATTGTCATAGAATGGGATACCGTAAGCCTCCGCAAGCTTTCGACCTATCTCGCGGCCACCGCTTCCGTACTGTCTGTTGATCGTGATCACTTTGTTCATAGGCACACCTCCTCGCTTTATTTGGCTTTAACCACCTATGTCTTTTAGGTATTATAGCAGAATTTGGTCCTTCTTGCAAGGCGAAATAGCCACTTCCGAACTATTGACTTATCAAGGCCTGTTGGAGTATAATTACGTACGTAATTCAATCTGAAAGGATATTTTTATGAGCGATAATAATAACAAAAATACCGAAGTCAAAGCAAAGGACGGTTTTTCATGGTGGCTGATCCCACTCATGTTTGTTATAGCTGTAGTGCCTTTGATCACAGTGGTTCATGTATATGTCTGCGGACTCGAGGTCAATCCGTGGTTTTCTATCGGCGGAAAGCTTTATGATTTCTTTTTGTATTACAAGGCATTTTTCTTGAGACTTGCAGGAATACTTATCCTCTTTACACTCTGCTATCTGATGCCGTTTGGTAAAAATGATTTTCTGAAGGATAAAAAGACCATCGCTCCGACCATCGCGATCGGCGTGTTTGGTTTGATCTCACTTCTCTCGGCAATCCTGTCAAAACATAGGATCGTGGCATTTTTCGGAGGATATGAACAGTTTGAGGGTTGGTTTGTAATCCTTACTTATGTACTTTGCTTCTATACAGCCTTCGGATTTATCAGGACAAAGAAGCTTATCGTGTTCATACTTGATACTTTACTGGTCGGCTCTATCATCATAGGGCTGCTTGGCGCCTTCCAGGCATTTGGGATTGACTGGATACAAAGTGATTGGGCAAAGCCGATCCTCACACAGGAGCTTGCCGGAAAAATGGATGTCTCCCATTTCAACGTCAAACTGAACTTTGACAGGGGCATGAGCTACGTGACACTCTACAATCCCAACTACGTCGGGACCTATGTTGCGACAGTCCTTCCGTACTGCGGATATCTTATCTTCCGCGGCGAGCACATCGTAAGAAGGCTTTTGGCCGCGCTCTCGACATCACTTCTTGTCGTCACTTTGGTGGCCTCCAGATCGCTGACGGGAATCATGGGAATCATCATCGGTGTCATACTTATGATGATACTTTTAATTCCTTACTTAAAAAAGACGAGACCCGTTGCGATCATTTTTCTTGTTACGTGTCTTGCCGGCGCAGTGCTGATCGTTACGTTTTACCCGAGCTTTTTAGGAAAGCTTTTCAACAACAATGAGCAGTATTATCTGGATTCGCTCTCCTGTAAGGATTCAACGCTTACCATACGTCAGGATGACGGAAAAACGCTTCTTGCGACTCTTGACACCTCAAAGACAGCACAGAGCGGATGGGGCGACACCCCGATTGATTCGCTGATAAAGCTTACGGATGAATCCGGAAATACCATCTCGACTAAGGTCAACGAAGACGACAACTCCATGCAGATTACGCAGGAAGGCTACCATCCGTTTGTCCTTTCGGGCGTGCGGATACGTCCGGATGATAACACTTTGGCTATTTTCACCGAGGAATATTCACGTATCACCGGTAAGCCTCACGAGGTCTCGTCCTTCTCCTCCGTCACTGATGTAGAGGGCGGCGATATGTTTATCGACTACATACGTTTTGCTGATTCTACATATGAATGGAGATTTACGGATGTCGACGGAAAAATGATGATATACAATGATTTCGGTCGACTCGATGAGCTGAAGGACACGCCAAAGGCAGGCTTTGAGGGAAGCTATCATTTCGCTTCCAGACGAGGCTATATCTGGTCCAGAACTATCCCCCTACTCACCGACCATCTGCTGATCGGTGCAGGTAGAGACAACTTCGTATATGAGTTCCCGAACGACGATTATGTGGGCAAGCGCTATATGGGCTACGACACACAGACTGTCACAAAGCCTCATAATATGTACCTTCAGATATGGGTACAGGACGGTCTGATCGGTCTTCTTTCACTGCTGTTTTTATACGGACTTTTCATAATCCGCGCATTCAGACTGTGCTACAAAAAAGATAGGCCGACGCCGGACAAGGGCATCGACCATCTTGGTATCGTTATGATCACGGCTGTATCAACCACCGCTTATATGGTAGTCGGTCTGGCAAATGACTCGACCATCACCTCTTCAGCCATCTTCTGGCTGATGCTTGGCTGCGGTTATGCAGCCGAGGCTTCTTATCGAACGATGGACGCGTGCAACTCCTGAAGTGAACTGAGTTCTCCGTTTCCATGCTCCTTGATGTAGCGGATTCCCTCTGCTGAGGCTCTTGCCGCTGCCATGGTTGTCAGGTACGGGATCTTCGCCTTTACGGCGGCCTTTCTCAAGTAGCTGTCATCATGTACGCTGTCTTTACCTACAGGTGAGTTGATGACCAGATCCACCTCGCCGTTCGTGATCATATCACGGGTATTCGGGCGTCCCTCATATAGCTTCTTTACGTGCTCTGCAGGTATTCCTGCTTCTCTTATGAGTTCGTAGGTCTGTCCTGTTGCAACAATCTTGAAGCCGACCTCGTCGAACATCTTTGCAACCTCTACTACCTCTTCCTTGTCTTTTCTGTTTACGGATATCATAACAGTTCCCTCGAGCGGAAGCTTCGATCCGACACCCTCCTGGGCTTTGAAGTATGCTTCACCGTAGGACTTGGAAAGACCCAGAACCTCACCGGTCGATCTCATCTCAGGTCCGAGCAGAGGATCTACCTCCTGGAACATATTGAACGGGAAGGCTGCCTCCTTGACTCCGTAGTAAGGGATCTGTCCTTCCTTCAGATCGTGGATTGGTGACGGTTTTCCTGTCAGATCAGCTGTTATGATCTCTGTTGCAAGCGGTACCATTCTTATATTACATACCTTTGATACGAGCGGCACCGTACGTGATGCTCTCGGATTTGCCTCAAGCACATATACCGTATCGTTTTCTATCGCATACTGCATGTTCATAAGTCCCTGTACATGCATCTCCTCTGCGATCTTTCTGGTGTAATCTTTGATTATCTGTACATTTTTCTCGGAGATATGTACGCTCGGAAGTACACAGGCTGAGTCTCCGGAGTGTACTCCGGCGAGCTCTATATGCTCCATTACGGCCGGCACGAATGCATGTCCGCCGTCAGCGATCGCATCTGCCTCGCACTCCATCGCATGGTTGAGGAAACGGTCGATAAGGATCGGGCGATCCGGTGTCACACCGACAGCTGCGTTCATATACTCTACCATCGCATCGTCATCATATACGACTTCCATACCGCGTCCGCCGAGAACGTAGGACGGACGAACCATTACAGGATATCCGATCCTGTTTGCAATCTCCTTTGCTTCATCGGCATTTACTGCCATTCCGCTCTCAGGCATCGGGATGCCGAGCTTGTCCATCATGGCTCTGAACTGGTCTCTGTCCTCAGCAAGGTCGATGACCGCAGGTGATGTTCCGAGTATGCGAACTCCGTTTTTCTCAAGCTCCGCTGCTATGTTAAGCGGTGTCTGTCCACCGAACTGAGCGATGACTCCGACAGGCTTTTCCTTGTGATAGATGCTGAGCACGTCCTCCAGCGTCAGCGGCTCGAAGTAGAGCTTATCGGATGTGTCATAGTCGGTAGATACGGTCTCCGGGTTACAGTTGACGATGATCGTCTCGAAGCCGAGCTTTTTAAGTGCCATCGCTGCGTGAACACAGCAGTAGTCAAACTCGATACCCTGACCGATACGGTTTGGTCCTCCACCGAGGATCATGACCTTTTTCCTGTCATCATTTACAGGGTTTTTATCCGGCGCATTGTAGGTCGAGTAGAAGTAAGCGCTGTCCTTTGTTCCGCTTACATGTACTCCTTCCCATGCCTCCTCTACGCCGAGTGATATTCTCTTGTTTCTGATGTCCTCCTCGCTTATCTCGAGGATCTCTGAGAGATAACGATCCGAGAAGCCGTCCTTCTTTGCTGTGATAAGTGCATCATCAGCCGGCATGCTTCCCTTGTTTTTGATGAGTGCTTCTTCTTCCTCAACGAGCTCCTTCATCTGCTCGATGAAGTATTTCTTAACATGTGTGAGCTCATGGATCTCATCAACGGTAGCCCCCTTACGAAGCGCCTCATACATCACGAAGTGACGCTCTGATGATGGTGTGATGAGCTTTTTAAGAAGTTCATCCTTGGAAAGTGTATCAAAATCCTTTGCATGTCCAAGTCCGTATCGTCCGGTCTCGAGTGAACGGATGGCCTTCTGGAATGCCTCCTTGTAGGTTTTTCCGATGCTCATGACCTCTCCGACTGCACGCATCTGAGTTCCGAGTTTGTCCTCGATTCCCTTGAACTTTTCAAACGCCCAACGAGCGAACTTGATAACAACATAGTCGCCATCCGGATAGTATTTATCAAGTGTTCCGTACTTTCCGCACGGGATGTCTTTCAGGGTAAGACCTGTAGCGAGCATCGCAGATACCAAAGCGATCGGGAAGCCCGTAGCCTTGGATGCAAGCGCTGAAGATCTGGATGTACGCGGGTTGATCTCTATGACGATTATACGATCTGAAACAGGGTCATGTGCAAACTGGACATTGGTTCCGCCGATGACCTGTACGGCCTCGACGATCTTGTAGGCCTGCTCCTGAAGTTTTTTCTGTGTTTCCTCTGAGATAGTAAGCATCGGAGCGGAGCAGAATGAATCTCCGGTATGCACTCCCATCGGATCGATATTCTCGATAAAACAGACTGTGATCTTGTTTCCTTCGCGGTCACGTACCACCTCGAGTTCAAGCTCCTCCCATCCAAGGATACTCTCCTCGACGAGGACCTGTCCTACAAGTGATGCCTGAAGTCCTCTGGCACATACTGTCTGAAGCTCTTCTTTGTTGTAGACCAGTCCGCCGCCGGCGCCGCCCATCGTGTAGGCCGGACGAAGTACGACCGGATAGCCAAGCTCATCTGCTATCTTGAGCGCCTCATCAACGCTATAGGCAACCTCCGAGCGTGCCATCTCGATACCGAGTGAGTTCATGGTATTTTTGAACTCGATTCGATCCTCTCCACGCTCGATGGCATCAACCTGCACGCCGATAACCTTTACGTTGTATTTTTCAAGGATTCCCTTTTGATTCAGCTCCGAGCACAGGTTGAGTCCGGACTGTCCGCCAAGGTTCGGCAGCAATGCATCCGGGCGCTCCTTTGCGATGATCTGCTCGAGTCTGTCTACGTTCAAAGGCTCGATATAAGTCACATCCGCGATCTCCGGATCCGTCATGATGGTAGCCGGATTGGAGTTCACCAATACGATCTCATACCCAAGCTTTCTGAGCGCTTTACACGCCTGCGTACCCGAGTAGTCGAACTCGCACGCCTGTCCGATGACGATCGGACCGGAGCCGATGATCAGTACTTTGTGGAAATCTGTTTTGTTTGCCATTTTTCAATGTCCCCCTGTTCTTTAACTGGCTTTATCTAACAAAAATGTCACGAAGTCTTCCTTCGGTAACGGTTTTGAAAAATAATAGCCCTGTATATAATCACACCGAAGTGAGATAAACTGATTTAGTTGTCTTTCTGTCTCGACGCCCTCCACTACTATCTTCATACCGAGCGCCTTGATCATTTTTACAGTGTTTTCTATGACTATCTGCATGCTGGCCTTGCCCGCATCGTCAACTATCGACTTGTCTATTTTTATGATGGAAAGCGGAAGTGAGGCTATACGATGCATGTTGGAGTATCCTGTTCCGAAATCATCCAGCGAGAAGCAAACTCCTTCGTTGAACAGATTGTTTATGTTTCGATCCATGATCTCCTGGCTGTCGCTTACCGCAGTTTCTGTGATCTCTAAGTTAATATCGGTAGTCCTGATATGATACTTGTCAAACATCTCCATGATGTTTCCTACCATGCCGTCGTCCATACACTGAACCACGGATAGATTTACCTCTATGTAATGCAGTCCGAGCTTTTTATACTCTTCACTTGAGATGAACTCACATACCTGCTCTAGCACGATCTCACCGATACGAAGTATCGCTCCGCTTCTCTCGGCTGCGGGTATAAACAAAGACGGTGGGATAAATCCGTATTTGTCATCATACAGTCTTATCAGAGCCTCCGCAGTGCGGAAGCATTTTTCATCTACGCTGTAGATAGGCTGATAGTAAACCTTGAACTTTTTATTTTTGATGGCATCCTCCAGGATATCGTCTATCTCGGTAAGGATGTCATATCGCTCCTGCTTAAAAATATCTCTGGCAAAAACGATGCCATCGGTCTTTCCGTTGCTGCTCAGATCCTCGATGAAGTGCACGAGCGTATCGGCATCCGGGATATCCTTCGGAAACTGTATCACACATGTATTCGGTTCAAAATGAGCCTCAGAGTTTTCCAATGTAAACGGCTTATCAAGTATCTCATTAAGCTGCTTGGCAACCTTTACAACATTTACCGAAGGTTCATCGGCTTTTACGACTATGGCAAATCTTCCGCTGCCCAGATGGTACACGTCTGCTCTTTCCTTGAACAGTTCTGTATAGCTGTTCATGATCTGTGCTATTCCCCGGCCCAGAACTATCTCCTGCTCATAGGTATATTTTGCATGTGTCTTTTGATAATTTGTCGCGCTGAAGACAATAATCTTTTTTAGTTTGTTTCTTTTTTCCGAACGGAACATCAGGTTTTTAAACGCTGTCAGCGTAAGCAGTCCTGTCTCTATGTCGATCATCTCTTCCGGCTTTTGTACCATCATCAGCATGAACAGTAGCGCGAGTGCTCCCGCAAACATTTCAACTCTTAGTCCCGGGTAGAAAAACTGGACAACCATAGCTATGACCATGAATCCGATACCGGAAAAAAGTGCCAGCCAACGTCCCAGATCAAAGATATGCCAACAGCTGAAAACCTTTAATAGGCCGTAAACGATATATATCACTGCGATGATATAGAACGCTATAAACACAGGTCCTCTGACGTATTTGCCTGCTTCGTCTATGTAAAACATGTTGTGCAGTGTCGCATTTAGAAGCAGCATGACATAGATCACTGAGAGCGGCAACCAGAAGATCGCTTTTTTTACAAACTTGTTTTTTCCCGTCACCCAGCTATCCGTAATTGCCGAACAGTACAGTATGAACACCGGTGTGGTCGCACTATGCATAAACAGATACAGCGAATGCGACAGATATCTTGACATGAGTCCGCCTGTGATATCTCCGTTATCGAGCATGATGGCCCAGATATCCGCGCTTGTTGTCAGGATTGAGACGCACAGTAACAGAAGAAAATATCTGTTGATATCTCCTCTGAACATCCGCTTGAAGTAGATAACTATGAACAGTATGAGCATCACCAGCAGTGCGCTGATGTCAAGGTAAAAATATTTCATAAAGTCGTCCTTTTACGCGTGGCACTATATCATCTCGTTACAAGTCTGTCGATACGTGATGTATAATCTTGTATATTATAATAGGAAATGAGGCGACTGTCAAGAACGGGGATATGTGTGGCATTTACAAGAGTTGTCAGACGAATAAAACTTTGCGTTTGGAACTATAACAAAACCCATTTGAAGGCATGTCTTTTCTTCTGCAGCTATAACAAAACCCATTTGAAGGCATGTCCGTGAGGGCCCGCTTGCGCTTTTTTCGAGAACGTAGCAGTGCACGACACCAAAATACGGTGTCTGCGCACTGACGTTCTCGAGACATCCCTCACGGTTACATGCTTTTCAAATGGGTTTTGATTAGTTTGGCACAGATTAAAACAGGAAATCCGGCTGTCATACGGTGATTTTACGAATCCATATGTTTTTGCATACCATGACCAGGCCGATCACCAGTTTTATTGTTTCGACCATGTTGATTATGACATAAATCATAAGAACAGGCAATATTGTAAACCTGCTCAAAATGAATGCGGCAGGCAGACTGGCGGCCATCATAAATCCACTATCAAAGAAAAATGTTATAATCGTACGACCGCCTGCGCGGATCGTAAAGTACGATGAGTGGAGCAATGCACACTGAGGGGTAAATATCGCGTTGATCAGGATGATATGCATCGCGAGATCTTTTACTTCGGGAGTGGTATTATATATGCTCGGGAAGAACATGGAAGCGACCGCGAGCAAACTTCCTACCACTATGCCTGATGTACATGAGAATGCAAGTATCTTGTTGTCCGTATCCTTTGCTTCTTCCATTTTTCCGGCGCCGAGGAGCTGGCCGACGATTATCGCGACAGCATCTCCCATGGCGAAGAATAAGGTATTTAGCAGGTTTCCGATAACGTTTGCTATATTGAATGCGGCAACCACTTCCATACCTCGAAGTGAATAGCACTGCAAAAGGAATGACATCCCCGTGGACCACAGGCCTTCGTTTACCAGGATAGGCAGGCCTTTTTTCAAAAACTCTTTTGTATACTTCCACGGCACGATAAGTGTTTTGTATGCACCCTTCAGCCAGGTTATCTCTTTTGTTTTTGAATGGCTGTAGATGACGATGATGCTCATCTCCACAAAACGCGCGATAACGGTTGCAAGAGCTGCTCCCTTTACACCCATCTCAGGAAGGCCGAAGTGGCCGAAGATCAATGCATAATCGAGTACCAGGTTTGTAAGCACCGAAACGATACTTGCGACCATCGGAAGCTTCGTCCTGCTGCAGTCTCGGAGTGTCATCGCATATACCTGTATTACCATGATCGCAGGCATGGAAAAGAAGATGACAGAGAGGTAGTCAAGTCCGTATCCGAGCGCCGCTTCGACATTTCCTACCGAGTTATCTCCATTTAAAAATAAGCCTATGATCTGCCTTCCGAACATCAATAGTGCCAGAAAGACTATAGCTGTTATCGCAGCTGACATCCATATCTTGAAACGGAAGGTATGACGAACTCCTTCGTCGTCACGCTGTCCGTAGTACTGCGCAGTAAAAATACCTACGCCGGAAAGGCCGCCGAACATACATAAATAGTACACAAAAACAAGCTGGTTCACGATAGCCACACCGCTCATCTGCTCAGTACCTACCTGACCAACCATTATATTGTCCAGCATATTGACGAAGTTTGAGATCGCGTTTTGTATCATGATCGGGACCGCGATGGTCATCAAATGACGATAAAATCTACGGTCACCGACAAACTTACGGATCAAAGCCGGTCTACTATCCTGTTTCATAATCCTGCTTGTCATTTTTCTACCCTTTATCCCTGATGTTAAACGTTTTAAGTTTGATTATACGCTTTATATTGACAAAGTTGTGTCATAGCTAAAAAAAGCCCGGCCGCCTGAGCGCGGCTACCGGGCTTTTTTTATCTTCAATTGCTGATCTATTTCACTTTTGCCGTCACATAGATCGGTGCTTCACCACCTGAACCGGTGGATACAGCTGCGACCTTGATTTTATATGTGCCCTTTGCGGCGCCTTTTTTGATTGTCACCTTTGTGGATTTCCCGCTTTTCTTTGAAAGCGAGATATACTTTTTCATGCCCTTCGGATATGAAGCTATGGAATACTTGACAGACGTATTTGCTTTTGCTTTTATCGTAAAGGATCTGTTCTTGGCAAGAACCTTCTTACCATTTTTCTTTTTTGTCGCCTTAAATGAGACTGCCTTTTTCGGCGCTGTCACGGTAAGAGTGATCTTTCCCGGAGACGGATCTGTCGGGTCGGTAGGATCGATCACCGGAGTTTCCTTTCCCTCTACGGTAAACCTGAATGTCTTGCTGTAATCATACCTGGACATGTAAATGTAACTTCGATTCTCATCCATATCGGTCTGACTGTAGTCAGGCCAACGCTTGTAGAGTTCCTTCAGAAGCGGGAAATATTGGATGACATAGTTCATTTTCATCTCATAGATCCCGGCGCCGAGGGCTGATGCATCTACCCAAAAATCGCCCACACCATCTGTACCCATCAGGCAAAAATAATCATCCGGCTCAATGATATCCACAGAAGAATGATTTTTATAATTCGGATTCCATGTTCCGGTCCAATCATATACGAGGTTGCCGTCGTCATCCTTTATCAACTTTGAAATAGCTACGCTTCCGACATACTTGTTAAACTTATCATACGGCGGATCAAAAGAATCATCGCTTAACGGATCCTCATATACCTTTCCTCCGGTCGTCGAACCGTAACTCAGATGGATACGATCATCCTTCTCAAACGATGTCATATTTGTTGCCGACAAAAAATCTGCCTGCTTATCAAGTTTTTTACCGGTGAGTTTGGCGGTGTAGTAGTGCCAGGGAACCTCAGGCCCATCTATATCTATCACAATCTTTTCAAAGTTTTTGTATCTCCAAATGTTTTCGTCTTTTGATACCTCAAACAGTTCTTTCCACTCTATGCCGTTATAATAGCTTCCGGTACCTGTCAGCATCCGGTTCTTCACATGTCCGGGCTTTTCCAACGCTTCTTTTGTTTTTCCGTCCTCCTCGAGATCGGGGTAAAAATCCTGAGAATCATATGTCAGGGATACTTTATTATACACCTTATCATAGACTTTTACGCCCAGCTTAAACCACCCTCCGGGCAGATCCGCACCGATGGTGATTCCCTTAAGCAGAGTACAGTGATCCTCGACATAGCTGTCCAGAATGACATCACTGTCCACGATATCATACTTATCAGGATAGTATACCAGAAAGTCATACCCCTCCTCATCGCTTTTCACTCTCATGGATTTATATCCGGACAGGCTCTCACTACCGACTGCCTTCGCGGGAATGGATTTCTTTTCTGCAGGTAGCATCCCCACCGCTCCGAGAGCCAAAACCGCCGTCATAAAGATCGATAAGAAACGTTTTGAATTTGTCATATGCGCCCCTTTCTCCGAGACACCCCCGGATCGGATCAAACTGATATGTGTGAGTTATATGGTATCACGGTAGTGTGTCATTCGTATGAAAGCATAAAAATAGCCCGGCAGCCATGCACGTTACACAGCCACCGGGCAGGGGAGTAGAAAACAAACTATTTATTAGGTAGTCCATTCAGGAAAGGAATCGCTTTCTTCACTATCTATATCAGATGTAGCTAAATCCAAAAAACTGTCAGTATCATCCTGATTATCTCTATGGTGATACATCCATTTTGAAAAAGTCTTTCCTTCTTTAGTTACAGTCGGGAAAGGATATGCAGCGAATACACCTCCCAATGTTTGATACAGCGACGAATCAACAGTGATTCGCCAAATGGTCGATCTGTCAGTTCCGCCATCACTAACTTTTACAAAGCCGGCAGTGTTAGTTCCATCTGTAATTGTTTCACCAGGCTCCAGGGCAAGCTTTATATATCTGAGATTTGTATCCTTCGGAATCGTGAATTCTATCCAATCTCCGTGAACGCCTCCGCACGTAGGTCTTATGGATATCTCCTGGTCATAAACATCCCGAGTAACCGCTCCGGTTGATGTATTGAAATACTGTGCGCAATCAGAATTTTCTATTTCCCAAGTAACCTGTTTAGTTTCTGTACCGATTGTGATCGATGGGGTAAGAACCAAAGCCGAGGTAACACTACCGGCTGATGAGTTTGAACCCTTAATACTACTAAATGTGATCTTATTTAACTCTTCTTCAATCAATCCTTCTTCTGACGCAAAGGATGGATACAGGGTGATAAAGCATATGGTATAATCGTTTGACCAATCATATATCTGGTTGTGCCTGAGTGCATGTTTAACGACATCTCCTATGGTGTTAGAAGTTGTAAAAAGCGTTTCGGGATCATTACCAAGTTGCCAACCAATGAAATAACGTCCCTCTGTATCAGAATCCCCTGTGGCGACATGTGTTGATGTTGCTTCAGTCGCGTTATTTATAACACTCGGATCAGGTAGGGTGGTTACATCAGGGCTTTCCCCTGCTTTACAATACTGTACTCGTATCTCATCCGCAAATACTGACTGAAGTATACATGATCTTTTTACAGTTTCATTCGCTAAAACACCCTGATCAGCGTCTGAATATCCCCATGTTATAAACTGCTTTCCTTCCAAAGTCGGACGTGGGATGTTTCCAAAAGTAGCACCGGCATTATATGTTTTTACCCATTTTCTATAACCTGATGCTGTGAATCCTGCGGCAGTGAGATCACTTTCAGATATGGTTGCCGCACGTGCATTCTCATCATCATTCAGGTCAAGTGTTACCGTAAAACTTGATGGTGAGTATGATCCACCACCTGACGGTTCCGAAGGTTTCACGCCGCTATTTCCGTCTGCCGGTTTGCTTCCGGACTCAGTAGTACCATCCGGCTTGACTATCTCGGTTTCAATAGTTTTTCCGGACTGGTTGTTAACTACACCCTTGACAGCATCATTTGAATCGGAAGAAACCTTAACAGCACCCGTATTTACCGTGGCTTTTGCATCTTTGGTTGCATCTTTGATATCAAGGATGATTTGATTTTTTGAATCACCCGAGATGATTGCCTCGGGGGCGCCTTCACCCACCTTGACGGTATCTACCTTTGAGTTTCCGTCTGAAGTAATATCTGCTTTGGTGCCATCCCCGGAGATGTTTACATTATTGATCTGTGCTTGATTTGTTGCCTCAAGTTTTACGTTTGAGCCTTCTTTAACAGTAACATTACCGACTATCGCATCGTTTTGAACTTTCATTTCAACATTGCTTTTCCCCGAAAACTCAACCTTTTCAACGTTTCCGTTTTTGATCTCGACCTTGTTTTTCCCATCATTGGATGCCTGATCTGAACCCTTCCCGAAAACCAGTGACAAAAGCTCTTTTAATGTGTCAACTATGATGTGAACCGGATTTTTTGCGCTTACAATAATATTATTGCGCCCTCCCTTTTCGATGAAAGTATCGGCCGCAACAGCCTTGATCTCGATGGATTTGAATGTCGCATTGTTAGTTATGGTCGCATCCGGTGCATTGACAACAAGATCGACCTTGTCATAGGTCCCCTCAGGAATCTCGAGAGATGTTGCTTTTTGACCGATAGTAAGCTTGGTAAGATTATTATTACCTAAAGCCTTGACAAGTTCTTCCTGCGTAGATACCTCAGCAGTAACATCAGGCGTAGGAGTAGGTTTGATCTTTGATTTTTTTACTGTTACCGTTGTGGTATATTTAAATGTCTTTGCCTTTTTCTTCCCTTTTGACGCCTTCAAAGTAGTTGTTATAGTCGCAGTTCCGACTTTGACTCCGGTGACAGTAATATTCTTTTTGGAACACTTTACAGTCACCTTTTTTGAAGAAGACTTAACCTTAACTGATTTGACCGTAAAACCATTTGTCTTGATCGCCAGGCTTTTTTTCGCGCCGACTGTGACAGTAGCTTTCTTCGCGATAGTCGGACTTGATGCAGCAATGGCATTCGGGGAAACAACCATCCCGGAGAACGCCATCATAACAGACATCGTGATTGCCGTGATGCGCGTGTTTGTTGTGAGTTTCGTCATGAATAATCCCTCCTGTAATCGTTTTCATGGGTAATCAATCGCCCACAAAGTGTATTATATCAAAAACAGAAAAAGAATTGTTATGCCAATAGTATATCAAAAAATAACGAGTCCGTAAAACAGACTCGTTAACAAATTCTATATCAACCATACTTACCCCAGCGTTTTCTCCCCATGCGCATAAAGGTAGTCATCTGTCTCCATCACCGAAAATCGATTATGGATGGCAAACATCAGATACGCATCTCTGGTCACTCTGGGATAAAGCGTCTCCGCGCCACCGTAGTAAAGCAATCGTTTTGTCTCGTCCACGGAAAGCGGAAATGACAGCGCCAGGCGCAAAAGCTTGTCACGTGAAGGGTTCTTCTTTATCCCCTGAAATATCTGATAACCGTATGTCTGGTCCAGGTTAGATCTTTTGATTATCTCGGTTTTCCTGAGACCATGCTCCTCGAGGAGTTTTGCGAGAAACTCTGCCAGACTCATCTCTTCGATCATCGCGTCGGAGTGTGTCTTTTCCCAGTCATCCATCGATTTTGATGAAGTGATCTCATTCAGTAATTCCGATGTGTTCTTTCTCATTTTTCAATCCCTTTCATTTATGCGATATAGCATTCATCTATGCCACCGTCAGCTGTACCGACCTTGCAACATCTCCGAACTCAAAGTTCAACTCGTATTCACCTTTTTTCAGGGTTTTCAGATAGGTCCCCCGTATGCTTATACCCACATCATTCACAACATAATCATCAGGCGAAAGAGTTGCCGGTTTATCATCCGGCCTGCTCTTGTCTGTGAGAAAGACATCCTCAAGTTTACCTTTAGCGCTATTATATTCGATGTTTACCATCACATCCTTATCCTCTGACTCGTTTGTCACCACACCCTTCTGCTTTATCACAGGCATGATGTACGGTTCATCACGAACACAGATGGTTACGGTCGGTATATCTTCTTCCTTATGTTCAACGTCTTTCTCTCCAAAAGTGTAAGCCAGATTCACATAATCACCATCATTATATTTTTCCAAGTATTCTTTACTGATGGTAACTCTTCCGGTTTTTTCATCATAACTGAAATCATTACTGTTAAGCACTTTCCCGGAATCCATATTCTTTAATTCCGTCAGATTTTCGCCAAATGTATTTGCGGTCTGTAAAACGATGTTTCCAGGTGACTTTTTAATAAACTCCGCATAACCCGGATTGAGTACGGGCGTACTGATCTTAGCCATCTTCTTATCATCAATACACATCAGATTAAACTCAAGTCTTATATCGACGAAATTGACGCTTACCGTATACTTTATATTTTTATCCAAAGAAGATAAAAACTCATTTTCTATACAGACAAATCCGTCATCATCTTCACTCCAATAATCGGAATCGATCTCTTTTCCATTACGATCGAAATCCGATAATATTCGTATATCGACAACCTCGCCATGCTCTCCCATCGGGCGTAGAGCAAGGGGTGAAAGCTCCGGCGTTTCAGTCAGGTAATAAAACACCCAATCAACACTCGCACCCGTCTCAGGATCCATGGTATCCAGCTTCTGTATGGGAATCTCCTCGTTCATGGCATTTTTCGAGATGGAGTTCTCACCGGCATTTCCGATATACAGTACAAAACCGGCGACCAGCGCGAGTACGCAAACCGATATTACAGCAGCCAGAATCGGAAGTCTGCGTGCTTTTTTATGACCATACGAGCACAACGCTTTGGTGAACTCATCAATGCTCTGATATCTGTGATCCGGGTCAAACATCGTCGCCTTTGCTATGACGGCGCGAAATCCATCGGATACATCGATCTCCTTTGTGATCTCATCCATCACGGATCCGAGCGAGTATATATCACTTCTCACATCTGTCTGCGAATACCCGAACTGCTCCGGCGGCGCGTAGGTATCAGTCCCTAGCGCCCTTGTATCGTACGGTTTATCAGGTTTAAACTCTCTGGACGCATCGAAGTCTATAATCTTGATGAGAGGCAAACCATCAGCCACCTGCACAAGAATATTTGCGGGTTTCAGATCACGATGTATTATCGAAGGTTCCTGCTTGTGAAGCGTACGTATACCCGCACATATCTGCAACAGCAACTCAACGATCTGAGTCTCATTTAATTTATTATCCGATATATACTTATCAAGAGTTACACCACCGATGTATTCGTCAAAAATAGTCAGAGTGCGCTCTTTAGCATCCTCACCACCTGATTCCCCGACGTGATATATTTTCGGCAAAAACGGCGAGTTTATATCAGCTATCTTCCTGACCAGCCCGACGTCTCCATTTTTCAAAACTTTCACAACGACAGGCTCGTCAGATATCGAAGTGGATGCCAAATACACCTTTGACTTGTCATTTTCCGAAATTACGGTTATGATATCATATTCATATGTTTTTTCTTTCATCCTATTATTCTTCCCTTTTGAAAACCTCTCGACACGTCCCACATTTTATCACGATTTGTGTTTGTCTGCAACTGTTATTTCATCCGAAAAAAAATAAACGCTTGACAGCTAATCGAAATTAGCTTATAATGAGGCTAAATCAAATTAGCCACCGGGTGGAGGTGAGAATCGGATGACAACCAGAGAACGAATCCTTGACGAAGCGCTGACGCTGTTTTCCGAAAGCGGATACGGCGACGTGTACGTGGGAGACATTGCAAACGCGGTCGGCATCAAGGCCCCATCCCTCTATAAGCACTTCAAAAACAAACAGGAAATCTTCGATGCTCTGATACTCGAAATGAATGAAAGATACTCAGAGGGCGCGGCATTGATCGGAATCAACGGCTCTGATATGCAGGCAGATGCATCGATATATGAAAACATCAACGAAGATGCCCTCATCGAGATTGGAAAGAGATTGTTTCAATTCTTCCTGCACGATTCGTACCAATCCAGATTCAGAAAAATGCTCACACTCGAGCAGTTCAGAAATGAAGAACTCAGCAAAGTGTATACGAAGCTTTTTTATCACGATGCTATCGAGTACCAGGCAGGGCTTTTTGATCATTTGATCAAATCCGGAAAGATAAAAAAAGAAGATACAAAACTTCTGGCAACGGAGTTTTATTCGACGATATACACTCTGCTGACAGTATGCGACAGAGACCCCGATTACGAATCGGAAGCTATTATTATTTTGGAAAAACACATAAAACAATTCAACAAAAATTACGGGAAGGGATGAGATAATGAAGGTAACGATTATTCACGGACAGGATCACAAAGGAAGCTCATACAATATTGGAAAAATGCTCTCTGAGAGGATCCCGGACGCCGATACAACCGAGTTCTTTTTACCTCGAGCTCTCAACCATTTTTGTAAAGGATGCTATACCTGTACAAAAGACGAAACCAAGTGTCCTTACTATGAGGAAAAAAATGTGATAATGCAGGCTGTCGAGGATGCGGATATTCTTATTTTTACTACCCCTACTTACTGCATGCGCGCATCCGCTCCGATGAAAGCATTTATTGACTTATCATTTACATACTGGATGCCACACAAGCCGAGGAAATGCATGTTTTCCAAAAAGGCCGTCGTTATTTCAACCGCTGCGGGAAACGGCGCAAAATCGGCAACAAAAGATGTTGCAACAGCACTTCAGTATTGGGGTGTTCCATATGTAAAACAATACGGAATTGCAGTTCAGGCGGCAAGCTGGGATCAGGTGTCGGAAAAGAAAAAAGATAAGATAAATAAAAAGGTAAATAAGCTTGCAAAAGGTGTCCAAAAACCGCGAGTACATGTAGGAATTAAAATCAGGTTTCTGTTCAATTTAATGCGACTTATGCAAAGTAAAGGCATGGGTTCCGATAAATCCGAACGCGTATACTGGGAAGAGCAGGGATGGCTTGGAAAAACACGTCCCTGGAAGAATAAAAAATGAGGTGTGAAAAAAGCCCGGCATACCTAAAAAAGCCCGGCAGCTTTTTGAATGCTGCCGGACGGAAAAAACTATATTTCGTTATACTCACTCCGTGACCGTGTCTTTTTTGTCACAAAACTTCTTTATCACCAAAGGCCACACAAGGATAGCGAAAAGCGCGAGGATGCACTTTGCAGCGTAGTTACCCCAGTTGTTTCCAAGTAAGAGCTTTACTGTCGCGCCCGCGAACCACTGATCCCACGCAATCATGATAGAAAGCCCCACGCATGAAAGCAGTGCGAGATTTGGCGCACCCTTCGGAATCTCATAATGCAGATAATGCCTCTCGATATAGCTTCCTACCAAAAGGCCGAAAACTCCGCCGCAACCACCAAAGCAGTCCTTCTGCATTTTCAGCGGATCGACGAGAAGCTCTCCGTCAACATAGTCCATCGGATACGGTTTAAACATAATGTAAAAGATTACGGCTATTATGAAAAGTACCCCGACAAGCGTAAGTATATCGAGCGCTTTATCATTTCCACCGATCTTTTTAGCCACAAAGCCTACGATAAAGACGATAAGCAATGATTCACCCATGCCCACAAGCACATCCTGAGGCGTATGGACTCCGAGGAAGTTCCTGGAGAATCCGGTAAGCGCGATCATCACTATACAAAAAATCGCTATAGCCCGCCGTCTTTTCCACTGCCATACGGCGGTCGTTCCGTACATCGTAGTGGCGCACATCGTATGGCCACTCGGGAAAGAGTACCCGGTCGCAGCGACCTTCGAATCCCCGGCCGGCTCTATCAGATCCGACCTGATCCACGGACGGTACGCACACACAGTCAGCTTCACGATACCGTTTATCACCTCGCCCGTAAAAATAGTAGTGATAAATCGATAACCCCATTTCTTGTCCACACACCAAAAAATAATGAAGGGCAAAAATGGCAAGATGTCTACGGCAAACTTTGAGATGGCGTTAAAAAGCTCGTCAAAGATTCCACCTGTAGCCTCCCTGAGGCCCTGAAGTAACAACAGATAATCGATATCCATGTTTTATTCCCCCTTTTTTAAAAATATAAAGGTTTGGCGTATCTATGCGCTTCCCATATATGACCTTATTTTACCATGAATCAGGTTGGTCTGCAACAGTTAATACGAATAAAAACATCTCTCTAAATTGGGTAATCTCTGCACCAGATTTCACTTGATCAGGTCGCCGTATTTTTCCATATCAGCTTCGTTAACTTCAGTTATCTCGCAGTGCTTCTGGAGATCCTCGTACACTTTTATCTCGTAATACTTATCATCTCCCGATTTGCACAGGAATGAATGATTTGTCCCCGCGACAACCTGACTTGCCAGATATGCTATAGGAGTGTAGTCGCCACCTGATGTCTCAAGAGCTTTCGCAAAAATATCCTTCTGCTCCTGTGTAAGCTCTGTCGACTTTGAATCAGCCCAGCCTCCGCTCAACTGCTCACTCTCCTGGTTTTTGGAATCATCTGTAGCAGGTTCTTTGTCGCCGCAGCCCACACATACCATCATAAGCGAAACTGCCAGGCAGATACTTGCTATTTTTCTTTTCATGATCATGCTTTAATTCATAACCCGTTCATCGACTGATGACGGATCATCTCTCCTTTCTCCCGGTAGGCTCACCGGGTTATTCGCCTTATATTATGAAGTATAACACGTGAGCGGTGGCAGAATCAAGGAGTAAAAAACAGATTAATGGTGTCCACGGCACTTTTTCCGACCAAATGCCCCTTTTAGCCTTCCCAAACGGAACTCGTTTTCTCGCTGAGAGTAGTGGAAACGACAATAGTTCCGACTAAACGGTCAAAACCAGTCGATCAGACGGAACAATCGGGGCAAATTGCCGGAATTCACCTCGGGTCAGCCCTGACTTGCTTTCCAAAAATCGACATGAACAACCCAAAAAAGCAAAAATTCCGACTGAACAGTCAAATTTGACCATTCAGTCGGAATTTTCTATGTTTCTAATTTTTCGCTACGACAGGAGTAGAATCAAAAGTTCCGTCTAAACGGGTTAAATCACCTATTTGGTCGGAACTTTTCCCGGTTCCACTTATATCTCAACGCCGATTTGAACTAGATTCGTCGGTCTCATACCGAAGCCGAAACACCCCGCACTCCTACTCGATCCCGAGCAGCTTCTCCACGCTGACGATCCTGACGCAAAGCGTAAACAGCTCCGCTGCCACCTTCAGATCCTCGATGGGCGGATAGGTCGGTGCCACACGGATATTTGAATCCTTCGGATCATCGTGATACGGCCAGGTCGCACCTGCCTCAGTCATCTTCACACCGGCCTTCATCGCCAGGTGAACGATCTTCTTTGCGCAACCCTCCATTGACTCAAAGCTGATGAAGTAACCTCCCATAGGATTCGTCCACTCACCTACTCCGAGGCCTGAAAGGTTCTTTTCAAAAATATTCTCCACTGCCTCGAACTTCGGTCTGATGACAGAAGCGTGCTTTCTCATATGTGCTACCATTCCGGCGATATCACCAAAGAATCTCACATGACGAAGCTGATTAACCTTATCATGGCCGATGGTCTGGTTTTTCAGCTGCTTCTTTATATCCTCAAGGTTATTTAATGATGTAGCCAAAGAAGCTATACCGCTTCCCGGGAAAGTGATCTTCGATGTGGAAGCGAACTTGTAAACCATATCAGGATTGCCCGCTTTCTTACACTCCATAAGAATCTCCGGGATGTAATCCTGGTCGTGATCATACAGATGGTGGATACCATATGCATTGTCCCAGAAGATACGGAAATCCGGAGCCTTCGGCTTCAGGTGAGCAAAACGATACACGGTCTCATCTGAGTATGAGTATCCCTGTGGGTTCGAATACTTCGGAACGCACCAAATGCCCTTGATCGCTTCATCCTTTGAAACAAGCTCCTCTATCATATCCATATCCGGACCGCTCTCAGACATCGGAACCGGGATCATCTCGATACCGAAATACTCGGTGATCGCAAAATGTCTGTCGTATCCCGGTGACGGGCACAAAAACTTAACCTTGTCAAGCTTGCACCAAGGTGTATTTCCCATGATACCATGAGTCATCGCACGCGACACCGTGTCATACATCACGTTCAGCGAAGAGTTTCCGTAGATGATGATATTGTCAGGATTGTTCTCCATCATATCACCAATCAGCTGCTTTGCCTCGGCAATACCGTCGAGGACACCGTAGTTACGGCAGTCCGTACCGTCATCACAGCTCAGATCGACCTCAGAGTTCAGGACATCCATCATTCCCATAGACAGATCCAGCTGCTCACGACACGGCTTACCTCTGCTCATGTCGAGATGCAGATCCATCCTCTCATAGGTCTCAAACTCCATTTTCAGACTCGCGAGCTCGCTTCGAAGCTCTTCCTTGTCCATTTCAGTATATGCTTTCATAAGTCCTCTCCTTTCGGATGTATTATGTAAAAATGCTCAGAACGCAGTCCGGATCATCTGACACGATCTGCGCATCCTCATAAATCAAAAATCTATACTCTTCCATATCACAGCCGAATTGTGTCCGACACGGATACTTATCTTTCCATTTTCGACTTTCTTTGACTCGGTCTGTATCGTGTATCCCGAAGAATCCGTATAAAGCATTCGGACTACATTCATGCCGTCCTTCATGCCGATCCTCCATGCATCTATCTCGACATCCCGGTCAGACCCCTCGACCTGTATAAGGATTATCGCACTCTCCTTACCGTCTGTTCTTCCGAAGCCTATAAGCCCCGGCTCACTGGCAAGATAAATCAGAGACCCGGTCTTAAACATCTCATAATCTCTGTGAACTCTTATGGCCTCCTTGCAGAACCTGATCAGCTCCGTATCCTCATGATGCCACGGATATGTCCTTCTGTTATCGGGATCCGTCCAGCCGCAGAGACCGGCCTCATCACCATAATATATGGTAGGCGCCCCGCCCCAGCTCATCTGGAACACTACCGCCTGACGGAAAATCTCAGGTCTGATTCCCTGCTCGGCAGCCATAGGACCGGAAAACGCCGTACGACCGACTGTAAAGTTTGTCCTGGTCATAAACCTCGAATGATCGTGGTTTGACAACTCATTCATCGCCGCCTGCAAAGAATGTAAAGGCATCCTCGCGCAGTTGTTGGTCATCGCGGCAAAAAATGCATCCTGATTTCCTCTAAGCTCCGGCTTTGACACATCCGAATGCTTGTCCATACCGGTCAAAAACCAGGTGATCGGCTCCATAAATGCATCGTAGTTCATCACGGTATCCCACTGTGAACCATCAAGCCACCCGGAAGGATCTCCGTAGTGCTCGGCCAGGATCAAGGCTTCCGGATTAACCGTTTTAACCGCTGTTCTGAAGTCACGCCAGAACTTATGATTGAACTCCGGCGAATGTCCCAGATCCGCTGCCACATCAAGTCTCCATCCGTCAACATTGTACGGAGGAGCTACCCACTTGGCCGCAACTCTGAGTATATACTGATAGAGCTTTGGCGATTCCTCGTAGTTTAGCTTGGGCAGTGTATCGTTTCCCCACCATGCGTCATAATAATTGTTATTCGGCCACTCGCCGCCATCGTAGAACTTGAAAAATGTGTGGTAGGCGCTCTTTTCAGTTTCATACGCCCCCGGCTCGTAGCCCCCTGCTTTGTAGTATATCTTTTCCCTGTCAAGCCATTTATTAAATGACCCGCAGTGGTTGAACACCCCGTCAAGTATCACCTTCATCCCGCGCTTATGGACCTCTTCCACAAACCTTGCAAAATACGCATCCGATGCCTCGAGATTTTTTGGATCCGCCACACGCTGAATATACTTTGAAGCATGTGCGTTGTTGTGATCATCGGGCTCAAGCGGCTCCCCGCCGTCATGTTCTATCACGGTATAATGCGGATCGATATGATCATAATCCTGCGTATCATATTTGTGGTTTGATGGTGAAACAAAAATCGGATTCAAGTACAAAACCTCTACACCGAGATCCTGCAGATAATCAAGTCGCTTCAGCACTCCGGCCAGATCTCCGCCGTAGAAATTGCGCACATCCATCGACGCCGGATACTCTCTCCAGTTATCCACATGGTGGACATGCTCTCCGATGTAGGTGTATTCGTTCTCTACGACATCATTATCCTTGTCTCCGTTTGAAAACCTGTCGACGAATATCTGGTACATGACCGCACCCTTCGCCCACTTCGGAATATGAAATCCCGGAAAGATAGAAAAGTTGAAAAACGGATCGATATCGTCCACATCTCCGCGCCTGTTGAAGTATACCGTCTGTGTGCCCTTATTTATCTTGAAAAAATAGGTCACCATCTTATCTTCCAAAGCGAGCTCCGCCTCATAGAAATCAAAGCGATCCGTAGCTATATCCTCACGCTTGTAGGTCGAGTGGTTCACACCGTCAGCGACCACGATAACCTCATCGACATCATCGCGCGCGACTCTCACTCTGACCTTAACACTGAGAAAAGGCTCAGGCTCGACAGGCGTCTGGAAAAGCTCTGTATTATCCGAAAAAATAGCAAGTCTGTTGATAGGTTCATCCTTTTTTTGAGTCCTTAACAAGTCCTCAGAGACACTTCCCTGAGGCTCCAACCCCGAACCCTCTATCGGCCGACTATCATCCTCTGCCTTTTTTTCTTTAAGAGTAAAAGGCATCTGATATCTTTCGTACATATACTCCTCCGTGCCCGGCACGCCGTAGATGTCTGAAACGATCACTCAAACAGCGACTCGAACTCGTCCTTCCCTATGCGCTCCTTCTCGATAAGTCTGTTTGCTATAGTGTGGAGCAATTCAAGATTCTCTCTGAGAATACGTGTAGCCTTTTCATAACACTCGTCAATGATGCGTTTTACCTCACGATCGATAAGCTCGGAGGTTCCCTCACTGAAGTTTTTGGTATGCGCGATATCGCGGCCGAGGAACACTTCATCACCGGATGTCTGGTAGTTTATCATACCAAGCTTTTCGGAAAATCCGTATTTGGTCACCATATCCCTCGCAGCCTCTGTAGCCTGATGTATATCCATCGAAGCTCCCGTGGTCACATCATCAAAAATAAGACTTTCAGCGATACGTCCACCGAGTGAGACCGTGATGTTTTGGAGCATACGGCCCTTGGTCATATACATCTCATCCTTCTCAGGAAGAGGCATCGTATATCCGCCCGCTCCCTGGCCTGTCGGTATGACAGAAACCGCATACACCGGCCCTACATCAGGAAGCACATGGAACAGTATCGCATGTCCCGCCTCATGATATGCCGTGATCTTTTTATCCTTGTCGGAGATGATTCGGCTCTTTTTCTCAGTTCCGATACCGACCTTTATAAATGATTTCTTCACGTCTTCATCGTTGATAAACGCTCTTTCGTCACGCGCGGCACTGATTGCTGACTCGTTCATCAGATTCTCGAGATCCGCTCCCGTAAACCCAGCCGTTGTTCTGGCGATCTCATCCAAGTCAATGTTATCTGCGAGCGGTTTATTTTTCGCATGTACACGAAGTATCTCCTCACGTCCTCTGACATCGGGCACTCCGACATATATTCTTCTGTCAAATCGTCCCGGTCTGAGGATCGCGGGATCGAGAATATCTACACGGTTTGTAGCGGCCATCACGATGATGCCCTCATTATCGCCGAAGCCGTCCATCTCCACGAGCATCTGGTTAAGTGTCTGCTCGCGCTCATCATGGCCACCGCCAAGACCTGATCCACGGCGTCTGGCCACAGCATCGATCTCATCGATAAAAACGATGCACGGCGCATTTTTCTTGGCTGTCTCAAAAAGATCTCTGACTCTGGACGCACCCACGCCGACAAACATCTCGACGAAATCAGAACCTGATATACTGAAAAATGGCACGCCGGCCTCTCCGGCCACGCTTTTGGCAAGAAGTGTTTTACCGGTTCCCGGAGGTCCTACAAGGATGATACCTTTGGGGATCCTGGCGCCAAGCTTTGTATACTTATCCGGGGCCGAAAGGAAATCTACGACCTCACCGAGCTGCTCTTTTTCTTCATAAAGACCTGCTACATCGGCAAAAGTCTTTTTCTTTTTATCCTCAGGCGAGAACATCCTCGCACGGCTCTTTCCGAAGTTCATCATCGAACCGCCGCCGCTTCCGGCACCTGCTCCCTGCCCCGAAAGCATGGAGAACAAAAGCAGGATCATGATAAATCCGAACAGATACGGCAAAAGCTGCATGTACCACGGTGTACGATCCACATCCTCGACGCGGATGCGCTCGATACCTGCCGCCTTTACTTCCTCAAGTGCCTTTTGTACATCAGGCACATACAGAGTCTGCTCATCCAACCCCTCACGCATAACAACGAGGCGTCCCGTCGGAACCTCCTCGTTTTGACGTACATATACTTCAGTTACTCTTTTTTCCTTCAGATCATCCTGAAACTGCGAATATGAATATGAATCGCTGTCCATCCCCCTGCTGTATAACGAGGTCCCGACCAGGATCGCTACCACCGCGATCACCAGGATCATAAACCCGTAACCTCTTGAACTCATGAAAACTAATCCTCCTTAAACTGTAATTCTCCGATATATCTGAGATTGCGGTACTTCTGTGCATAGTCAAGTCCGAAGCCAACCGCGAAGTAATCCTCTATCTCAAAGCCAACGTATTTGATATCAACGTCTGCCTCACGCTTGCATTTTTTATCGAGAAGTGCACATACCTCAAACGAAGCAGGCTCGCGTTTTTTCAGCATATTCTCGACATAAAAAAGTGTCCTTCCGCTGTCGATGATGTCCTCAACCAAAAGGACATGCTTTCCTGCGATATCCTGTGTAAGGTCCTGATTCAGCGTGATGACACCCTGACTGGTCATCCCGTCGCCATAGCTGGAAAGACTCATAAAATCAATCGTCACCGGCATCGTAAGATACTGTGACAGTTCACAAACAAAATACACTCCGCCCTTCAACACACATGCAAGATGAAGCTTTTTCCCTTCATAGTCACGATTCAACTCCTCTGCCAACTCACGGATCCTATTATGTATATCCTCTTCCTTGATCCGCTCGACGATCTCTTCTTTCATCCTATCCTCCATTCCGGAGCGTAGCGACGGAGTGGCGACGAGAACATCCAGTTCTCGTCTGCCATCAGTGGCTATTTGTGACGCTCCGGCACAAATAGCCGTCTTCAGAACTCTAGTTGTATTCTCGGTTACCTTGTAGTGTTCGCTCAACCTGTCCGGCAGAGCCCAAGCGATGTGCGAACCGTCAGCGATAACCAGTTTCTTGCTCCTTTGTTCCTTTGGAACCTTTTGGTCTATAAAGTACCGACTTAGCTTCTTTTTTTTACACGAGCCATCCAGAATAAAATAATCTCCTTCTCTCGGATGTCTGAGCACAAGACCAATCTCTATTTTATCATAGTCGATGTATTTAGTATAGTCTTTTTCTTCAGAAAAAATGTCAATTTCTTCATTAAAAATGTTCGCATCGAACAATTCAGTGACAAAGTACGTGTTTTCGGTGTCTTCAGGTCCTTTTACAGTCCCCGGGATTTCCAAAGCTCTTTGAAAGGACTCAGTCTCTGTTTTTTCATCCGATGAATCCGACAAAGTCGCACTCTTTTGACCGATCAACACTCCGTCATATGTCCTTATAGCGCAGCACCCCCGCGGTAGGTCGATACGTCTTCCCGTAACCTCAGACTCTAAAAGGTCAATAATCCCCAGATAGTGGTCTCTGGTCACATCTTTCCTGGCCGGGATCACTTCTGCGACCGCCTGTCTGAGCCACTCTTCTCTTATGGCTCTCGGGTTTTTTAAAAAAGTCTGTCTGTCTATCAGCACAGAGTCCTTTAGCTCATTATCACCATGCTTTGACCTCTTGTCTTTACCCTTTATGCCGCTCCTGATCTGTTTTGCTTCTTTTTCGATGTGGTCTCTCCAAACTCCAACATCCTCTGCTGCAGAAGCTATATGTGATTTAGCACGAGGATAGAGCTCCTCTATCAGGGGAAAAAGCTCCAGACGCATCCTGTTTCTCGTGTGATCTTTGCTAAAATTCGTCGAATCTTCCACAAATCTTATTCTATTCTCTTTTAAGTATAGCAATATCTCTTTTTTCGTCGCAAAGAGAAGAGGTCTGATCTTCATCCCCTGTCTTGGTCTGATGCCGGAAAGTCCTGTAGCTCCGGACCCTCTGAAAAGATTCATAAGTACAGTCTCGGCCTGGTCGTCCATGTGATGAGCAAGCGCGATCGAATCAGCATTTTCATCCTTTGCAACCGCCTCAAGCACCTCATAACGAAGAAACCTGGCAGCCTCCTCCAATGTCAGAGAGTGCTCGGATGCAAATGCCGGTGCGTCGATACTGCATGCTATGAAGTCTGTCCCTTTTTTCTCACAGATCGACTTTGCAAAGTTTTCATCCCTGTCAGCTTCTTTACCTCTGATCCCGTGGTTTACGTGCACGGGCAGGATTGTAAGATCGTATTCTCTGGAAATGTCTGACAACAAATTAAAAAGACAGACGGAATCGGCTCCGCCTGACAACCCGATAACGACCTTCTGTCCCGGTCTTATCAGCTCTTCTTTTTTGATATATTCTTTGAATCTTTCGAGCAAATCGGATCTTTTCATCTATTTCGTAATCTACCTTCCGTATAAAAGTAACGCAGCGGACATCAATTGTTGTCCGCTGCTTTGAATATGATCTCATCATCGTATGCCAGTCCGAACTTCTCACGTGCCACATCCTCGATGTAAGCATCCGTCTTCATGTATTCGGACTTGCTCTGTATCTCCTCGCGCTCCTCCTCTAACTGCTTTTTCTTCGCCTCGAGCTCGGTCTGCTCGGCTGACAACTTATCACAGTCGGCTGACAACGTCACTCCCTGTACCACCATGGTCGCCACAAATATAGCTGCCAGAATCGCTACAAGATACAGACTGGTGCGACGTCTGCGCTTTTTATGAACTTTTTTCAAGACGTCACCCCCATTCATTCATAATTATAGGCAATTTTAACATAAAAGTCAAGGAAAAATCTGATTTTTTGTCGAAAATATGGTAATTTTTCTATATATTCTTATACATTTCCCCTGCTGCTTCTTTTTTTACGGTCTCCTGTACCATCAAAACCTCTACTCTGGTTTTTCTGTCGCCAAAGACGATCTCTATGATGTCGCCCACCTTGACGTCGTAGGATGCTTTGGCCACCTTGTCATTGACCATCACCCTGCCGGCGTCGCAAGCCTCATTTGCGATCGTGCGGCGCTTGATCAGGCGTGAGACCTTCAGATATTTGTCAAGTCGCATGGTTCACCTCCATAACACTGCGTCAGACTGCATACATAGCTTCACAGCGTGAGACCTGCATACATAGCTCCACAGCGTGAGACCTGTCGTCTCGACTCGGATTCCTCCGGAATCCTCGTGACACGACAGGTTCACCTGTAGTTAAAAAAGCCCATCCACATGCAAGCATGCGATGGGCTTTTATAAACTACAGTCTCACGCTGTTAACGCGATCATTTTTTATTAACAGCCTCTTTGAGTGCCTTACCAGCCTTGAACTTCGGTGCCTTTGAAGCAGCGATGTGCATAGGCTCCTTTGTAAGCGGGTTAACGCCATCTCTTGCTGCACGCTTAGCAACCTCGAATGTACCAAAGCCTACGAGCTGAACCTTACCGCCCTTCTTGAGCTCTTTGGTTACAGTATCGATGAACGCCTTAAGAGCGCCCTCAGCATCCTTCTTTGTAAGGTCTGCCTGCTTTGCAATTGCATCAACTAATTCAGTCTTGTTCATTGTGATAGTCCTCCTCGACTTATAAGATTTGATTTATGCGTCACCAAAAATGTAACATTTTTCAATTATGTTACGCCCTCGGCGACCCTGCATTTATATTTATACGCCTTTTTTCGCCATTTGTCAAGGATTTTGTTAAGGTTTTTCAAGAAATATTTGCACTTTTTACATTTTTGTAATAAAATGATACTATCTTTTCTTATAGAAGGAGGTTTTTCCATGAGTAACACACCAAAACCCATTGCTGAAGGCAAAGTTAGAGAGATATACGATAACGGTGATTCGCTGATCATGGTTTGCACAGATCGCATCAGCTGCTTCGACGTTATCCTTCATAATGAGGTACGTGATAAAGGACGCGTTCTCACGCAGATGTCAAAGTTCTGGTTTGATTTCACTTCGGAAATCATGCCAAACCACATGATTTCCACGGATACAGCCGATATGCCCGAGGGCTTCAGGACCGATCGCTTCGAGGGCCGCTCGATGCTCTGTAAAAAGCTTACCATGCTCCCGATCGAGTGTATCGTTCGCGGTTACATCACAGGAAGCGGCTGGGCCAGCTATCAGAAAAACGGCACGGTCTGCGGCATAACTCTTCCTGAAGGTCTGAAGGAGTCGGACAAGCTCCCTGAGCCGATCTACACACCTTCAACCAAAGCCGAGATCGGTGAACATGACGAAAACATCTCATTTGAGCAGAGTATCGACCATCTGGAGAAGAGCTTCCCCGGCAAAGGAAAAGAGTATGCCGAGAAGCTTCGCGACTATACTATCGCTCTTTATAAAAAATGTGCCGACTACGCCTACACAAAGGGCATCATCATAGCAGATACCAAGTTCGAGTTCGGACTCGATGAGGATGGCAACATCGTCCTCGCTGACGAGATGCTGACACCGGATTCATCACGCTTCTGGCCACTCGACGGATACGAGCCGGGACACGGTCAGCCGTCATACGACAAGCAGTTCGCCAGAGACTGGCTCAAAGCAAACGACGGCAACCATGACTGGACCTTGCCACAGGACGTGCTCGATAAGACTATCGCCATCTATCTGGAAGGTTTCGAAAAGCTCACCGGCAAACCATTGGCTTAAACGCTTACAGACGAACCGTTAGGTCGATGAAAACATAGTAACGTTATAGTTGCAGTTGCAGACACATATAAGCACCGCCATTTACCGGACCAATCTGACATAATAAAACTTCTCTAAATTCCGGAAACTAAATACAGCCATCTGGAATACATATCGCGCGCTGACCGTTTTGCAAGCGTCGTTGCGCAGACACCGTTTTTTGGTGTCGCACAACGTGGCGCTTGGAATCGAGCGAAAGCGTGTCAGCGCAGATATGTGAACAGATGGCTGTTTTATTTCGTAATTGATTTTTTTCGCAATTGTTTTATTTGGCCAACTCTTCCTCCTCAAGCTGCCTGTATGCGACCTTTCCTACAAGCGTCTTCGGAAGCTCTTTTCTGAACTCTATCTCTCTGGGCATCTCGTATTTTGCCAGATGCTTTTTACAATAATTCATGATCTCTTCGCGTGTCACATCATCTGCCGCAACTCCGGGCTTTAACATAATAAACGCTTTGACCGCATGCATGCGGTATGTATCGGGAACCCCTATCACGCAGCTCATCTGCACCTTCTCATGCGCATCAATAATGTTTTCAAGCTGAGCCGGGTAGATATTGTAACCGGACGAGACGATCATTCTCTTTGCTCTTCCCTTGAAGAATATAAAGCCTTCCGAATCCATCGTTCCGAGATCTCCGGTATACACCCATGTCAGACCGTCGGCGTGCTCGCGAAGAGTCTGGGCGGTCTCCTCGGGATTATCCATATACTCCTTCATCACGGTAGGTCCCGCCAAAAGTATCTCTCCCTCTTCACCGTACGGGAGCTCCTCATCAGTCCCGGGTTTGACTATTTTTATATATGTATCAGGAAACGGCAGTCCGATGCTTCCCTCCTTGAACATATGCGGCGGTGTAAGGCAACATGCCGTCACTGTCTCTGTCGTTCCGTAGCCCTCTCTCACCATCACCACGGATTGATGGTCGTTTAAAAAACGATCCAGCTTCTTTTTAAGCTCTATCGAAAGAGAATCTCCTCCGGAGAAAACTCCCTTTAGGAAGCTTAGATTCTTTCCGTCCATCGACTTGATCCTCAAAAGTGCTTCATAAAGAGTAGGCACACCTGCAATAAAGTTACATTTATACTTTGTGATGAGCTTTGCGTAGCTCTCAGCAGTGAATCTCGGCACAAGGATGCATCTTCCTCCGCTCGTCAGCATAGTGTGGATGCAGACACCCAGGCCGAAGCCGTGGAAAAGCGGCATAGCCGCAAGCATCCTGTCACCCGGACGAAACATCGGATTGGCAGCAAGCACCTGTGAGCTCAAAGCATTGAAGTTCATGTTGGTCAGGACTATCCCCTTCGTCGTCCCGGTCGTGCCGCCGGAATACAGGATAACCGCAGGGTCATCAGCATGGGATTTGACCTTGTAATTGTAAAAGCAGGATCTCCCCAGCCTGATAAAATCCTTCCATCTTATGACCGGCGCATCCGAAGGTATCTTTATCTTTCTCCCCTCTGTCAGCATGTATCCGGCCTTCAAGCGCTTGGTCAACTCATCCTTAACACTTGCGATGATAATATTGACAACACTTGTGTTTGCGCGTATGCTTTCAAACTTACTGTAAAACTGATCAAGAGTTATCGCGGTAACGCTTTTTGACATGTTCAGATAATCCTCGATCTCCTTTTCTGCCGAGAGCGGGTGGATCATATTTGCCACAGCGCCGATCAGATTGACCGCATACAGCATAAAAATAGCCTGAGGGCAGTTTGGCATGGCGATAGTCACACGATCTCCCTGCCTTACTCCGATCGTGCGAAGCGATCTCGCACACTTATGGATCTCCGAAACAAGCCTTTTGTATGTAGTCGGACGACCCATAAAGTCAAAAGCCACATAGTCGGGATATTTTTCCGATATCTTCTCGACCATCTCATACATCGATCCCTCAAAATACGGTATTGAAAGGGGAACCTCACCTAAATGAGGTTCCCACGGCGTCTTTGCAGTGATCGGTTTGTCATTCCATTTACGTTCAATTTCACTCATTTTTGCACCTGCTTATGTTATGATTTTAATGTTTATATAGAAATATTCACTTTTCTTTATGCATTTTCGGCTTTTCCTCCAGGCGCCTGTCAAGCTCCTGCGGATGTTCCAAAAGATATTTTAAAAGCTTCACTGATTTGGAATAGTAATACCCGTCAGCGATCCTCTCATCGACGGTGAGCCCCAGATCGACACTCATCCGCATGTCCACCTTGCCGTCCTGATCATAAAACGGACGCTTCTCCATCTTTCCGATGACAACAAATATGGAGTTTGTCCCCCAGTTTGACAGATGATGATATCCTGCCTTCATCCCGATGGAACCGAGATTTGAGAGCATCACGGATGCATAACCGGGATCTCCTTCGGTAAGCGACTCAAATACGATCCCGTGTCTTTCGAGGAAGCATATAAATCTGATGATCGTTCTGCCGATAAATCTGGGAAGCTTTTTAAAGATATTGATCGTGTCTACGGCATCACCGCCGCTGCCCTTGCGAGCCTGATAGATCTGCTCATACATCTTCTGATGGATCGTATCAAGTGTATCGACTCTCAAGCCGCTGATAAAAGCAAGTCCTTCATCTCCGGTGTCCTCAAACTTTCTTTTAACCGTGAATGCAGCGGATATGCGATTTCTCTGGTACATCGATCCGTTTGCTATAAAGCGGTTCAGCTGCGGTCTGAGCACCAATATCTTTAGAATCGCGGTCAGGACCAACTGAAACATCGTATAATGATAGCCGTCGTTCTCGGCATTTTTCTTCTCGAGAAACTTCATCGCCTCGGTAAGGTCAATGGTTTCTTTGATATAGCCCTCATTATCAGCCCTTCTCGGGTAGATAAACGGCATAAGAAAATGTATCGAATCCACATCCCTTATTAGCCTGGCATCAAATCTGTCACCTAATCTTCTCATCTTTACCTCCAAGTCTGATCCGGGGAGATCATTCTATCTTTCTTCGACTATTCTCTCATAGATTTCATTCCCCGTCAATGCGAAATTATAATTATTGATTTTAGGGAGGATAAGTGGTATACTATCTGTACGTCTAACCTGACGACATGGAGGATTTTGCATGAATACCGATAAAATGCGTAAGATTTTGACAAATTATCTTCGTTGGCCTTTGGTCCTCGGGATCATCCTTATCATAATGAACATACATGTATACACACTCGACACTCAGATAGCCATGTATATCACATGCTACGTCGGTGCGTATCTTATTTTGGCACTTATTCTTTTTCTATTTAAAAGGCGCTCGGTTCTCAGGGATATTGTAAGCTATGCGATGCGTTTTCATGTGGCCACCAAAAAGATCGCAACTGAGTTTGAGCTTCCTATGTGTATCGTGGACAGCAACCTTATCAGTATCTGGGATAACGATGCTTTCAGATCCACCTTTGCCTCGGATCTCGGAAAAAGATTCAATATTACCGAAGCTATCCCCGAGATAGACGACAAAAGCATTCCCGGTGCAGCCGATGAATCCGCGGATATGCATTTTAGCGTGGAGAACACCTTCTATCACGCCGTCGTAAAAAGACTTGATCTCGAGCAGGCTATCGGTTCTGACAAAAGAGTTGAAAAAGAGCTCGCCAGACGCGCTTCGCATATCGGGATATCCGGCAAGCTCTATGTGATCTATATCTACAACGAAACCGACCTTGTTCGTGTTCTTCAGGAAAACTACGATCAGCGTCTGGATGTCGGTCTTCTCTATATAGACAACTATGAAGAATGTCTGGATACGGTCGACGACGTAAGACGCGCTCTTTTGGTAGCTCTCGCCGACAGAAAGATAAACAAATACATGCTCGGCTACGACGCCATCATCAGAAAGCTCGAAAAAGACAAATATATCTTTTTACTCCAGCACAAATACCTTGCAAAAATGCAGGCTGACAAGTTCTCACTTCTCGAGGACATAAAAACGATAAATGCCGGATCCGCAGAGGAAACCGGTATCACGATATCCATAGGTATCGGCTCTCAGGCAGACACCTACCGCAAACGTCAGGAATACGCGCGCTCCGCGATCGACCTGGCACTCGGACGAGGCGGCGATCAGGTCGTGATCAAAACCAAGGACAACACCCTCTACTATGGAGGAAAGAGTATCGAGCAGGAGAAAAACACCCGCGTAAAGGCACGTGTAAAAGCACACGCCCTTCGTGATTCCATCGAGGTTGCCGACCGCCTGATCATCATGGGTCATAAGATGCCTGATGTCGATGCTATCGGAAGTGCGCTCGGTATATACAGGATCGCTACAGACCTCGGAAAGCCGGCCCGTATTGTGGTCGACTCTGTGACATCGGCTTTGGAGCCGCTGCTCGGACTTTTCAAAGGTAACAAAGACTATCCCGACGATCTGTTTTTATCTTCATCGCAGGCTTCTGACTTCGTAGGGAATGGTATCGGTGTGCTTTTGGTAGTAGTCGATGTCAACAAGCCATCCTTTACGGATGCTCCTGGACTTATCGATAAGGTTTCATCGATCGTAGTCATAGATCATCACCGCCAGACCGGCGAGGCTTTTGTCAACCCCACTCTCTCATACGTGGAGCCCTTCGCCTCATCAGCCTGCGAGATGGTCGCAGAGATCATACAGTATTCGGGAGACGAGGTACATCTTCGTACCCTCGAGGCGGATGCCCTTTACTCCGGAATCATGGTTGACACAAACAACTTTATGAACAAACCCGGCGTAAGGACTTTCGAGGCCGTGGCATTTTTAAGAAGATGCGGAGCCGAGATGATCCGTATCAGAAAAATGTTCAGAACGGATTTGGAAGAATACAAAGTTCAGGCCGAGGCCGTCACAAACATGACGCTGTTTATGGATTCTTTTGCACTGGCAACCTGCCACGCGGATGCATTCCCCGATCCTACAATCATAGGCTCCAAGATAGCAAACACATTCTTGGACATCCAGGGTGTAAAAGCATCCTTTGTCTTTACCGAATATGAAGGAAAGATATTTATCAGCG